>DASWMP010000199.1:0-28114 GCA_036399695.1 Thermoanaerobaculia bacterium | reverse complement strand
GTTCCACTGCCTACCACCAACTGCCAACCGCCAACTGGTTCACTGCAAGAGCAGCGGATCGCGCCAGTAGCCGTGAACGAAACGGAGAGACGAGACCCCGGCGTAGAACTGGGCGGATGAGTTCACCAGCACCTGGTGGTTCACATTGCAGAGCTGAGCGATGTCGCAGGTGCCGGCTTCTTCGGCCTGGGCCAGGGAGTGGACGAGCAGCGATTTGGCCGGGACGGTGACGACGGTCGAGGTGATGTTGTACCTCGGCACGGTGGCGGTGGGGCGCCGCGTGGTGACGGAGACGTTGATCGGGGTGGCGTTCGGGTTGACGAGGAAGAGGTTGGCGCGGGCTCGGTTGTCGCCGACGGTCTCGATCTCGATGTTCGTGAAGATGAAGGTGCGGTTGCCCGGGAGCCACTCGCTGCGCACGGCGATCCCCTGCCGCGTCTCGAGGTTCGCCGGCGAGAACGATTTGCCGACGATGTCGTTGGTGATCGAGAGCGGCTGGTCGCTGAGGAAGGTGAAGGCGGCCAGCCCGGAGCAGAAGAGCTCGATGAAGAGACGCGTGTCGCCTGCAGCAAGCTTGAACGAAGTCGTGACCGGCGCCTGGCAGTTCCCCGCCGAGAAGATCTCGCCGATGCGCACGGTAGCCTCGGTTTTGCCGAGGTTCGTGACGGTGACGAGCGCCTCAAAGTCGGCGTCGACGCCACGCGCTGCACCGTAGACCGGCATGATGTACGTGAACTGCGGCGGCGGAGTCTGCGCCACCAGCGGCACGGCAACGAACAGCGCAAGCGCGAGCAATGTCTTCATGCTCGTTTGATATGCACCACGGGCGCCGATAGAGCAAGGGACATTATTGACGCCGGGGCGGTGTCCGTGTTCCGGTGCCCGTGTTCCGTTGTCCGTTGCTCGTTGTCCGTTGTCCGTGTTCCCGGGTTGTTGGTTTGGTTGCTTGTTTTCGGTTTTTGGTTTTTGGTTTTTGGTGGGTTCTCGGGGACTCTCGCGGGGGGGCACCAAAAACCAACAACCGAAAACCAAAAACCAAAACCCGCCCGCCGACCACTACCGGACGGACAACGAGCAACGAGCAACGCAACCGCGTCCCCCCGTCACACCTGTTGTCCGCACTCGGCGCAGATGCGCTCGTTGAAGACGAGATTCGCCAGCACGATGACGGCGAGCATGATGCCGCCGATGATGGCGGCGTTGAGTTTCAGGATCAGGACCGCGGGGATGGCGGCGGCGATGAGGACGAGGTAGATCGTCCAGAGTCGCCGGCCGCCACGGCGGACGCGGTCGGAGCCGCAGTTGGGGCAGGTCTGGGTCATCGGGTCTTCGTCAGCTCCTGGATCAGCTCCGTGGCGCCGTAGACGTTGCGCAAGGCTTCGATGATGCCGGCGGAGTGGACGGCGATGGAGCGGGCGTCGACGTCCTGATAGGCGAAGGAGTAGCCGAGCGTCGGCAGGTTGCCGTCGAAGAGGATGCCGACGAATTCACCGGCGCGGTTGACGACCGGGCTGCCGGAGTTGCCGCCGACGGAGTCGATGGTGGCGACGAAGTTGAACGGCGTCGTCATGCTCAGCTTCGGTTTCGCGTCGCTCCAGCTCTTCGGCAGCGCCCAGGGGGCGGCGTTCTTGTGCTCGCCGGCACGCTCGTAGAGACCGGCGAAGGTCGTGGTCCACGGCTGCACGCGGGCGTCGGCGGTGTAGCCCTTCACGCTGCCGAAGGCGAGGCGCAGAGTGAACGTGGCGTCGGGATAGACGTCGTCGCCGCCGGCGTGGAACTTGGCGTTCGCGACTTTCGCGTAGCCCTGGCGCAGCGGCTCCTGCACTTCGGATTCGTACTGGCCGCGCAGCTCGCGCGAACGGGCGTCGACGAGGCGGGCCACGACGATCATCGGGTCCTTCGACGCGTCGATCTTCGCCTTGCCCCCTTCGAGCAGTTCCTTGCGGATGCGCGGGTCGGCCAGCTCGGTCGTCTGGACGAGCTCCACGGCGCGGTGGCGCGGCGACTTGCCGTTCAGCACCTGCGCGATGAGCGGATCGTTGGGCGTGCTCTCCATCCAGAAGCTGAGCGCGTCCGCGAGCTTGGCGGTCTCGAGGTCGGCGTAGAACGGCGGCTCGGCGAGCAGGCCGAAGCGAACTGATTCGAGGTTCGTCTCGCGGAACTCGCGCAGGCGCTGTTCGTTCGGCTTCTGCGTCTCGTCTGCGTAGCGGACGAGCGTGCGCGCTTTGGAGAAGAGATCTCCGGCCAGGGCATAGCCGGAGACGAGCATCTGCCGTTCGACGTAAATGGCGCGGCTCTTCGCGATGGCCTTGTCGATGATGTCCCAGCCCTCGCCGTACTGCGCGCGCAGCTCCGGATTCGCGGTCACCGCCTGCCGCAACTTCTGCTCCTCGGCACGCTTGCGCGCGAGCAGCGCCGGGTCCTGCAGGGCGCCGAGCGAGCCCTGGTACGACTTGCGGGAGTTCTCGATGCTGAGCAGGTCGTCGCGGGCGCGGCGGGCGTTCTCGGTGCCGCGCTCGGAGTAGAGCTCGAGCATCAGCTCCTGGCGGCGCAGGTAATTCAGCACCCACGGATAGCTGACGTCGCGCAGGAACGCGAGATGAGTGGCGGTGTCGATGCGATCGGTGCCGCCCGGATGGCCGGCGACGAGCACCAGCTCCCCTTCCTTCGCGCCGGTCGCGTTCCAGGTGAGATACGCGTCCGGCTTGACCGGCTTGCCGTTCTCGTAGGCGCGGAAGAAGGAGATGTCGAGGTTGAAGCGGGGGTATTCGAAGTTGTCCGGATCGCCGCCGAAGAAGGCGATGCCTTCCTCCGGCGCGAAGACGAGCCGCACGTCCGTGTACTGCTTGTAGCGATAGAGGTGGTACTGCGCCCCCTGGTAGAGCGTGACGACGTCGCTGCGCAGGCCGGTCTTCTGGACCGACTCGCTCTCGATGGCGTTGAGGGCGGCGCGGCGGGCGGCTTCGGCGTCGCCCGAAGACATGTTGGGCTTCGCGGTGGCATTGACGCGGGAGGTGACGTCCTCGATCGACATCAGCACGTTGATCTCGAGGTCGGGGCACTGCAGCTCGTCAGCGCGCGTCCTGGCGCGATAGCCGTTGGCGACGAGATCGCGCTCGGCGGTGCTGAGCTTCTGGATGCAGTCGAAGCCGACGTGATGATTCGTGATGATCAGGCCATCAGGCGAGACGAAGGAGGCGGAGCCGCCGTTGTTGAAGCGGACGGCGGCTTTCTGGAGCTTGTCGAGCCAGGCGGCGCTGGGCGTGAAGTCGTAGCGCTGCTGCAACTGGCGGAGCGGCGGTTTGTTGAAGAGCCACATCCCTTCGTCGGCCCTGAGCGGCAGGGCGGCCGGCAGGGCGGCGAGGATCGCGATCGTGAGGGTGATGAGCTTGCGCAAAGTGGAGCCTCCTGAATTCCGGACCGCCATGCTAACGTCGGGAGCATGAATTTCGAGTTGCAGAACCGTGTCGCGATGGTGGCCGCCGCCAGCAAAGGGCTAGGCCGCGCCGTCGCCGAGGCGCTCGCGGATGAAGGCTGCCGCGTCTCGACCTGCTCCCGCTCGCTCTCACCGTCAAAGTCCGACAGGTCGCTCACGGTCTCGTGCGATGTCTCGAAACCGGAGGACCTGCAGCGCTGGGTCGACGAGACGATCGCCCATTTCGGACAGGTCGACATCCTGGTGACGAACACCGGCGGACCGCCGGCCGCGCCGTTCATGAAGCTGACGGACGAGCAATGGGCGGGCGGCATCGAGTCGACGCTGATGAACGTCGTGCGCCTCTGCCGCCTGGTGATCCCGGACATGCAGAAGCGGCAGTGGGGACGCATCGTCCACATCACGTCGCTGGTGGCAAAGCAGCCGACGGAGCTGCTGACGGTCAGCTCGACCTTGCGCGCCGGCATCTCCGGGCTGACGAAGACGCTCGCCGATCAGGTGGCGAAAGACGGCATCCTGGTGAACGCGGTGCTGCCCGGCCATTTCATGACGGACCGGCAGAAGCAGCTCTCGGAGATCCGGGCCAAGGATCTCGGCACGACGCCGGAGGCTTACCTGCAGAAAGCGGCGGAACAGATCCCGCTCGGACGCTACGGGCGGCCGGAGGAGCTGGCGAACGCGGTCGCTTTCCTGTGCAGCGAGCGGGCGAGCTTCATCACCGGTGTGTCGCTGCAGGTGGATGGGGGGCAGATCCGGTCGACGTTTTAGAGGGGCGTTGTTCGTTGTCGGTGTCCGTTGTCGGTGAGCGGGCGCTTGTGATTTGCGCCCTCCCACGAGGGTATCGGTCGGGCAGTGGAGCAACCGGCAACGCACAACGGGGCTACGCCCAGTCCGTCCCGTTCATCTGCGCGACAATCTTCGCCACCTCGATGTAATCGGCGTCTTCGCCTAGCTGGTGCAGGGCAGCGGAGAAGAGCTGGGTCGTGAGGGCGAGCATTGGGGTTGACGCGTGCTGCTGGTGCGCGAGCGAGGCGGCGATGCGGATGTCCTTGTCGTGCAACGCCAGCTTGAAGACGAGCGGCCATTCGCCGTCGACGAGGCGCTTGGGGAGCAGATTCTCCGAGGCGTTCGAGCGGCCGCTGCCAGCGTTCGTGACCTCGAAGGCGGTCTTCATGTCGATGCCGTACTGCTTCGCCAGGAGCATGCACTCGGAGGTGATCCAGACCGTCGCTCCCATGATGGAGTTCGTCAGCACCTTGATGGCGTGGCCGGCGCCGATCGGCCCGACGTGAATGATGGTCTTGCCGTTCAGGCGGAGGACTTCCTTCGCACGGGCGAAGCCGTCGGGCGTGCCGCCGATCATGATCGTGAGCGTGGCGTTCTCTGCGCCGACGACGGCCCCGGTCACCGGTGCGTCGACGAATTCGATTCCCTTCGCCGCCAGCCGTGCCGCCGTCTCTTTGCTGACGTTCGGATCGCCGCTGGTGGCGTCGATCCAGAGCGTGCCGGGCTTGACCTGGTCGATGAGGCGACTGACGATCTCGTCGACTTCTTTGCTCGTCGGGAGGATCGTGAGGATGACGTCCGCCCCCGCGCAGTCGGCGAGGTCCTGCGCGAGCGTCGTGCCGTGCTCGCGTGCGTGGCGTTCCGCCTTTTCCGGCGTGCGGTTCCAGACGATGACCTCATGTTCTTTGGCGAGGTGGCGCGCCATCGGGTATCCCATGGCGCCGAGTCCGATGAATCCGATTTTCATGGCGCAAGGATAGACTGCGGACCCATGACCACGATCGAAATCGGCCACGTCCTGAAGGACGGTTCCCCTCATGGCGACCAGGCGGTCGCCGTCCCTCTCGCCATGCTCAACCGACACGGCCTCATCGCCGGGTCGACCGGCACCGGGAAGACGCGCACGCTGCAACTCCTCGCCGAAGGGCTCTCCCGCGCCGGCGTCCCGGTCTTCCTCTCGGACGTGAAAGGCGACCTGGCAGGCCTGGCCAGACCGGGCGAAGCGAACGAGCGCCTCACGAACCGCATGAAGTCGATCGGCCGCGAGTTCGTCCCGGAGAGCTTCCCGGCGGAGTTCTTCAGCCTCACGGGGAACCGCGGGACGCAACTGCGCGCCACCGTCTCGTCGTTCGGTCCGGTGCTGCTCAGCAAGGTGCTGGATCTCACGGAGACGCAGCAGAGCGTCCTGGCGATGGTCTTCAAGTATTGCGATGACCGGAAGATGCCGCTCCTCGATTTCGAGGATCTCCGCGGCGTGCTCCACTACCTCGGCGGCGAAGGGAAAGCGGAGCTGAAGCAGTACGGCGGCATGTCGCCGGCGACCGTCGGCGTGCTCATACGCAAGATGGTGGAGCTCGAGCAGCAGGGGGCGTCGCGGTTCTTCGGCGAGCCGGAGCTCGATATCGCCGACCTGCTGCGCACCGTCGACGGCAAGGGCGTCGTCAACATCCTCTCGCTCGCCGACGTGCAGGACAAACCGCGCCTCTACTCGACGTTCCTGATGTGGCTCCTCGGCCAGTTCTATTACCGGATGCCGGAAGTCGGCGATCCGGACAAGCCGAAGCTCGTCTTCTTCTTCGACGAGGCGCACCAGCTCTTCGACGACGCCTCATCCGCGCTCGTCGAGCACATCGAGCAGGTGGCGCGGCTCATCCGCTCGAAAGGCATCGGCGTTTTCTTCATTACGCAGACGCCAAAGGACGTGGACGAGGACGTGCTCGCGCAGCTCGGCAACCGCGTCCAGCACGCCATCCGCGCCTTCACACCGAAGGACGCGAAGAACGTGAAGGCGACGGCCGAAACGTTCCCGCCGAGCCCGGACGTGGACGTGGCCCGTGCGCTCACGAGCATGGGCATCGGCGAAGCGCTGGTGAGCGTGCTCGATCCGCGCGGCGTACCGACGCCCGTGGCGACGATTCAGGTACTGGCGCCCTGCTCCTCGATGACGGCGATCGACGATGCCACTTACGCACAGTTGCGTACCGGATCGGCGCTGGCGGCCAAGTACGGGACGCCGATCAACCGCGAGAGCGCCCACGAGATCCTGCAGCGCAAACTGGCCGAAGCCGCGGCGCAGGAGACGCGGGAAGAGGAATGGACGCCCTCACGACGCCCGGCGAAGATTCGCGAGCCGAAGCCCCTCTCACCGCCCCGCACAGCGCGGAGGCGCGGGAAGAGCATGGGTGAGCAGGTGATGGGGACCGTGACGAAGGAAGTCACGCGTGGGCTGATGGGGATTCTGAAGCGGGGGATCTTCGGGTAGAGGAAAAAGCGAAGTCAGAACGCAGAACGCAGAATTGAGAACGCAGCGGCTTCCGGTGCGCACTTTTCAACGTTCTGACTTCTGCGTTCTGCGTTCTGCGTTCTGACTTCGCTTTTCATCGCCACCAAAAACAAAAAGGGCAGGCCCTTACGGGACCTGCCCTTTTGTCTTTGACGATCGTTCGAGACCCTCCGGCCCGCGTTGCAGAGAGAGAGAGGTAGCTTCAGCAATTGACCACGGAGGCACGCCCATTCGCCCGCTCTTCCGTGGTTGGGTCCGAGGTGGGCGCAAGCTGAAGGGTCTCGAACGATTTTCAAAGAACTGCGAGCAAAAAAAAGAGGGGCTGTACGCCCCTCTGTTGCCGTTTTCCGGCGCGGTTTCGATCTGGAAAGAGACTACATCAACGCGACGATGCCTGTCTAGTGAGCTGGATCACAAAGCCGGGAAATCACGATTTATTCTTGTACCAGTCAGCGTTGATCTGGGTGTACTCGGCCCACCTCTCCGGCACGAGGTCCTGCGGGAAGATCGCCTGAACCGGACAGGCCGGCTCGCACGCTCCGCAATCGATGCAGACCTCGGGGTCGATGTAGAGCATCGTTTCTTTCTCGAAATCCCCCTCGTCCTTGCGCGGATGGATGCAGTCCACCGGACAGACCTCGACACAGGCCGTGTCCTTCGTGGTGACGCAAGGTTCAGCGATGACGTACGTCATGGGATCTCCTTTGGACTAAGGCGTTCAGCGGCAGAATTCTACGCTCATTCCGTCCACTTCCGGATGCTCTCGATCATGTAGTCGTTGCCCATGAAAGAGACGATTTCACCGGTCGCGTGGCCGATCAGTTTGTTCGCAACTTCCGACTGGTTCGAGTAGATGCCGCGCTCCGGATCCGACTCCCATGGGCCGAGGATCGTGACGTCGCGCAGGACGTCACCGTTGCTCAGCGTGACCTTCGTGCCGATGCGCACGACGCTGGTGTCGGTCTGGTTCGGATCGAGGACCCGCACGCGCGACAGCTCGGAGGCCAGCTCGCCGACGCGCGCCGAAAGGTACTCGGCACGGGAGCGGGCGGCCTTGTATTCGAAGTTCTCGCGCAGGTCGCCCATCTCGCGCGCGGCCTGCAGCGCTTTCGAGTTCGCCGGGATCTCGACGGTCTTGAGGTGCGTGAGCTCGGCGCGCTTCTTCTCGAGCATCTCCGCGGTGGCGTAGACCGGCTCGGCCTGCGGCTCGCGAAGCGTCGGGTACTTCATGTGCGCCGCGTTCTTGAGGATGTCGCGGCGGTACTCCTCGAGGGCGCCGTAGCGGTCGAGCGTGTCCACGAGCTTGCGGGCCTGCTCCTCGTTGTCCTGCTGCATGACGATGCGGATGGCCAGGCCGCCCTTCTCGAAGAAGTCCTTGAGACGGGCCCGGACGCCGGAGAACTCGTCGTGCGTGAGCGCGTCGAGCATCTGGAAGAGCAGGTTGTAGGTGGCGCGATCGCCGAGGCTCTTCTCGTCGTCGTTGAGGCGCTTGACGTACCAGTAGAAGGCGCGCGGGTGGCGGCGCGGATAGCGAAGCGTCTCGTCGATGAGGCGGTCGCGGATCTCCGTCTGCTCGGCGTTCTCCAGTTCCGTGATGATGTACGTGAGGATCTTCGGGTCTTCGTCGAGGAAGAAGACCTCGCTGAAGACTTTGGGCCAGTCGGGGTGGTTCTGCCGGATGACGCCGAGGGCCTTCTCGCGGAGCTGCTTGTCCCCGATGGCGGCGACGGTGCGCGACGCGAGCGCGCCGGTGATGAGCGTGGCGGGATCGAGCGGCGCGGTGTAGGAGCCGGGAAGCGATTCGAGGACCGTGAGGATCTGCCAGGCGAAGGCGGGATCGGTCTTCGCGAGCCTGCCCGCTTCCGCGGCAAGCGCATTGGAGAAGAAGTCGGCCAGCTCTTTCGAGCGGCCGCTGTGCTTGCGTGCGAGCTCGAGCTTGCCTTTCGGGTCAGAGCGCTCGAAGTCGCGCTGCACGGCCTTCTCAGCGTCGCCGGCGGAGCCGGACCAGGCGTACGTCGCCTTCGCGCCGGTGCCGCTGGCGACGACCTGCGCGTTCTTGCGCGCCGCGGTCCACCAGGACGTCCACTTGTTCTCGTCGACGATGCCGATGACGGCGTCGCGGATTTCGGGCATCGTCATCGGACGGCCGAAGCTCTGGAGGATGCGAGCCACGAACTGCGATGGCGAGGCAGCCGCTTCCTTGCGCAGCTTGTCCTGGTGCTTGAACTTTTCGCGCAGCACGTGCCCTTCGGGCAGCGGCGTGAGGTTCTTGGCGGCGGCGCCGAGCGGCATCGAGAGGCGCTTGTCCTTCTCGAAATCGAGGCGGGCCAGGCCGAGCTCGGGGTTCAGCTCCGTGACGATGCCGGCGCCGCGGCCGGCCATGAAGAAGACTTCCCCTTCGTCGTAGGTGAGCCAGGTCTCGATTTTCTCGGCTTTCTCGACGGGGTTGCTGGTGGGATCGGAGAAGTTGACGAATTGGATGGCGCGGTTGAAGGCTTTGCGCGACCCGTAGGTCTTGCGCAGCGCTTCCTCGATCTGAGGCCGTAGCTGCGTCACGTGCTTGGAAAGACGGCCGATCTCCTTGAGGACCTGGAGGCGCTGCGGCCAGAGCTGCCGCTCTTTGAGGACGTCACCCAGCAGGCCAAGGAGTGTGTCGGATTGCGTGCGCTGCTCGGCTTTGCGGAGCGCCTTCGCGATAGTGATGAACGTCTCGACGTCTGCAGGATCGCGCTCGATCTGGTTCATCCAGAGCGCTTCGAGATCATCGAACTTTTTCGACTGAATCAGAGCATTCGCATCTTCGCGGAAACCCAACGTCCATACCCCCAGGCAAGTAGAGCGGGGTATTGTAGCTTCAGTTGGGCGGTTGGCGGTTGGGCAGTTGGGCGGGAGCAGGGGCCGGGCGGAGGCTGGTGCGCAGATCGGCGTCAACTTCCGCCCAACCGCCCAACTGCCGACCGCCCAACGAACTACCGGCGCATCTTGACGAGCGCTTTGAAGACGTCGAACGGCAACTGCTCGGAATGGACAATGTGCCGGAGGTGGTGCAGGGTCGTGCGGCGATCCTTCACGTCCTCGACATTGATGTTGTGCTTCCGCAGCAGCTCGTGCGCTTTGTTCTCGGGCATGGCTACTCCTCTGGGTTCGGGGTTGAACCCGAGCCAACGGCAGTGCCCGAGGTGCTATTCCCCTCGCAAAGCGGCCAGGATCTTCTCGTGGACGCCGCCGAATGCGCCCGAGGACATGACCAGCACGACGTCGTCCGGCTTGGCTTCGGAGGCGATTCGTTGGGCGATGTCGTCGAAATCGTCGATCTGCTCGACCGGGACGCCGTCGGCGCTGAGCCGCTCGATGATGGCCGGGACGGACATCATGTGCTCGAGGCCGTACCGGGTCTCGTAGCGCTCTTTGTAATAGATGGGGCCGATGATGACCCGGTCGGCCTCGTGGAACGCCTCCATGTAGCCGGCCTCGAACTCCTTGCGGCTGCTGGAGATGGAGCGCGGCTCGAAGAGGGCCCAGATGCGCTGGCCGGGGTAGCGCTTCTTCGCGCCGTTGAGCGTCGTGGCGATGGCGGTCGGATGATGGGCAAAGTCGTCGATGACGGTCACACCGCGCTCGACGCCGCGCACTTCCATCCTTCTCTTGATGCCCTGGAAGGTGCCGAGCCCCTTCTGGATGTCTTCCGCCTCGAGTCCGCGCAGACGGGCGATGGCGATGTTGGCGAGGGCATTCAGGACGTTGTGGCGTCCCGAGAGGGTGGACTTGAAGCGGAACCACTCCTTCCCTTCCCACCAGGCGGTGAAGGCGGTGTAGTCGGGGGCGAACTCCGGATCGGTGGCGAAGATGTCGCGGCTCCGGTCCCAGCCGAAAGTCAGCCAGCGTCCTTTCGCGTCGCCGCGGAGGGTCTGGACGTTGGCGTCGTCACCGTTGGCCACGATGCAATCGTCCGGCGCGACCTGCCGGACCGCCTTGCGGAAGGCTTCGATGATCGCCTGGAGGTCGCTGTAGATGTCGGCGTGGTCGAACTCGATGTTGTTCACCAGCAGGGTGTTGGCGTGGTAGTGGAGGAACTTCGGTCCTTTGTCGAAGAAGGAGGTGTTGTATTCGTCCCCCTCGATCACGAAGTCGGGTCCGTGCCCTAACTTGAAGTTCTGATTGAAGTTGAGGGGGATGCCGCCGACCACGAAGCTGGTGTCCCGCCCGGCGGCCTCGAGCATCCAGGCGAGCAGGGACGTGGTGGTGGTCTTGCCGTGCGTGCCGCTGACGACGATCGAGTGCTTTCCCCGAATGAAGAGGTTGTAGATCGCCTCGGGCATGGATGTGTACGGCAGGTCCAGCTCGAGGGTGGCGACCGCTTCAGGGTTCGTGTTTGCCGCGACATTTCCGATGACCACGACATCCGGGCGGAACGTTTCGAGGTGCTCGCGCGTATAGCCCTCGAGTACCGGGATCCGGAGCCGCTCGAGGTATGTGGACATCGGCGGGTAGACATGCTCGTCGGAACCGGCAACCTCGTAGCCGCGCTCCTGGAGCATCCCGGCGAGTGAGGCCATGGCAGTACCGCCGATCCCGATCAGGTAGACGCGTTTGACGGCGGGGAGTTCTTTCAGATGAGGCATCAGCTCGCTGCCACGCAAAAAGCGTGCTTTCCGGAAGCGTCACCGGAGATCGCGCCGTAAATGTAGAATCAAAGAGTCGGTAGCGACATTCGTTTCCGAGGGGAATGGCCCTTTTGGACGGGATGTTCGCAACCAGGTATCCCAACATCGGTTTTCATTTCACCAGGAGGATTTCTCTCAATGTCGAAGCGAATGTTTGCCACGCTGGCGATGGTGCTCGCGATGACGGCCCCGGTCTTCGCTCAGGAAAAGAGCGAAGCGGCGTCGAAGGCGCCGCGTCTGACGGTCGTCGAGCCCGTCAAGGATTTCGGAACGGTTCCGAAGGGTCAGAAGCTCGATATCTCGTTCGTCGTCAAGAACACCGGCACGTCCGACCTCGAGGTCATCGCCGCCCGTCCGTCCTGCGGATGCACCGTGGCCGACTTCGACAAGATCATCAAGCCGGGTCAGACCGGCAAGGTGAACGCGCACATCGATACGACCAACTTCGCCGGTCCGATCGCCAAGTCGATCACGATCGAGACGAATGATCCGTCCACCCCGAGCGCTCAGCTCACGGTGCACGCGGTCGTGAAGCCGTACGTCGAGGCCTACCCGGCCGGTTTCGTCCGCTTCAACATGCTGCAGGGCGACGCCGAGACGCAGGCCGTCACGCTCTACTCCGAGGAAAACGAGCCGTTCGAGATCGTGAAGGTCGAGACGCCGGAGTGGATCAAGGTCGACGTCAAGAAGAACGAGGGTGCGGACGTCGTCCCCACCGTCGGTAAGAAAGACCAGAACCAGTACAAGCTCAACATCACGGTCGGTGGCCCGAACGCCAAGGTCGGCCCGCTCGCCGAGAAGATCCACATCGTCACGAACTCGACGCACCAGCCGGATTACTGGGTGAGCGTCTCGGGCGTCATCCGCCCGACCTACCGCGTGGAGCCGACGGGCGTGAACTTCGGACCGGTCGCCCCGAGCGACAGCGCCGCCACCCGCACCGTCACCCTCCGCTCGAACAACCTGAAGGTGCCGGAATCGTTCACCGTCTCGAAGGTCGAGACGAGCGTCCCGGGCGTCTCGGCCGAAGTGAAGCCGACCGCCAACAAGGGCGAGTACGAGGTCACGCTGCAGGTCAAGAAGGACGCCCAGCCGGGCGACATCACCGGCGACCTGAAGATCTTCACCAGCGACAAGGTGACCCCGGTCTTCACGGTTCCGGTCCGCGGCACGATCAAGGCCGCGTCGGCCTCGAAGTAAGCCCGAGTTCAGTTACTGCTGCTCAGTTGAGGGCCGGCACTTTCGGGTGCCGGCCTTTTTGTTTTGCGCGACGCGTTGTGTCCGTTGTCCGTTGTCCGTTGTCCGTTTTCCGTTGTCCGTGCTGGCGCTACATGGAGGGCTTTCTGGCGGAGCACTAAAAACGGACAACGGACAACGGACAACGGACAACGCGTTTCCGCGTCAGCGGACGATGATCAATCCCGTCCCGTCGCCGACCGGCAGCACGGTCGAGAGCAACTGCGGGTCGCTGGTGATGCGCTTGTTGAACGCGCGGAGGGCGTCCGTCGGCGCATCATGGGCGCCGTCCGCGACCTGCCCCTTCCAGAGCAGGTTGTCGCAGACGATAACGCCGCCCGTCTCCATCTTCGGCAGGAGCTCGTCGAGGTAATCGCCGTACTCAGTCTTGACGCAGTCGATGAAGACGAAGTCGAACGGTCCGCTGAGCCGCGGGATGACGTCGAGCGCGGCCCCCTCGTGAAAGACGACGCGGCACTTCAGCTCCGCCTCGGCCACGAAACGGCGGGCGGTGGTGAGGGTGTTGTGATCGATCTCGATCGTCTCCAGCACCGCCTCTTCGCCCAGCTCGCGGCCGAGCACGACCACCGAGTAGCCGATGTTCGTGCCGACTTCCAGCAGCCGGCGCGGCCGCTTCATGCCGACGACGACGCGCATGAGCTGCGCAACCTCGGGGTCCGCAATCGGCTGCCCCGTCTCCTCGGCATACTTTTCTATCTGCTCGAGCAACGCGTCGCGCGCGGGGAGCAGGGTTTCGAGATATTCGGCCTGAGAGCGGCGCAGGATGGCGTCGATGCGGTCCTTCATGAGGACGCATCCTATCGCAGGCGGTTCCGCCAGTAGGTGGGTCGCCGGCTGTGGTGCGCGATCGCCACGACGTAGATGCCGTAGTCACGCACGCTATAGAGGATGCTGTACTTCCACGGCTGGCGCAGCACCCAACGCCTGACGTCGCCTCTGACGCTGCGCCCCATCTTTGGAAAGACCAGGAGACGTTCGCACGCGGTCTGCACCTCGTCGAGAAAGCTCAAGCCCTTGCCGGCTGCCGCTTCCTCGAGGAACGCAATCGCGTCCTCGAGCTCCCGTTCAGCGTGATCGTGCAGAACGATCTTTGGCACTGTACTTCGTCCGCAAGCGTGCAAAGACCTCTTCGGCCGGTATCGTTCTGCTTCGGCCGGCCTCCAGATCCGCTATGCGTCGCTCGGCCTCATCAAGCCACTCTTCCTGGAGCTCGCGCTCCTCAGGTGTGAGGAAGCTCTCCCAGAGAGCATCGGCAAGAACGCCGCGGTCTTCTTCATTGAGTTGCAACGCTTCGTCGCGTATCGCATCAAGGGTGCGCATGACTTCAGTCTACCTCCAACTTTGCCGCCCCGGGTGCGCGGTAGTGACAGGCGATTGGACGTTATCCGAACTTCGCCACCCTCGATTTCGTAAAGCAGGCTGTACGGAATCCAATGATGATCTTTCCACGCGTACTTGGACCTACCAGCGGAGCGCCGCGTGGAAATCGCGCGAGGAATTCGAGGGCAGCCCGAAGCCGCTGCCGAAACCGGTCGGCTGCAGCGGGCGATTCGTGACGGTAGTACTCCTCGATCTCACGTCGATCGTGCCGCGCCGCCCGCGAGAGCGTTACTCTCACGGCTCGTCGTCGGACCAGAACTGTTCGAGCGTCAGCCCCGGGTCCTCGCCACTCTGCATTCGAGCCAGCCGCCGCTCCGACTCCTCGAGCCAGGCGCCGAGAACTCCCGGCTCGAATACGCTCGCGGCCAACTCCTCACTCGAGGACGCACGTTCGTCGTCACTCAGTTGCATCGCGATTTTCCGTGCTTCATCCAGCGTAGTGGACATGGCGTCAGTCTACCTCCGCCCCTTACTTCGCCTCGACCGCTTCCCGCAGCTTCTCCGCCTGGAAGTGGGCGTTCAGCGGCTCGATGATCACGTCCAGGTTGCCGTTCATGACCTCGGGGAGGTTATGGACGGTCAGGCCGACGCGGTGGTCGGTGACGCGGTCCTGGGGGAAGTTGTAGGTGCGGATCTTTTCGCTGCGGTCGCCGGAGCCGATCATGCCTTTGCGCGTGGCGGAGAGCTCGGCTTCGCGCTTGAGGCGTTCGATGTCGTAGAGGCGCGCTTTCAGGACCTTGAGAGCCTTCGCGCGGTTCTTGATCTGCGACTTTTCGTCCTGGCAGGAGACGACCACGCCTGACGGCAGGTGCGTCATGCGGACGGCGGAGTAGGTCGTGTTGACCGACTGGCCGCCGGGGCCGGAGGAGCAGAAGGTGTCGATGCGCAGGTCTTTTTCGCTGACCTGGATGTCGATGTCCTCGACTTCCGGGAGCACGGCCACCGTGATGGCGGACGTGTGGATGCGGCCCTGCGTTTCGGTGGCGGGGACGCGCTGCACGCGGTGGACGCCCGACTCGAACTTCAGCTTCGAGTAGACCTTGTTGCCTTCGATCTGCAGCGTCGCGTCCTTGACGCCGTTCACGGACGAGTAGTTGGCGTCGGTGATCTCGACCTTCCAGCGCTTCGTCTCCGCGTAGCGGATGTACATGCGCATCATCTCGGCGGCGAAGAGCGACGCTTCGTCGCCGCCCGTGCCGGCGCGGATCTCGACGAAGACGTTCTTCTCGTCGTTCGGGTCCTTCGGCTGCAGGAGGATGCGGATGTCCTGCTCGAGCTCCGGCAGCTTCGGCTCGAGCTCGGCCAGCTCCATCTCCGCCAGCTCGCGCATGTCGTCATCGGCGCGCAGCAGCTCGCGGGCGTCGGCGACGCGCTTCTGCACGTCGCGCAGCTCGCGGTACTTCGCCACGACGTCCTGCATGTCGGCGATGGACTTCATCGTCTCGCGATAGGCCGCCATGTCGGAGACGACGTCCGGCTCCTCGATCCTGCGCTGGAGCTCCTGATAGCGTTTTTCGATTTCGTCGAGTTTTTCGAACATGTGCCTCACTCCGCGACAAACAAAAAATGGGAAGACGCACGCGGCGCCTTCCCATCAGGTAAATGCAAATCGGTAGCTAAGCGACGGCGGCTTGCTTCTCGTCGACCACGTCGTACAGCAGGGCTTCCTTGAGCGCGATGAGCGCGATCTCGAGCTGCTTGTCGTCCGGCTCCTTGGTGGTGATCCGCTGGAGCCAGAGGCCCGGCTGGATCAGCATGCGGCAGACCGGATTCTTCAGGTGGCGGGCCGAGAAGCGGATGACCTCGTAGGCGAGCCCCGCGATGAGCGGGATCAGCACCACGCGCGCGCCGAACTTCAGCACGAACGGGGCAGTCGACGGGATCAGCGAGAAGACGAGGATGGAGATGGCCATCACGAAGAGCAGGAAGCTCGTGCCGCAGCGCGGATGGAGCGTCGACTTCGTGCGCGCGTTCTCGACCGTCAGCTCTTCGTTCGCTTCGAAGGTGTAGACCGTCTTGTGCTCGGCGCCGTGGTACTGGAAAACGCGCCGGATCTCGTCCATGAACGAGATCGACAGGATGTAGATGAAGAAGAAGACCGCCCGGATGATGCCGTCGATGACGTTGTACGCCACGTTCCCCATCTCCGGCAGCAGGTAGTGCCGGATGAGGTTCGTGATTCCGAGCGGCGCCAGGATGAACAGGCCGACGCCGAGGAGCAGCGCCATGCCCATCGAGCTGGCGATGGCCCAGTTCGACAGCTCCGGTTCTCCTTCTTCACCCGCGGACGAGGCGCTCGCCGAGAAGTTCAGCGCGCGGATGCCGAGGATGAGCGACTGGATCAGGACGACCGAGCCGCGGAGGACCGGGATCTTGAGGAACGGGTACTTCTGCGTGACGGAGACGAGCTTGTCCCGGCGCAGCGCCACACCGCCGTCCGGTTGCCGGACGGCGACTGTATAGCCGGTGAGGGAGCGCATCATCACGCCTTCGATGACTGCCTGACCGCCGATCAACATATCGACGTTCCGATCGGCAGAGCCGATGGCATTATCAGCAGTCCCGCTCGGCATCGACGAAGTCAGACCATTCGTGAACGCGCCGAACGCACCACTGATCAACTTCGCGGAACCGAGCCAGGCGCGACGCATTACTTGGCCGCGTCCTTTTTAGCGTACTTCCGCTGGAAGCGATCGATACGGCCAGCCGTGTCGACGAGCTTCTGCTTGCCCGTGAAGAAGGGGTGGCACTTGCTGCAGAGCTCGACGCGGAGCTCCTTGCGGGTCGAGCCGGTGGTCCAGGTCTCGCCGCACGCACAGTGAACGCTGACCTGCTGATACTTAGGATGGATCTCTGGTTTCATTGAACTTACCTCGAATTGAATGATCCCTGACGCCGGGGGAAACGGGGAGTATATCGGAAAAATTCTGGCCCGAATGGTGCTGGGCTCGTCGGTGATGCCGCGCGTCCTCGCCACGATCCTGCTGCTGGTGAGCCTTGCGATGTTCGTCCTTCTGGGCATCGCCGCGGTCAACCTCCGGAGCGGCCAGGACGTTCCATCCTCGGCCTGGACGTTCCCTCTGACGATCCTCGGCACCGGCGCTCTGCTGATGTGGCTGCTCGTGCGGCGGCAGGTGTCGATGCGGCTTTATGTGGCGGCGTTTGCGCTCTGGTTGCTGGCAGCGGGGTTTCTGCTGGCGGTGATGTAGGCGCAGAGAACGATCGGACCTGTAGGTTCTGTCTCACCTGCCGCCGAAGAGGCTCACCAGCAGGAACGTGATGGCGCCGATCAGCGCGGACATCGGGATCGTCAGGAGCCAGGCCCACACGATCCGCCCGGCGATGCCCCACCTTACCGCCGAGAGCCGGCGCGTCGCGCCGACGCCGACGATGGCACCGGTGATGGTGTGCGTCGTGGAGACCGGGACGCCGAACACCGTGGCGATGAACAGCGTGATGGCGCCGGCGGTCTCAGCGGCGAAGCCGCCCACCGGCTGCAGACGGGTGATTTTCGAGCCCATCGTATGGATGATGCGCCAGCCGCCGCTGAGCGTGCCGAGAGCGATCGCCCCGTGCGCGGCGAGGATTACCCACACCGGAATCGTGAACTCTTTCAGGTAGCCGGCGGTGAAGAGGACGCCGGCGATGATGCCCATCGTCTTCTGCGCGTCGTTGCCGCCATGGCCGAGGCTGTAGAGCGCCGCGGAGACGAGCTGCCCCTTGCGGAAGAGACGATCGACCCGCAACGGCGTCCAGCGACGGAACAGCCAGAAGATCGCGACGGCGATGAGAAGCCCCAGGGTCAGCCCCATCAGCGGAGCGAGGATGATGTAGATGAGCGTCTTGATCCAGCCGCTCAGGATGATGGCGCCGAATCCGGCGTTCGCCATCGCGGCGCCGGCATAGCCGCCGATCAGCGCGTGTGAGGAGCTGGTCGGCAGGCCGTAGTACCAGGTGATGAGATCCCAGACGATGGCCCCGATGAGTCCCGAGAAGATGACGCCCATCGTGACGGCCGAGAGATCGATCATCCCCTTGCCGATGGTCTTGGCGACGGCGGTTCCGAAAGTGAACGCCGCCACAAAGTTGAACACGGCGGCCCAGACGACGGCCTGGCCGGGCGAGAGGACACGGGTCGAGACGACCGTCGCGATGGAGTTGGCGGCGTCGTGGAAACCGTTGATGTAGTCGAACACCAACGCAACCACGATCACAGCGATGACGACGAGTAGCACCATCGTCAGCCGTGCTTGACCACAATGTTCTCGAGCAGGTTGGCCACGTCTTCACAACGGTCGGTGGCATCTTCGAGCATGTCGAAGATCTCTTTCCACTTCATGACCATGATCGGATCGCGCTCCTCGTCGAAGAGCGCCCCGACGGCCTGCTGGTGGATGCGGTCCGCCTCGGCTTCGTGATCGTTGATCTGCACCACGTGCCCGAGGACCTGTTCGCGCTTTTCGAGCGCTTCGAGGGCGACGCGCAGCTCCACGGTCTGGAGCGTGATCAGACGCGCCAGCTCGCGCGTACCGCCGCGCAGCTTGTCGATCCGGTACATCGGGATGAGCGTGGCGACGTCGTCGATCGAGTCCATGACGTCGTCCAGCGCCTTCGCCATCGAGTGGATGTCTTCCCGGTCGATGGGAGTGACGAAGGTCTTGTTCAGCCGCTGGATGATCTCGTGCGTCAGGTAGTCGCACTTGTGCTCGACTTCCTTGATCTCCTCGGCACGGCTATGGTCCGGGGGATCGACGGCCAGCATCTCCTCGAGCAGGCGTGCGCCTACCCGAAGCTGATCGGCCATGGCCAGGAAGTCGGTGAAGAATTTTTCCTCACGCGGGATCAGACGAAATCGTGACACGGTTCGGGCTCCCCCTCACGAAAGCGGGCGATTTATATCACGGCCGCAGGCAGGCGCACTTCGAACGTCGCGCCGCCGCCCTGCCGGTTGTACGCCCGGATGCTGCCACCGTGCAGAAGGACGAGATGTTTGGTGATGGCAAGGCCGAGGCCGACGCCCGGGACTTTCTGCGACCGGCTCTTGTCGACCCGGTAAAAGCGGTGAAAGATCCGCTCGAGCTCCGCCGCCGGAATCCCCTCCCCTTCATCGGAGATGCGCACGATGGCCTCGGCTCCCTCGCCCGCGAGCTCGACGTGCACGTTTCCTTTGCCGCCGTGCTTGAGGGCGTTATCCAGCAGGTTCGTGAAGACCTGCTGGATGCGCGTGGGATCGGCGTTCGCCACCGGATCCCCGCCGTCGATGACGAACGAGAGCTCGCCAAAGTCCTCGCACAGCTCTGTCAGCACTTCCCTCAGATGGAGGGGACGAGGCTGCAGGACGAGCTCTCCGGACTCGATACGGTTCAGCTCCGCCAGGTCCTGCACGAGCCGCTCGATGCGTGTGAGCTGGCGCAGCATCACGTTCCGCAACTGCTGTTCGTGATCGGTCGTCAGCCCGCCCTGATCGAGGGTCTCGGTGGCGGAGCGCAGTCCGGCCAGCGGCGTGCGCACCTCGTGGGAGAAGTCGTCGAGAAACTCCTTCCGGATGCGCTGCAGCCGCTCGATGGGGGTGATGTCGATGAAGAGTGTCACGGCCGCGATCTCGGCGGAGCCGCTGACCGGCACGACGCGCACGTCGACGATGCGGTCGCCGATCGTCACCCGCTCGGACGAAGGCATCCCATGCAGTGCCCGGTCGACGGCGGCCACGATGGACTGCTTGCGCACGGCCTCGACGACCGTCTGCCCGACGACGCTGCCGTGGCTCTCGAACATCTCGGCGAAGCGCTCGTTCGCCACGACGACGTGCCCCTGCCCGTTGACGGCCATGACGCCTTCACCAAGCGACGCGACGATCTGCGCCATGGCCGCGCGATGCTCCGTATAGAGCGCCCGCTGACGCACGATCAGCCCCCGCATCTCCTCGGCCGCGCGCCCCAGCTCATCGAGCTCGCCGTGATACGTGCGGTCCCCGATGGCGCGCTCGTAAGCCCCCGCCGCCACGCGCCGCGTCCGGTCGATCAGCTCATCCAGATCCCGAGCCCGCCGCAACGCCCACCACCCCACCCCACCCCAAGGCACCATGAAGGCGACGAACACGACGCCCGCCAACACGATGACCGGTCCCGAGCTCAGCCCAACCCGCACCAGCAACGCCCCAAATGCCCACGCCACCGCGGCCGCAATGCCGAGGGAAACGATCAGGAGGACGCGGAGGGGGTGCATGGGCGTGGTGGGGCGTGGCCGGTGGTTAGTTGGGCGAGTTTTGGTTTTTAGTTTTTGGTTTTTGGTTTTGGGTTCGTCGTTTGATCGTGAGTGGTGATCGCGCACTCAGGTTACCGGTCCCCCACCAAAAACCAACAACCAAAAACCACAAACCAAAAACCGCGTCTCCCAACAACAGCAACCGACCACCGACGGCTGACCAATGACCACTAAACTTCAAACCGATACCCATACCCGATCACGGTCGTGATCCGGTCCTTGCCGATCTTCTTGCGCAGGTTGCGGATGTGGGCATCCACGGTCCGGGTCTCAACGTCCTCCGCCATCTGCCAGACTTCCGAGAGGATGCGGTCTCGGGAGACGACGGAGGGGCGGTTGCGGACGAGGATCCAGAGGAGCTCGAGCTCTTTTCTGGCCAGCTTCACTTCCTCGCCGTCCACGTAGACGCGCAAGGTGCGGCCGTCGATGCGGAGGTGGCCGTCGTCGTAGACGGTGGCGTCGTCGTCGGTGCCGCGGGCGCGGCGGAGGATGGCGGCGACGCGGGCCTGCAGCTCACGGACGCTGAAGGGCTTGGTCAGGTAATCGTCGGCGCCGAGCTCGAGGCCCATGATGCGGTCCTGCTCGGACGTGCGGGCCGTGAGCATGAGGATCGGGAGCTTGGAGGTCGTCACGTTACGGCGGAGCTCGCGGCAGATCGTGAAGCCGTCGAGGTCCGGGAGGTTGAGGTCGAGGACGAGAAAGTCGAAGCCTCCCTGCTGCACGCCGACGAGCCCCTCGTGGCCGTTGGCGAACGTCGTCACGGCGTAGCCTTCGCGCTCGAGGTTCAGGCGGATCGTGAACGAGAGGTCGGCGTCGTCCTCGATGACGGCGATGCGGGCTGTGTGCTTAGGCCGATTCATTACTGTGCTTGATTACTTTACCCTCGACCAGGTAAACGACCATCTCGCAGATGTTCGTTGCCGAGTCGGCCATCCGCTCGAAGTACTTGCCGATGAAGGTCAAACGGATGGCCCGGGAGATGTTGCGTGAGTCCTCGAGCATGTAGGTGAGCAGCGCCCGGAACGACTGCTCGGTGAGCAGGTCCACGTCGTCGTCGCGCAGGATTACTTCGCGGGCCAGCACCACGTCGCGGCGGACGAAGGCGTCGAGCGACTGGCGCACCATGTCCTGCGTGATCCGTGCGAGGCGGGGGATGTCGAGCAGCGGCTTGAGCGGCGGCTCGCGATTCAGCTCGATGGCACGCTCGCAGACGTCGACGGCCAGGTCGGCAATCCGCTCCAGCTCCGGCGTGATCTTCATGGCCGTGGTGACGAAGCGCAGGTCGACCGCCGCCGGCTGCATCTTGGCGATCAGCGAAACCGTCTGCGCGTCGATGTCCAGCTCCATCTGGTCGATGGCGTCGTCAGAAGCGATGACCCGCTCCGCGACCGCCATGTCGCGCTCGAGCAGCGCCCGGATGGATTCGTTGATCGAGTCCTCGACCATCGCCCCCATCCGGAGCAGTGATTCTTTGAGTAGTTCGATGTCTCTGTCGAAGTGGCGCATTTTGTTAATCGTGGTCCGTTGTCCGTTGTTGGTTGTCCGTGTGGTGCGCTGGGGGGTGTTGCTGCGTGGGGCGGAGTTGTTGGTTGTTGGTTGTTGGTTGTTGGTTGTTGGCTTTTGGTTGTTGGTTGTTGGTGCTGCGCATTGCGAGGGGAACGTCGTGAAGCGAAGCACCAACAACCAAAAACCAAAAACCAAAAACTGGCCGGGCGGGGGGCGCGCGCCGCGCGCGCCCTCACCCAAACCTCCCCGTAATGTAGTCCTCCGTCAGCTTCTCTCTAGGCGTTTCGAAGATCGTCTTCGTGGGGGCGTACTCGACGAGTTTGCCCATCATGAAGAACGCGGTACCGTCGCTGACGCGGGCGGCTTGCTGCATGTTGTGGGTGACGATGACGATGGTGTAGTTGTCCTTCAGCTCGTACACCAGCTCTTCGATCTTCTGCGTGGCGATGGGGTCGAGGGCCGAGGCTGGCTCGTCCATCAGCAGCACGTCGGGATCGACGGCCAGGGCGCGGGCGATGCAGAGGCGCTGCTGCTGGCCGCCGGAGAGCGACATAGCGCTCGAGCCGAGGCGGTCCTTCACTTCCGTCCAGAGCGCCGCGCGATGGAGCGAGCGCTCCACCACATGATCGAGCAGACGCTTGTCCTTCACCCCGCCGATGCGCAGGCCGTAGGCGACGTTCTCGTAGATCGACTTCGGGAAAGGATTCGACTTCTGGAAGACCATCCCGACGCGGCGGCGCAGCGAGACCACGTCCACGTTCTTCGCGTAGAGGTCCTGCCCGTCGATCGTCAGCTCGCCGGCCACGCGCGCGCCGGGGATGATGTCGTTCATCCGGTTGATCGAGCGGAGGAACGTCGACTTGCCGCAGCCCGACGGGCCGATGAACGCCGTGACCTGCTTCTCCGGGATGTCGAGGGCGATGTCGTGCAGCACGTGCGCGTCGCCGTAGAAGAAATTGAAATCGCGCACCGCGATCTTGGTGCGCGGCTGCCGTGCTTCGACAGGGGGTGGCACGACGAGCGGAGCGGAGCGCTCCATGGGAGCGTAATCGATGGTCGTCACGGTCAGGACCCTCCGGCACGGAGTTTCGAGCGCGTGCGGGCGCGAATCAGCACCCCCGCGAGGTTGAGAAGAAAGGTGAGCACGAGGAGGACGAAGACCGTGCCGTACAGCACCGGCTTCGTCGCTTCCACGTCGGGGCTCTGCGTCGACAGGATCAGCACGTGATAGCCGAGGTGCATGAACTGGCTGGTCAGCGCATCCGGGAGATACGGCAGGTAATAGGCCGCGCCGGTGAAGAGGATCGGCGCCACTTCGCCGGCCCCGCGCGAGATGCCGAGGATCGCCCCCGTCATGATGCCCGGCAGCGCACCCGGCAGCACGATGCGGCGGATCGTTTCCCAGCGCGTCGCACCGAGCGCGATCGACGCCGCGCGCAGATCCTTCGGCACCGTGCGCAGCGCTTCTTCCGTCGCCACGATCACGGTCGGCAGCGTCAGGAGGGCCAGCGTCATGGCCGCCCAGAGGATGTTCCCCTGCCCCCAGGCGATCTCGCCCGGCTCCGAGAAAGCGCGGTCCATCCCGCGGCCGACGAACTGGATGAAGAAGCCGAGCCCGAAGAGGCCGAAGACGATCGACGGCACGCCCGCCAGGTTTGCGACGGCGCTGCGCGTGACCGTCGCCAGCAGCGCGAGGAGGAACGTGGTCAGCAGCTTCGGCCGGTCCGGGCGCCCCTTCGACGACTTGAACCGCGCCCACGCCTGCCGCGGCGTTTCGACAGGCGTGTATTCGTGCAGGTAGACGGCCGTGGCGACGCCGAGCGGCACCGCCGCCACGGTCATCAGCAGCACGAGCAGCGTCGTCCCGACGATCGCCGGATAGATGCCGCCGGCCGTGAGCCCTTCCTGCGGTGACTGCGTGATGAACTCCCAGGAGATGTGGCCGATGCCGTGGTAGACGACGTCGCCGAGAATCAGCAGCAGAAGACCGAGGATGACGACGACGCTCAGCGCCAGCACGCCGATGGCCAGCGAATCGAGGATGCCGCGGCGGCCGCGGCGGCGGCTCGACGTCAGGCCGTCGCTGAACGGTGCGGCCGCCATCACCCGGCTCCCTGCATCCGGCGCTGCATCCGGGCGATGACCCACTGGCCGAAGCTGTTGCTGACGAAGGTGATGACGAAGAGCAGCGTCCCCATGAAGAAGAGCGCGGAGTAGTGCGGATCGCCGAAGACGACTTCGCCCAGCTCCGCGGCGATCGTCGCCGAGAGCGTGCGCAGCGGATCGTTGAGGCTGAACGACGTGATGGCCGCGTTGCCGCCCGCCATCAGCAGGATCATCGTCTCGCCGATGGCGCGGCCGAAGGCGAGCACGAAGCTGGCGAAGACGGCCGGCAGCGCCGCCGGCAGGACGACCTTCCAGGCCGTCTGGAACTTCGTGGCG
This sequence comes from Thermoanaerobaculia bacterium, assembly GCA_036399695.1. Lineage (GTDB taxonomy): Bacteria > Acidobacteriota > Thermoanaerobaculia > Gp7-AA8 > Gp7-AA8 > DASVEE01. The sequence goes on along the minus strand of DASWMP010000199.1, from coordinate 3,876 downwards.
CCGATGGCCAGCGACGCTTCGCGGTAGTGCCGCGGCACCGACGACAGTCCGTCCTCACTGATCGTGAAGACGACCGGCAGCAGTGCGATCCCGAGCGCGAGCCCGGCATTCCAGGCGTTCAGCCGATAGGTGAAGCCGAACGTGTTCTGCAGCCAGGTAGCCAGCACCATCAGCGCGAAAAATCCGAGCACGACCGAGGGGATGCCGGCCAGGAGCTCGATGACCGGCTTGACGATCTCGCGGAGCTTCGGCGGCGCGAACTCCGAGGAGAACAGCGCCGCGGCCACGCCCACCGGACAGGCGAAGAGCAGCCCGACGAACGTCGCTTTGAGCGTGCCGAAGAGCAGGGGGATGAACGAGAACTTCGGCTCCTCGCCCACCGGCTGCCAGATGAACTTCTGCTCCAGCGTCGCGGCCGGCTGCGGCTCGGCGAAGAACTTCCCGAGGTTCGCTTCCGCCGCGGTGGCGGCATCGGTGAAGATCGGCAGCGCTTCCCGGAAGGTGAAGAGAAAGATGAGGGCGATGAAGACGATCGCCACCCATCCGGCTCCCGTGAAGATGCCGGTCATCAGCGCGTCGCGGACGACCCGCCCCCGCTCGCCGCGACTGAGGTCGAGACGCTCGTTCATTGCGGGGCCGCCGCCGGCGGCGCATCGGGCGTGGGCGCATCGGACAGAGGGAAGTAGCCGACGTTCTTCACGAGCGCCTGCCCTTCGGGCGAGATCGCCCACTGCACGAACTGCCGCGTGTCGGCGCTCGCGGTGGAGACCCAGTAGAAGTAGAGCTTGCGGCTGATCGGGTACGTACCGTTCGCCACCGACGCCTCGTTCGGCTGGACACCCGGAGTGGCGGCGTCCTTCTTCACGGCGATGGCGCGAACGCCCTGCGCGTAAGCGATGCCGCCGTAGCCGATGCCGTTCGCGTCCTTCGAGACGGCGTTGATGACCGCGGCCGTCCCGGCCAGGGTCTGCACGCGCGGCGCAAAGTCGGCTTTGCTCAGGACATGTTCTTTAAAGTACTCGTAGGTGCCGGAGCTGTTCTCGCGTCCGTACAGGACGACCGGCGCATTCGTGCCGCCGGCCTGGCTCCAGTTCGTGATCCTGCCGGTGTAGATGTCGGCGAGTTGCCGGAGGCTCAGCTCTTTGACGCTGTTGTTGCCATGGACGAAGACCGCCAGGGCGTCGAGCGCCACGGGTGTCTCGGTGAGCTGCGCCTTGCGGCGCGTCTGCACGTCCTGCGTTTCTTTCTCTTTCATCGGACGCGACGACTGCGCGAGGTCGACGGTGCCGTTGATCAGCGCCGCGATCCCGGTCCCGCTCCCTCCACCATTCACCTGCACCACGACGCCGGCATTCCTCCGCATGTACTCCTCGGCAAAACGCTGCCCGAGGATGACCATCGTGTCCGAGCCCTTGATCGTGATCGCCTTCCGATTGCCGCTCCCCGCGTCATCGCCCGCGGGAGCCGTGTTCTGCTGCGTCCGCTCACTGCCGCCACAGGCGATGAGGCCGGCGGTCAGGAGGATCGATACAACTCTGGCCATGTGCTTCTGAAGAGTCATGCCCGAGATAATCGGCCGCGCACGTGGATGCCAGAGGAAGGGGAGGTAAATTCGGCGTGAAGGGAGGGTGGAGGCGTTGTTGGGTGATGGTTGCTCGTTGTTCGTTGTCCGTTGTCCGTGGGGTCCTATCGTCCCCTTCGCTGACGGCTCGGAGCGGCGGTCACGTGATTTGAGGTCGCTGGACCTCAAATCGAGGTCCCGGATCTCAAATCGATATCGGCGGACAATCAAGTTGACATCGCCAGACCTCAAGTTGAAATCGCCGGAACTCAAGTCGACATCGCCAAACCTCAACTTGATGATCGCGGACCTCAAATCGAAATCGCCGGACCTCAACTTGATGATCGCGGGACCTCAAATCGACATCGCCGAACCTCAACTTGATGATCGCCGGACCTCAAATCGACATCGCCGAACCTCAACTTAATGATCGCGAGACCTCAAATCGAAATCGCCGAACCTCAACTTGATGATCGCGGGACCTCAAATCGACATCGCGGGACCTCAACTTGATGATCGCGGGACCTCAAATCGACATCGCCAAACCTCAACTCGATGATCGCCGGACCTCAAATCGACATCGCGGGACCTCAACTCGATGATCGCCGGACCTCGATTTGATATCGCCGAACCTCAAACCGACATCGCCAAACCTCAACTCGATGATCGCGGGACCTCAAACCGACATCGCCGGACCTCAATTTGATGATCGCCGGACCTCAATTTGACATCGCCGAACCTCAAACCGACATCGCCAAACCTCAACTCGATGATCGCGGGACCTCAAACCGACATCGCCGGACCTCAATTTGACCGCGGTCGTCCACCCGGCGTCGCCGCCGCACTCCATACTGGGAATGAACCTCGGGGCGTGAGCGGCGGTATGGCTGGTTATGAAGGCCCTGCTGGTTGCGTCGCTGCTCCTTGCCGTCTCCTGTGCCCATGCGCCGTCGCTCGTGCCGTTCGAGCAGACGGTCGAGGCCCAGCGGGTGGCGTTGAAGATCCCGTCGCTCTCCGTGGCGGTAGTCCGCGACGGGAAGATCGTGCTGGCGAAGGGGTTCGGCAGCGGGACGGCCGATACGCTGTATCCGATCGGGTCGATCACGAAGACGTTCACCTCCACGCTGATGCTGCAGCTCGCCGAGGAAGGGCGGCTCGAGCTCGAAGCGGACGTGGCGAAGCTCGTCGACTGGGAGGTCAATCCCCGCATCCATATCCGCCACGTGCTGTCGCACACGTCCGGCGGCGAGCCCGGAACGCGGTTCGCCTACAGCTCCCGCTTCAACTGGCTGGACAACGTCGTGGAAGCGGTGACGAAGGAAAGCTTCGCCGCGCTTCTGCGGACGAAGGTCATCGACAAAGCCGGCCTGACGCGCACGATCGGCGGCGAGACCGGCGGGCTGGCGCAGCCGTTCCGCATCGACGAAAGCGGCAACGCCGTCCCGTCGAAGCTGCCGCCACTCGACCTGCACTCGTCGTCCGGCCTCTCCTCGACGGTCGTCGACCTGGCGAAGTACAGCATCGCCCTCGATGAAGGACGCCTGCTGCCACCGCACCGCCTGAACGAGGCCTTCACACCGTCGCAGCCTGGCTTCCCCTACGGCCTCGGCTGGTACACGCAGACGATCGCCGGGCAGCGCGTGGTGTGGCATCCGAGCTGGTGGCCCGATGCCTTCTCCGGCCTCCTGGTGAAGGTCCCGGAGCAGCGCCTGACGCTGGTGCTGCTGGCGAACACGGACGGCCTCACGGCCCCGCAACGCGGCGCGTCGAACATCCTCCTCTACCCGATTGCCCGCGCCTTCCTCGAAGCCCACCTCGGCGGCCCGCAACCCATCGAGGTCAGCGACGACGACCGCCTCCGCCTCTATGAAGACGCCGCAGCCGGCCGCCGTCTCCTGGCCCGCTTCCCGGACGATCTCGAGCTGCGCTTCAACGTCGCCCTGGCCGCCGGCCACGTCCGCCCCACGTTCCGCCTCAACGGCGCCGGCGCAGCCGAAGCCCTGCAACTCCTCGAACAGCTCCTCGCGGAATCACGCCCGCTCCCCCGCTGGATGCAGGGCTGGACGAACTATCTGGTGGCGGAGCACATCGCCCCGCACGATCCAACCCGCGCCCGCCAGCTCGCCGAGAAAGCCAAAGCAACGACGATCGACACAGACAACCTGCAAGCGCGCATCGCGTCACTGCTCGCAGGCTTGCCGTAGAACGGGGAGACCGACCGGGGGGCCTCCGGCGGGCCGGCACGGCCGGCGGCGCTGGTTGCTGCGCTGCGCCACGCGTATCGGCTGAACGCGTTCGGTGCGACAACCACGGCA
>DASWMP010000198.1:0-4508 GCA_036399695.1 Thermoanaerobaculia bacterium | reverse complement strand
CTCTTGTACACGTGTAGCAGAGCGGTGGCGTTCGCCACCGCACTCCGAGATCGCTCACGGCCTTGCGCCGACGTGAAACGGTACCCCCGCCCCGGCCGGCACATTCACGAACTGGCCGTTTTCCCAGATCAGGTCCGTGCTGCTGCCCTCCGCCCCCACCCGCGTGCTGCTGTCGTGGATGAGGCGGTCGGGGCCGCCGGAGATGATCCGGTAGTTCTGGCCGGCGCGGTCGGTGGCGTACGCCATCGGCGTTCCCCAGCCGTCGCTCCAGGGGATGCTCTGCGTGTAGGTGGGGACCAGGTACCGCTCCAGCTCGTAGGGGCTGCTCGCGGGCGGGTAGCGGTTCGTGTCCACCGCGTAGGCTTCCACGGCCGTGGCGATGGCGCGGATCACCCGCCTCGAGATCTCCAGGGCATCCCCGCCTTCGAAGAGCGCATCGGGCGTCACGACGCTCACCTCCACGCGCGGCCGGGTGTCGTCGGCGTCGCGCCCCGCAAGCCGGGAGCGCAGCACCACCGTCTCCAGCTCGTCCGCGATCGAGGGATCGAGATCCACTGCCGAAAGGAGCAGCGACGAGGCGCGGGAGCGGGAGCCATCCCGCTCGTACTTCAGCGCCAGGTCGCGCAGTGCCAGCGCGAAGTCGTTCGCCGCCTCGGGGTCGATGCGGATCCCAGCCTTCGCCAGCGATTCCGCCGCATGCTCACCAGCGGCAGGCGGGGTCTCGGCGATCCACGTCCGCAGCGTCGTCAGCGTCTCCGCACGGCAGGACGACCCGAGGGTCCCGGCGACGACCATCACCTGCGCGTGCTCGCGACGGCTGATGCGACGGTCACGCGCGATCTCGAGCAGCTCCCTGCAGAGGGCGAGCTTCCCCTTGCGGTCGTAGCGGACGATACCGCGCGCGTACTGCGCCACGATCTGGTCGTCGGCCGTCAGGCGGGCCAGGTCGAGCTCCTCGCGATAGACCTTCGCGATCCGCTTGTGCCAGGAGCCGTCGAGCTGTTCGAATTCGTAGCCGGCGCGCTCGGTCTCCCGCTGCCGCAGCAGGACGCGGCCGAGGAGGAGCCGGGCACGCTCGTCGTCCGGATCGTCGGCGAGGTGAGCGAGCAGCAGCTTCTCCGCCTGCGTGAACTTGCCGCGCGAGAGCAGCTTCTCCCCGCGCGAGCTCGCGCCGTTGCACGCCGCCAGCAGCAGTACCGTGACCGCCAGTAGTTTTCGCATGGACCCGGTGAAAGACTAATCGGCTACGATTCCGGGCACAAGCAGGCCGTGACCGTCCCTCAACTGATCGCCGCCGTCCGCCGCGCGCCTCCGGCGCTCCTGCCGCTGGCTTTTGCCCTGTTTTTCCTGCTCTTCCACGGCGTCTGGATTCTCGGCAGTCACGAGGCGCCCGAGGGGCACGCCGCTCTCGGCCGCGACACCGCCTCCGAGCTGATCTCGCGGCACGAGCAGTTCCGGGAGAAGCGCGTCGTCCGCCTGCGCGGCAGCGAGGGCAACACGGTGCTGCGCAAGATGGTGGAGCTCGGGTGGGCGCGCACGACCAGCAACTCCTTCGTCATCACGGCCACGGGACGGGAAGCGCTCTTCGACGATCTCAGCGAAGGCGGAGGCGAGTACCGGATCGCCATCGCCCGGCGGAAACTGCTCGACGTCGAGAATTACAGCGAAGCGCGGACGATCGCCGGCGACGGCATCCTCCTCGAGTTCACCTGGTGCTGGGAACCGATCAATCAGCTCGGCGAGACGGTGCTCGGCGATTCGCCGGAACCGAGGCCAGGTGCGGCGGAACTGCGTCCCGACGGCGAGAGCTGGGCCGCCGGCCGGCTGTCGTTCGAGTGAACCAACTGCAGGACGATGGCCACCGCAATCGCCGTGGCCGCCATGATTGCGCTCCCGAGCAGATGCGCGGAGGAGAGAGCCGTTTTCACGTGCATCGCCGCGAAGTTGCGGTAGAGATGCGCGTGCAGGCCACGGTCGGCGACCGCGAGCATGGCGGCCGCGGTCAGCAGCGCCATCCAGCAGCACATCTCCGTCGCCAGCCGCGCGCGCACCATCACGGCCACGGCGATCAGCGCGAAGAGCACCGCTTCGATGTGCATCCCGGTCGTCAGGTTCACGACGATGGACTCGATCTGCCCCAGCATCGGCTGGATGCGCGAGCCATCGGCTGCCAGCATCTGTGCCATCGTCCGGTCGTGGACCACGCGCAACAGGAGCGAAGCGAACATCCACATGCCGGAGATGGCGATCAGCGCCCCGGTGAGGAGTGAGAACGGCAGGCCCTTCGGCCGGACAGACGGGAGTGTCTGGCCCACATCCATCCGCTCGAGGGCCCACCCTTCGCCTTCACGGACCAGGCGAAACCGCTGGCGGTCCAGCACTAGCTCCCGCGAGGTCTCCTCCGCACCGATCGGACGGGTCACGAGCTTGCCGTTCACCCGCACGAACGTCTTCCCGGCGGCGCCCCGGCTGGCCGTCACCGTCATCGCGCGCCCGTTGACCGTCACGTCGAACATCGCCCGAAAGCATAGCGCGCCTTGAAATCCCCCACCCCCGCTGGTAGTTTCGCCGGTCACATGGCCGAAAGCAGCGATTACAAGAAAACTCTCAACCTTCCGTCGACCTCTTTCGCGATGAAGGCCAACCTGCCGCTGAACGAGCCGAAGCGCCTCGAGCAGTGGCGGAGCATGAACCTCTACCAGCTCATTCGCGAAAAGTCCGCCGGCCGGCCGAAGTTCGTGCTCCACGACGGGCCGCCGTACGCGAACGGCAGAATCCACATCGGCCATGCCCTGAACAAGACGCTCAAGGACATCGTCGTGAAGTCGCGCACGATGCTGGGCTACGACTCCCCCTACGTGCCGGGATGGGACTGCCACGGCCTGCCGATCGAGCACGCCGTCGGTAAGGAGCTGGGCTCGAAGCGCGCCGAGATGACGCCGGCCGAGATCCGCCGCGCCTGCCGGCAGTTCGCCGCAAAGTACGTGGACGTGCAGCGCGAGGACTTTGTCCGTCTCGGCGTCCTCGGCAACTGGGACCAGCCCTACACGACGATGTCGTTCGACTACGAGGCCGACATTGCCGACGCGCTCGGCCGCTTCTTCGCCACGGGCGGGGTCTACAAGGGACTCAAGCCGGTGCACTGGTGCACGTACGACCAGTCCGCGCTGGCGGAGGCCGAGGTCGAGTACCGCGACCACACGTCGCCGTCCATCTATGTCCGGTTCCGCATGACCGATGAATCGGTGCGCGAGCTCGATCTGCCGATCGAGAAGTCGCTGTTCGCCGTCATCTGGACGACGACGCCCTGGACGCTCCCGGCCAACCTGGCCATCGCCCTTCATCCGGACTTCGAGTATTCGGTCATCGAGCACGACGGCGACAACTACATCATCGCCAGCGCGCTCGTGCAGGCCGTGGCCACGAAGGCCGGCTGGAACGACTGGAAGCTGGTCAAGGTCTACAAAGGGGCGACGCTCGAGCACCTCCGCTACCGCCACGCCTTCCTCGAGCGCGAAGGCGTCTTCGTCCTCGGCGACTACGTCACGCTCGAGCAGGGCACGGGCCTCGTGCACACGGCGCCGGGCCACGGCGCGGACGACTTCGCGACCGGCCGCCGCTATGGCCTCGACATCCTCACCCCGGTCAACCACCGCGGGGAGTTCACCCCCGACGTCCCGCTCTGGGCGGGGCTGCACGTCTTCAAGGCCAACCCGCAGATCATCGAGCATCTCCGCGAGCGCGGCGCGCTCGTGGCCAGCGAAACGATCCAGCACTCCTATCCGCACTGCTGGCGCTGCAAGAACCCGATCATCTTCCGCGGCACCGAGCAGTGGTTCATCTCGATGGAAAAGAACGATCTCCGGAAGCGCGCGCTCGAGGAGATCGACAAGGTGAAGTGGGTGCCGGCATGGGGACGCGACCGCATCTACGGGATGATCGAGAATCGGCCCGACTGGGTCATCTCCCGCCAGCGCCTGTGGGGTGTGCCGATCACCGTTCTCTACTGCGAGTCCTGCAATGAGACCGTGACGTCGCCCGAGCTGTTCGCGAACGTGACGAAGTACTTCCGCACCGAAGGGGCCGACGCCTGGTACGAGCGCCCCGTCAGCGACTTCCACGACCAGCCGTGCACGGGGTGCGGCGGGACGGCGTTCCGCAAGGAGACGGACATCCTCGACGTCTGGTTCGATTCCGGCTGTTCGCACCTGGCCGTGCTCAAGCGCCGCGAGGAGCTCGGCTGGCCGACGAACGTCTACCTCGAAGGGCACGACCAGCATCGCGGCTGGTTCCACTCGTCGCTGCTCGTGGGCGTCGGCATCGAAGGAGGCGCGCCGTACCACGAGGTCGTCACGTGCGGGTTCATCCTCAACGAGGCGGGCGACAAGATGTCGAAGTCCGCCGGCAACGCCCTCTCTCCGCAGGACGTCATCAAGCAGAACGGCGCCGACATCCTCCGCCACTGGGTCTCGGTGAGCGATTACACGGACGACAACCCGTTCGGCCCG
>DASWMP010000197.1:0-18109 GCA_036399695.1 Thermoanaerobaculia bacterium | reverse complement strand
CCACCGCTCTTTTACACGTGTCGCAGAGCGGTGGCATGCGCCACCGCACTCCGAGATCAGATCAATATTCGTGGGCCCCGATGTCGTACGTCGCGCTTCTCGCGGTGCCCCAGTAATCCGTGGTCACGGCCGACACCGTCGTGCCGGTGTTCCTGCACGGTGAGGTCGAGGTCAGCTTGTAATCGTCGGCGTCGCTGCCGCCGGCGTTGACGAACAGCGGGTTCGAGAGCACGTCCCCCGTGCCGCTCATGTGCGTGTTGGCGTTGCCGCCGTACCAGTTGTTGTAGGCGTACGTGATGCCGTTCGTCGGCGCCCAGGCCATGTCGAGACCGCTCGTCTGGCGGAAGATGTTGTTCTTCACGACGGTGTTCGCGTGGTTGTCGTCCTCGATCCAGAAGAGCGCGTAGTCGGTGGCGCCGTAGAAGGTGTTGTTGGCGATGGTGGTGTTCTGCAGGCCGCCGGCGTACTGGCTGTTCCAGTAGACGAAGCCGGTGCTGCAGAAGAGGACGATGTTGTTCGTGATCGTGAGGTTGTTCAGCGGGTTCTGGTAGTCGTAGTACTCGTTGGCCGCGGCGATGCCGGGATTCGGATGACCGTCGCGATAGAAGTCGGTCTCGTGCGACGACCAGCCGGTGACGATGAAGTTCCGGTCGACCTTCGTGCTCGTGGCGTTGTCGAGGTAGAGATTCACGCTCTTGTTGTCCCAGATGTAGTTCTCGTGAATGTTCCCCTCGTCGCTGACGATGTAGTCGATCCCTTCGCCGTAGTTCTCGTGGACGTAGTTGCCGACGATCTCCACCTTGTCGGCTTGGTACGCCGAGAGCGCCTGCATCCAGGGGCTGGCCGTGCCGTTCACGTTGTGGCGGACGTTGTCGTAGACCTCGTTGCCACGGATGACGACGTCGTGCGTGAGGCCAAAGGTATCGGTGCCGGCGTGGATGCCGAACTTCTGGTTGCCGTGCACGTCGTTCCAGGCCACTTCGACGTGGTGGGCGTCCCAGATGAAGACGCCGCTCTTGGCGTTGTTCCTGACCTCGAAGCCGCCGAAGTAGATGTACGACGACTCGTTGATGACGAAGCCGCTCTCCGTCTTGCCCGTACCGTCGATGACCGGGCTCTCATTCGGGTAGTTGACGACGTAGATGACGGCCGTGGAGCTGCCGTGCTTGTTCCACATCAGCACGTTCTCCATGTACGTGCCGCCGCGCACGTAGAGCGTATCGCCGGCGGCGAGCTGGTTCACGCCGTACTGGATCGTGGCCCACGGCGAGGAGAGGGTGCCGGCGTTGGCGTTGTTGCCGGTGGTGGCGACGTAGCGCGTGGCGGCATAGGCGGTGGTGGACAGGCAGACGAGGAGCGTGCAGAGAATGAGGATTCTCGCTGAGGTGCGCATGATGTTCTCCGTGGTAACTGGCTGAAGATCAGTATTCGTGAGCGCCGATGTCGATGCCGGTGCCGCGTCCGGAACGGGTGGTCCCGAAGTAGTCCTGCGTCACGGCGGAGGTGGCGGTGCCGGTGTTCTTGCACGGAGAAGTGGAGGTCAGCATGTAGTCCTCCGCATCGCTTCCCAGCGCGCTGACGAGCAGGGGGTCCTGCAGGACGTCGCCCGTGCCGCTCTTGTGCGTGTTGGCCGTGCCGTTGTACCAGCAGTTCGTCTGGTAGGTGAACCCGGTGGTCGGTGCCGACGCGTAGCTCGTGCCCGATTTGGCGTAGAAGATGTTGTTCTTGATCGTCGTGGTGGTGTGGATGTTGGCGTCGTTGGTGCCGTTCTGGATGCTCAGTGACAGGTACTGCGAATCGGCGAAGGTGTTGTTGGCGATGAGGGTGTTGTGCAGGCCGCCGCCGTATTCGGAATTGCGGTACGCAAAGCCGGTATTGCAGCGGACGACGATGTTGTTCGTGATCGTCAGGTCGGTCGCGGGGTTCTGCTCGGTGTAGTACTCGTTGGCCACGCCGATGCCGCCCGCGGCGTTGCCGCCTCGATAGTAGTTCGTGTAGCTCGGCGCCCAGCCGGTGATGATCCAGTTGCGGTCGACGGTGGTGTACTGCGCGTTGTCGAGATAGAGATTGACGCTGAAGTTGTCCCAGATGCTGTTGTCGCGGATCAGGCCGTGATCGCTGCCGATGTAGTCGATCCCTTCACCGTAGTTCTCGTAGACGTAGTTGCCGATGATGTCGACGTAATCGCAGCGGACCGCCGAGATCCCCTGCAGCCAGACGCTGTTCTCGTCGCGGTCGCTGTTGTCCTGCATGTTGTGGTGCACGGCGTTGCCTTCGATGACGAGGTGGTGGGCGGTGCCGAACGAGCTGGCGCTCGCGGTCTTGGCGTTGATCCCGCCGCTCCCCATGTGGTGCACGTCGTTCCAGCGCACTTTGACGTTGTTGGCGTCGTAGATGAAGATGCCGCCGTTCGGGCCGTTCTTCACCTCGAAGCCGTCGAAGCGCACGTAAGAGCTGTCGCCGATGACCACGACCCCGTTGCTGCCGGTTTTGCCGGTGCCGTCAATGACCACCTCTTCACCGTTGTAGGGGCTGATGTAGATCGGCAGCGACGAGGTGCCGGCCTTGTCCCAGATCGTCACGGCTTCAGCGTAGGTACCGGTGCGCACGTAGAGGTTGTCGCCGGGGTTGAGCTGATTGACGCCGTGCTGGATCGTCAGGAAGGGGGCGGCCAGCGTGCCGGCGTTGCTGTTGCTGCCGGTCTTGGCGACGTAATAGGAGGTGGCGTAAGCGGAGGAAGCGGCCAGCGTAAGGGTGAGCGTGAGGACGGCGAGGGTGTAGAGACGAGCAATCCGGGCGGAATGCATGACTTCTCCATTGAGCGACCTCGATCGGTCGCGGGAAGGACACCGTGGTTGTCAGTTGTGGCGACGGCCGGGAACGAGGTTCTGTACATCTCGCGGCGCCACCGTTGGCGCCATCCGTCGACTGCGAATAACTGCATTCGCCGGGCCATGACGCGACGAACGCCTGTTACGATTTCAACGGCGCGGCGAGCTCCACCACGCCCCCTCACCTCCCGGTGCGCGTGCAATAATCCGCCGGCAATGACGACCACGAAAGTCATCGAAATCACTCCCGACGTACGCTTCGGCGGAGGCGAGCCGCCGCTCTTCATGGCCGGCCCGTGCGTCATCGAATCGCGCGAGCACGCCCTGGCCATGGCCCGCATGCTCCTGGCGCTGCGTGACGAATTGAAGATCAACCTCGTCTACAAGTCGTCGTTCGACAAGGCGAACCGCTCGTCGATCGAATCGTTCCGCGGCCCGGGCCTGAAGAAAGGGCTGGAGATCCTGCGGGCGGTGAAGGAGGAGACGGGATTGCCGCTGGTGTCGGACATCCATGAATGGCAGCAGGCCGAGCCGGCCGCCGAGGTGCTGGATATCCTGCAGATCCCGGCGTTTCTGTGCAGGCAGACCGATCTCATCGCCGCCGCCGCCCGCACGGGCAAAGCGGTGGCCGTGAAGAAGGGGCAGTTCCTTTCGCCCGAGGAGACGAAGAACATCCTGGAGAAAGGCGCCGAGGCGGGCAACGAGAAGATCTTCATCACGGAGCGGGGCACGTCGTTCGGGTATCAGAACCTGGTCGTCGACATGCGCTCTTTCCCGCTGATCCGCGGCATGGGGTCGCCGGTGGTCTACGACATCACCCACTCGATGCAGCGCCCGGGCGGCGAAGGAAAGCAGACCGGCGGCACGCCGCAGTTCGCACGCCCGCTCGCCCGCGCCGCCGCCGCCGCAGGCGCCGACGGCTTCTTCATGGAAGTGCACGACAACCCGCCGTCCGCGCTTTCGGATCGCACGACGCAGCTCCGCCCGGAAGTGGCGCGGGCGATCATCGAGGACGTGCTGCGGATTCGCGAGGCGTTGGAGGCGATTTGACGGTGGCGTTGTCCGTTGTCCGTTTTCCGTTTTCCGTGGCGCGTGGCCGCGGGTACGAGCTCGCATGAAAGTCCGGTACTGGCTCGCCGTTGCTGTTGCCCTATTCGCGGTGCTGACGCTGCTCGAGCGTTTTGCGCTCGTGGAGCTGCTGGTGCGGCGTGTGTCGATTCCGCTGTTTCTGGCGGTGGCGGAGGCATTGGCGATCGTGGCCGTCGGTGCGCTGGTGCGCCGTTCGCGTCCGCTCGATCTGCCGCTCGACTTTCTCCTCGGCTACCCGATCTTCGGCGCGATCTGTTTCCTCGTCGGCGCACTGAAGATCGATTCGTGGACGATGGTGCCGCTGCTGGTGGCGGGTGCACTCGGCGGCGCCTGGATGGCTTCACAGTACGGCCTGGCGCCCAGCGCAGCACGGACAACGGACAACGAACAACGGACAACGGAGGCCGAACAACGGACAACGATAAGCGCCACGCTGGCGCTGCTCTGCATCCTCATCACCCTCGCCTGCGGTTTCGTCTTCGCGCAGGCCCCTCCGGCGACGCTCGACGAGCTGGCGTATCACCTGGCGGTGCCGCGGGCGTGGGTGCTGGAAGGGCGAGCCATCGAGCTGCCGCTCATCTCGCATTCGTACTTTCCGCTGGGCATCGAGTCGGCCGACCTGCCGCTGTTGACGATCCTCGGGATCGACGGCGGTGTGGCGTCGCACTTTCTGCATTTATTCGCCGCCATCGCCACGACGATGCTGATTGCCCGCCGCACGCGCTCGTGGCTCGCCACCGCGGCGCTCGTGACGACGCCGGCTCTGGCGCTGACGGCCGGCTGGTCACTCGTCGACTGGCCGCTGGCCGGGATCTGCGTCGCACTGGCCGTGGCGCTCGAAAATGACAACCACCGCACGTCCGCCGTCGCAACGGCCGCGGGGATGCTGACGAAGTACACGTTCCTGCCCTTCGCCCTGCTGGCCTACGCCGGCGCGCTGCTGATGAAGAAACGGATTGCCTGGAAGCCGCTGGCCCTCGCCGTGGCCGCCGGGTCGCTCTTCCTCATTCGGAACGTGGTGCTCACGGGCAATCCGTTCGCGCCGTTCCTCGGCGCCGACGCTCCGCACGTGGCCGGCTATCGCGGCCTGTTCCTCGCCGACTACATCTTCGAAGGGACGTTCGTCGACGAAGCGCTCGGGGCGTCGCTGCTGGCGCTCTGCGTTTTCGCCACGGGACGCATCGCCCTGCTGACGCTCCTCGGCGGGATCGTGCTGTTCTTCCTCTCGCCGTCGTCGCGCATCCTCATCCCCTTTCTGATCGTGCCGGCGATGACGGCCGCGGAGGCGCTGCAGCGGCGGACGTTCGCCATCCTCATCGCCGTGGCGGTCGTGGTGCAGACGTTCCTCGTCGTCTGGTTCACCGACCGCAACACGCCGTTCTCGCTCCTCTCCGGTGCGGCCAGCGAACAGCAGTACCTGACGAAGCAACGCGCGCCGTACGCCGACATCGCCTGGCTCAACCAGACGCTGCCGAGATCGTCGCGCACGCTGGTCGTGGGGGTGAACGAGACGTACTGGTTCACCCGCCCCGTGCGCGGCGCCGGCAACTTCGACGGCGAGCGCGTCTCCCGCTATCTCGATCTCCCCACCCCCGACGCGCTCTACGCCCGTCTGAAGCGCGACGGCATCACGCACATCGCGGTGCTCTCGCCGACGCTCGGCACGACGGTGGAGATCAAGCTCGCGGAGCGGCAGACCGATCTCGCGCCATCCGCGCAACGGATGCTGTCGCGGGTGCTGGATTTATACGCGGCCAACGTGACGTCACGGGGAAACGTGGCGTTGTTCACGTTGCGGTAGATGAGACCCGTTGGGGGAGAGTTTTTGGTTTTTGGTTGTTGGTTGTTGGTGCTGCGCTCAGCGGATCAGCCTCGTGTAGCGGAGCACCAAAAACCAAAAACCAAAAACCGAAAACCCAAAACTCTCCCCCCCAACAAAAAAGCCCCGGGCTTGCGCCCGAGGCTTCGTGCAAAGCAACTGTCTGGTCGTTTACGCCAGCACGGCGGCTTCGATGCCGGCGGCGACGCGCAGGGCGTCGGCCTTATCCGTCGCTTCCCAGGTGAATTCCGCTTCGTTGCGGCCGAAGTGGCCGTAGGCGGCGGTCTTTTTGAAGATGGGACGGCGGAGCTGGAGGGACTCGATGATGCCGCGCGGGGTCATCTGGAAGTGCTCGCGCACGAGGTCGACCATCTTCGGCTGCTCGATCTTGCCGGTGCCGAAGGTGTCGACGTAGATCGAGACCGGATCGGCCACGCCGATGGCATACGCGAGCTGCACCTCGACCTCGTCCGCGAGGCCCGCGGCGACGAGGTTCTTGGCGATGTAGCGGGCCATGTAGCAGGCCGAGCGGTCGACCTTTGTGGGGTCTTTGCCCGAGAAGGCGCCGCCGCCGTGACGGCCGCGGCCGCCGTAGGTGTCGACGATGATCTTGCGCCCGGTGAGACCGGTGTCACCCTGCGGACCGCCGATGACGAACTTGCCCGTCGGGTTGATGTGGAACTTGGTCTCGTTGTCGATCAGCTCGGCCGGGACCACGGGACGGATGACCTTCTCGATCATGGCGTCGGTGATGTCGCGGTGGCTCACGCTCGGCGAGTGCTGCGTGGAGATGACGATGGCGGAGGCGCGGACCGGCCGCTTGCCTTCGTACTCGATCGTCACCTGGGACTTGCCGTCGGGACGCAGGAACTCGAGCTCGTTCGACTTGCGCACTTCCGCGAGGCGGCGCGTGAGCTTGTGGGCGAGCATGATCGGCAGCGGCATCAGCTCCGCGGTCTCGCGGCAGGCATAGCCGAACATCAGACCCTGGTCGCCGGCGCCACCGGTGTCGACGCCCTGGGCGATGTCGGGCGACTGCGGGTCGATCGACGAGATGACGGCGCAGGTCTCGCTGTCGAAGCCGTACTTGGCCCGGGTGTAGCCGATCTCTCGGATCGTGTTGCGCACGATCGAGGGGAAGTCGACGTAGGTTTTGGTGGTGATCTCACCCGAGATCATGGCCAGGCCGGTCGTGACGAGGGTTTCGCAAGCCACGCGACCCACCGGATCCTCGGCCAGCACGGCATCGAGAATCGCGTCGGAAATCTGGTCGGCGATCTTATCCGGGTGCCCCTCGGTGACCGACTCCGACGTGAAAAGGGTCCTGTAATTCGACATTAGAAGCTCCTGTGAAATGGCTGAGGAAGAATCGGCGAATCCTAACAAACCTGCCTAGCGAACGCCACCCGCCGCCTCTCCTTCTTTCAGCCTGGAGTAGAGCGTCGACGGGCTGATGTGAAGCGAGCGGGCTGCTTTGCGGACGTTGCCGCCCGTCGCCTTCACGGAGGCGGCCACATATTGAGAGATGATCAGGTCGAGCGGCTGGATCTCCCATTCCTCGCTGGGCAGCGAACCGCTTTTCCCTGCCACGGGCGGCGTGCCCCCTTCGATCGTCAGGTCCTCGCTCCGGATCTCGTCCACCGTCAGCGTGAGGAGGGCGCGCTCCAGGACGTTGCGCAGCTCGCGGATGTTGCCGGGCCAGGGGTAGTTCTCCAGCTTCCGGAGCGCGCGCGGGCTGACCTTCGGGAAGGCCCGGCCCATGTCTTTCGAGAGCGGCCGCAGGATCTCCTGCACCAGGATCGGCAGGTCCTCCATCCGCTCGCGCAGCGGCGGCATGCGCAGCTTGACGACGTTCAGGCGGTAGTAGAGGTCGCCGCGGAACCGGCCGGCTGCCACTTCGGCTGCGAGATCGCGGTTGGTGGCGGCGACGAGGCGGAAGTCGGCGCGGAGGTCACGAATGCCGCCGACGCGGCGAAAGCGCTTCTCTTCGAGTGCCTTGAGGAGGCGCGCCTGCACCGTCAGCTCCATCTCGCCAATCTCGTCGAGGAAGAGCGTGCCTTCGCCGGCGATCTCGAAGAGGCCGGGCTTCTGGTTCATGGCGTTCGTGAACGCGCCCCGCTCGTGGCCGAAGAGCTCGGACTCGAGGAGCTCCTTGGAAAGGCCGGCGCAGTTGAGATCGACGAAGGGCGCGCGTCCGCGGGCGGAACGGTTGTGGATGAGGCGGGCGATGACGCCCTTTCCGGTGCCGGACTCCCCTTCCACGAGGACGGGCGACGGCGCACGGGCGATCTGCCCGAGGATCTGGTTGAGGTGAGCGATGGAGGGAGAGATGCCGGGGAGCCGCTCGACGTCTTTCGCGTCGGCGCGGCGGAGCGCCATCAGCTCGCGACGGGTGGCGATCATCCGCGACACCTGTTCGAGAGTCAGAATGAGCGTATCGAAATCGAACGGTTTCTGGAGGAAGGTCTCCGCACCGAGCTTCATCGACTCGATCACGCCTTCGAGGTTTCCTACGCCCGACATCATGATCACGGCCGTGGTGTCGGAGTACATCTTCAGTTGATGCAGGAGATCGATGCCCGATATGTCCGGAAGTTGAACGTCCAGCAAAACGACATCGGGCGAAAACTCGCTGAAGGCAATGAGCGCCTCCTTCCCACTCTCTGCGGAGCGGGCATCCCAGTCGTCCATCAGGAGCGCGGTGAGGCCGGCGGAGATCTGCGGATCGTCATCAACGACCAGAATTCGGTTTCTGAGCTCGCTCATTTGCCCGGGCATCATACACGTGTATGAATTCCGAACAGGTGATTTTTCCATCCAAATCAGCTAAGTGCCTGACGACAAAGAGGATTCGACGTTCCGGCGCGCATGGTACCGACTTTGGACTAGGGAAAAGCGTCCACGATCGGAGGAAAAACAGATGTTCGTCGTCATCGCAGCACTCGCTCTCACGCTGAACCTCGGTGGTCCGAAGCACGCCGTGGCGCCTCAGGTCACCTGCGGCATCAAGACCGTGTCGTACCGCTTCGTCGGCACGCCGGGCGCCGAGTTCCGTTACGACGGGCGTACGTACCGCGTGCCCATCGGCGGCTCGATCGAGCTCCTCGCCGACAAGAAGGAGACGACCTACATGACGACGGCCGGCAAGTCGCTGCCGCTGGACGTCTGGGCGGCCGACGAGTTCGGCACCCGCACCGTTCCTCTTCCGACGGCCGCACCCATCACTACTGCCAGCAAGTAATCAGAAGAAAAGGAGAACATCCACATGTCACAGTTCATCGAGCACACCATCTCCGACATCCGCCGCGGCCGGCAGTCGTGGCGCGTCATCAGCGCCCTCTCCGGCGCCTCCTTCTTCATCGCCGTCGTCGCTGCCGTCGCGCAGCAGGGTTTCTGAGGACATAACCGATGCGCACCGATGCCAGACGCGTAACCCTCGTCGCACGCTCGCTCTCCACGCCCGATCGCGATTGGGATGATTCGAGCGCCGCCGTCACCCGGACGATCTTCGTCGACTCGTTCGCGGTGCTGAAGTACGCCATCCGCGCCGGCATCGTCGACATGGAGATCGACATCGAGCGGGTGGTGGTGGACCGCGCCGCCTCGCCGTCCGACTTTCTCGACCTGCTGGCCGCCCTGCCGCACGAGTTCTCCGGTGACGTCATCCTCGTCAACGAGAACGACGCCGCGTTCCTCAGCGCCACCGGCCGCGGCGGTGACCGCGTCCTTTACGCCCTCTCGCCGACCGACGTGCGCTTCTACCTCGAAGCCCACGGCCTGGTCACCGGGCGGTTGGCCATGGAGCAGCGCATGACGGCTTGAGCAATAGGCTCAGGTCATGAGCGGACCGTCGGAGCCGTGGGATTGAATTATGGATCTCATTGGCTCCATTGGTCCTATCGCCTTTCAGGCCTCATTCGTTTTGTAACGGCTTCTCCCGAATCCGAGTGCTAGGATCGCCGTACACGGAGAGGCAATGTTCGAGACGGTCGCCCCGCAAACGTTCGGGAAGCAGAGTCGCAAAATTTTGTACGAGACGCTGCCCGTGTCGATCGCGATCCATCTCCTCGCCATCGCCGGCTGGATGGTCTCGACGATCTGGCAGGTTGGCTTCCCTCTCGAGTCGCCGAAACATTCGGCGATGTACAACCTGCTCGAGCCGCCCGCGCCGCCTCCTCCTCCACCGCCCCCGGCCGCGCCGAAGAAGGTCGCGGCGCAGCAGGTGCAGAGCCCGGTCGTTCAGCACGTACAGCAGGAGCTCGTCGCCCCGACCATCATCCCCGACACGATCCCGCTCGTCCTCAACACGCCTCCGGTAGTGGTCGAGCCGGTGGTCGAAGGGGTCGACGGCGGCATCGAAGGGGGTGTCGTTGGCGGTGTGGTCGGCGGTCAGGTCGGCGGTGTGATCGGCGGTGAAGTCGGCGGCCAGGCCGGCGGCGTCATCGGCGGGATCATCGACGACGGCCGCGTCCACGTGCAGCGCGACAAGAAGCTCCCGATGTTTCCCCTCTCCCAGGTCTATCCCGCCTATCCCGAGGAGGGACGGCTGCGGAACTGGGAAGACGAGTGCGTCGTCCGCTACGTCATCGGCAAGGACGGCCGGGTCAAGGAAGTCTCGATCGTCAAGCACGCCCAGCACGACACCTTCGAAAAGGAAGCGATCCGTGCCATCCGCCACTGGCGCTTCCGCCCGATGGTCAAGGATGGCGTCGCGCAGGAAGTCGTGCACGAGCTGACCGTGTTTTTCAGGCTGGATTCGTAGCAGAAAGACGTTGCTCGTTGTCCGTTGCTCGTTGTCCGTGCTGCGCTCGGCGGGACCGCAGCGCACGAAGCGAACAGTGCCGATGGGCTTCTCCGTACGGACCAGCGGCCACGTGGGCCCGGCTCCCCCACGGACAACGGACAACGTCTCTCCACCCGCCGTCACTACCGGCCCGATCCTTGCTGGTTCATCCGCAGCTCACGTATGCCGCCTTCCGATCCACTGAGATTCCCCTATCGCAATGAACTGAGGATGCCGGTCATCGGCCTCGAGGCCGAGTTCAAGCCCTTCGTGGACGGCCAGGAGGTCGTGCCGGAGGAGGAATGGCGGACTCCCGCGGCGTTCATCGACGTGCCGCTCCTCAGGCGCACCAACAAATCGTCGCAACTGCCTACCGGCGGTGCGGTTTACTTCGACGGCGGCGTCATCGAGGTCGTCACCCCGGTCATCGAGATCGCCTCGCAGTGCACGGCCCGCGTCGTGCGCAGCCTCTGGGAGCAGCTCGGCTTCGTCCGGGATCAGCTCGACGGCTGGGAAAAGCGGACCGGCCGGACCGTCCGCCTGCAGGCCTACAGTTGCCACTTCAACATCTCCTTCGAGCTCGATCGGGCGGAGCGCAGCAGCAAGCGGACGATCCAGAAGCTGGCGATGCTCCTCGCCTATCTGCTGCCGGTCCCGGTCATCGTGGCCGGCGCAAACCGGGAGTCGAGCGGCATGGGCGTCCGTCCGCGGCGCGACCGCATCGAGATCACCCTCGACTTCACTCCCGACCCGGGACTCATGGCGGCGACTACGGCGCTCATCGTCGGCATCGTCCGCGACGTGATCTCCTGGCCGTCGTACATGGTCTCGGAACTCGAAGCGCGCGGCATCCCGGTGATCGTCGGGATGCGGCCCGGCAAGCACGCCACCCGCAACGGCTGGGTCGTGCGCAGCTTCCACTTCCCCGCCGATCCGTTCAAAGCCTCGCTCGACAAGACGACGTTCAAGCTGACGTCGGGCAAGCGGGCCACGCTGCGCGACATCGCGCACAAGGTGGCCCTCGCGTTCCGCGATTCGATCCACCGCTACTCCGATCCCTTCAGCTTCCGGCTGCTCTTCTCCGTCTTTCGCGGCGAGACGATGTCCCTGCTCGACCTGCCCGGGCGGCCGCCCGCGTACGACGACGTCGGCCGCTCGACGCGCTGGGGCTCCGCGCTCCCCGAGCTGCACAACTTCGCCCCGCTGATGCGCGACTCCGAGGAGACGGACGAGGCTCATCGCAGACGCGCCCTCGACGTCGAGGAAAAGCTCGCCCCACCCTGGCGCGGCGAGCAGGTGACGGACCGCCGCGGCGCGCGCCGCGCTTCGAGCGAGCGCCGCGCCGACGTCCCCCAGCCATCGCCGCGACTGACGCGGTCGGAGTACGAAAAGGTCTTCCTCAAGCTCGCCAGCGGCAAACGCCTGCGCATCGACGACGAGCTCCTGACGCCCGTCGCCGTCCGCGGCTGGTATCACGGCGTCTTCCGCACCCCCGGCGGCGAAGAGCGCCTGCTGTCGATCGACGATGTCCTCGACAACATGGACGCGTGGACTTGACGGGATTGAGGATTGAGAATTGAGGATTGAGGACGCCGGGGAGAGGGCGTGTCCCCATCCTCAATTCTCAATCCTCAATCCTCAATTCTCAATCCTCCCGTCCACGTTGGCACTCGATTGGCAATTCAATCAAGCGACGCTGGCGAAACCTGAAGCGCGCCGATAATCGCAATGCGGTCGGCGCGCTTCGTCTTTTGTAGCGATTCGCGCGTCGCCGATGTCGATTCCCGTCCGCCCCATTCGTCAGTAGAGTGATGAAAGGAGGCAGACATGCCTAAGTACATTTTGATGCTCCGTGACAGCGGAGCCTTTCCCGACGACATCACCCCCGAAGAGATGCAGGAGATCCTCGGGCGCTACTCCGCCTGGCGCGTGAAGGTGAACGCCACCGGCCAGAAACTCACGGACGGCGAAGGACGCGTCGTGACCCGCAAGGACCACGGCGTCTCCGTGACCGACGGGCCGTACGTCGAGAGCAAGGAAGTCATCGGCGGGTTCTTCGTCATCGAGGCGGGCAGCTACGAGGAGGCGATCCGCATCAGCGACGACTGCCCGCACCTCGATTTCGGCTCGATCGAGATCCGCGAAATCGAGCGGTGAGCAGCGATCTGCCCGGCGTCATCGACCATCTGTTCCGGCATCACGCCGGGCAGATGGTCGCCACGCTCACCCGCATCCTCGGGCCGGCGAATCTCTCGCTGGCCGAGGAGGTGGTGCAGGATGCGTTGATTTCGGCCTTGCAGCACTGGAGCTTCAACGGCGTGCCGGACAACCCGACCGCCTGGCTGTTCCGCGTCGCGAAGAACAAGGCCCTCGACCAGCTTCGCCGCGAGTCGAACCTGCGGGAGAAGGAGCCGGAGCTCGTCCGCCTCTTCACCACGCGCGCACCGGACGACGCCCCCGCCTTCGCGCACGAGCTGCGCGACGACCAGCTCCGGATGATGCTCCTCTGCTGTCACCCCGCCATCCCGCGCGACAGCCGGATCGCGCTGACGCTCAAGACCGTCGGCGGCTTCGGCGTCGACGAGATCGCCCGAGCGTTCCTGACGAAACGGGAGACGATCGCGCAACGGCTCGTCCGCGCGAAGCGGCTCATTCGCGACGAGCAGCTCCCGATCGATTTCCCTCCCCGTCACGAGCTGGCGCCCCGCCTGGAGTCGCTGCTCGAGGTGCTCTACCTGCTGTTCAACGAGGGCTACAGCGCGCATGCCGGCGATGCGCTCGTGCGTCTCGACGTCTGCGCCGAAGCGATCCGCCTGACGCGCCAGCTCGTCGAGCATCCGGTGGCCACGTCGCCCGCCGCACAGGCGCTGCTCGCGCTGATGCTGCTGCAGTCGGCGCGGTTGCCCGCACGCGTCGACGCCGCCGGCGAGCTGGCCACGCTCGCGGCGCAGGACCGCTCGCTGTGGGACTGGACGCTCGTCGCCCAGGGCATGCGCGCGCTCGATGCCTCGGCGTACGGCGATGTCGTGACCGCGTATCACGTGGAGGCGGAGATCGCCGCCTGTCACGTCATGGCCCGATCGTTCGAGGAGACGGACTGGCCGGTCATCATCGAGCACTACGACGAGCTCGCGATGCTCAAGCCAACGCCCGTCGTTCTACTGAACCGCGCCATCGCCATCGCCATGGCACGCGGGCCGGCCGCCGGGATCGCTGAGATCGAGGCGATCGCGCCTTCGCTGCGTGACTACCTGCCACTTTCCACGACGCTCGGGGAGCTGTGGCTGCGCGCCGGGAACCCCGCTGAAGCCGCGCGGCACTTTGCGCGGGCGCTCGAGCTGCCGTCCACGCTCACGGAAAAGCGGTTCCTGCTGCGGAAGCTGGCGGAGTGCGGCTGATATTACGTGCGAAGACCGGGGACGATCGGCAATATGCGGACTCTCAGTCTTTCCGGATCCAGGGTCATTAACGCGCCACGCTCGAGATACATGGCGTTATCGATGATTGCCGACACAACAGCTTCGCCAATCGCTGCAGGTACTGGATCTTCGACTCTCGCCTGAATCACGCTCGGGCCGCGCGCGTTTGTAACGGCAAGAATGTTGCCGAAATCAAGATCGTGAGTGAAGACGACGAACCCGTGTTCCTGCGCAAACAACATGATGTCCGGGTCCAGGGCTTTCGGATCGCCGAGGTCTGACCAATGCACGCTTTCGATCTTTCGCGTGGCAAAGAAACCGACCCACGCCGGGGTCAGGTTCATGTCGATCAGTATCTTCACTTCGACGAAAGAGGCACTTCGAATTCATCCGCTCGCCACGCCGCGTACGCCAGTGCCTCGGTAATGTCTGCATCTTCGAGATACGGGTAAAGCCGCAGAATTTCCTCGCGGGCGTGCCCCGCCGAGACCAGACCAACCACCGTTCCCACCGTGACACGGAGGTCTCGGATGCACGGTCGCCCTCCCATCCTCAACGGATCAACCGTGATGCGAGTCAGAGCTCTCATGACTCGGAGATTGTACGACCGTTTCCTGCCCCACCTACAATGCACCCATGCATCGCACTCTTGTTGCTCTCACGATTGCCACCTTCTCCATCGTTGCTCGTGATCCGCGGACCGGCGAGCTGGGTGTCGCCGTGGCGTCGCGGTTCTTTTCCGTCGGGTCAGTCGTGCCTCACCTCGACGCGAAAGCGGGCGCCGTGGCCACGCAGGCGAACGCGAACGTCACGTACGGGCCGCGCGGGCTGGAGCTGATGGCACGCGGGGCCACGGCCGAGGAGACGCTCAAGGTGCTGCTCCGAGGCGATGCGAATGCCGACTCGCGGCAGGCCGGCATCGTCGCCCGCGACGGCTCGTCCGTCACCTACACCGGGCCTGCCTGCAACGCCTGGGCGGGCGGGCGCAGCGGTCCGAACTACGCGGTGCAGGGGAACATCCTCACGGGCGAGCCGGTGGTCGTGGCGATGGAGAAGGCATTCCTCGAAACGAAAGGCTCCCTCGCCCAGCGGATGTTCGCCGCCCTCTCCGCCGGTGACGCGGCGGGCGGCGACTCCCGCGGCAAACAATCGGCGGCGCTCGTCGTGGTGAAGGAAGGGGCCGGCTTCAACGGCGGCAGCGACCGCGCCATCGACATTCGCGTGGACGATCACGCCGATCCGTTCGGCGAGCTCGGACGGCTCCTGACGCTCGCGGAGACGAATTACGCCTGGAACGAGGCGTGGACTGCCTTCACGTCGAAGAAGTATCCCGAGGCGCTCGAAGCGGTCGAGCGGGCGGCGCGGCTTTCGCCCGAGCATCCCGAGCTGCTGTACGACGTCGCTGTCGTCCGGCTCGCCTCGGGGAAGACCGCCGAGGCGCTGGAAGCGCTCGCGAAAGCGCTGCGCATCAACCCCAAACTGAAGACCCAGGCGGCGAAGGACAACGATCTGCAGGCATTGCGTGACAACCCTGCATTCCGGCGGCTGATTGAGTGAGGTATCCTCGCCGCGCATGGACGATCTGTTCACTCTCTACACCGCTCACGTCACCGTTCAGAAACTGCGGCACGACCGCGCGATGGCGGAGCTGAAGTACGACCACGTCGTGATCTTTTCCGGCGCGCTGCACTACCAGTTCCTCGACGACATGCCCTACCCGTTCAAGATCAACCCGCACTTCAAGGTGTGGGCGCCGATCGCGGACAACCCTCACTGCTTCCTCGTCTACAGCCCCGGCGTGAAGCCGAAGCTCATTTACTTCCAACCGGTCGATTACTGGCACAAGTCGGCCGCGACGCCGACTGATCCCTGGACCTCGCGCTTCGACATTCACATGATCACCGACCCCGCCGAGGCGAAGCAGTACATGCCCCGCGGCCGCACGGCGTTCATCGGTGAATGGAACGAGGAGTTTGCGTCGTGGGGGAACTTCGAGGCCAACCCTGCGGACCTCCTCAACCGGCTCGACTTCGATCGCGCCTGGAAGACGGAGTACGAGCTGGTGTGCATGCGTCAGGCGAACGTCCGCGCCGCGCGCGGCCACCTCGCCGCCGAGGACGCGTTCCGGCGCGGTGAATCGGAGTACGAGATCCACCTTGCGTATCTCCGCGCCGCCAGCCACACCGACGAAGAGCTGCCTTACGGCAACATCATCGCGCTCAACCACAACGCCGCGGTGCTGCACTACTACCATCACGACCGCCGGCGTCTCGATGACGACGCCCGTCATTCGTTCCTCATCGACGCCGGCGCGACGTTCAACGGCTACGCCTCCGACGTCACCCGCACCTACTCGGCGCGCAAGGACGAGTTCAACGACCTGATCGGGGCCATGGACCGCGCGCAGCAGGAGATCTGCGCCATGATCGCGCCGAACGTGAACTACGTCGACGTGCACATGTTCGCCCATCGCAAGGTGGCGGAGCTGCTCGTCGAGTTCGACTTCGTCCGCGACCTCGACGCCGGCGGCATCCTCGAGAAGCGCATCAGCTCCACGTTCCTCCCGCACGGCGTCGGCCATCTCATCGGCGTGCAGGTGCACGACGTCGGCGGCTTCGCGGCGGATGCCTTCGGCAACACGATCCCGAAACCCGAAGGGCACCCCTTCCTCCGCCTCACCCGCGTCGTGCATTCGAGCCAGGTCTTCACCATCGAGCCGGGCTTCTACTTCATCGATCCGCTGCTCGCGGAGCTGAAGAATTCGCCCAATGCCAAGTACGTCAACTGGGAGAAGGTCGATTCGTTCCGCAAGTTCGGCGGCATCCGCATCGAAGACGACGTGGCCGTGACGGACAACGGTCACGAGAACCTGACCCGCAACGCCTTCGCCCATGTTTCCTGACGTTGCACGATCGGCGACCGAGATGTCGTCGGTCCTCGAAGTCCTGTCGGCGATGATCACGCCTGCCGTGCTGATCCTCGCCTCCGGCTCACTCATCCTCACGACCTCCAACCGTCTGACGCGCGTGGTCGACCGCGTGCGTGAGATGGCCAAGGAAGTCGAGACGCTGGAGGAGAACGTCGAGACGACGGAACATCTCGAGGAGAAACGGGCGCTCCTCTTCGCGCAGCTCGAGCGCTCCACGCGCCGTTCGCGCATCCTGCAGAAATCGATGACGCGGCTCTACGTGGCTCTGGCGACGTTCGTAGCCACGAGTGTCGCGATCGGCATCGTCTCGCTCTTCGGCATCCACTTCGCCTGGATCCCGCTGGCCCTCGGCTTCATCGGCGCCGGCCTGATGTTCTCCGCCAGCGTGCACCTCATCTTCGAGTCGCGCCTGGCGCTGCAGACGACGTACGCCGAGATGGACTACATCACCCGCAACTACATGACCGAGCGCCGCCGCAACCCGCGCGTTCCGGCGTGAGTCCGCGCGGCCACCGCGCCGCCGACGAACCCGAAGAAGTGCCCCGCCCAGCCGATCCCCTCCTGCGGTACCAGCCCGATGAGGATCATCTGCCAGTACGCAACGGCGATGACGATGGCGATCACCAGCGCCGCAAACGTCCGTTCGAACAGCCCGCGGAAGATCAGAAACCCCGCCAGCCCGAACACCACGCCGCTCGCCCCGATGTGCATCCCCCGCGACCCGAAGATCCAGGTGCCGAATCCGGAGAAGAGCGCCGTCATCGCAAAGATCGACAGAAACTGATTCGATCCCCGCAGCAACACCACCGCGCCGAGAATGGCCAGCGGAATCGTGTTCGACCAGAGGTGCTGCAGATTCATGTGGAGGAACGGCGCCATGACGATCCCCGCGAGCCCCTCCGCGGTTCGCGGAATGATCCCGTACACGACGGACCCGGGCAGAACGACGCGGAGAAAGTGCACCACCCACATCAGGGCAATGACGATCACGAGAGTGTTGGCGCGCGAGGACATGGGGCGGGCGTATGGTAGCCGAGCGGAGCAATCTTGGAGTGCGGTGGCGAACGCCACCGCTCTTTTACACGTGTAGCAGAGCGGTGGCTTTCGGAGGGTGTCTCAAAACGGCGCGTCTCGATCTACTCCCTTGGTTCTGCCGTCGATGAACCGGCGCCTGCGGGCGCGGACAGACAGGAGTGTCTGTCCCACATTCAGATTCCGCCGAATATCGGGCACCCGCGG
>DASWMP010000196.1:0-28254 GCA_036399695.1 Thermoanaerobaculia bacterium | reverse complement strand
CGACGTCCGTCCGGACGGCAGCAGCAGCACGCGGTCTCCCGGACGCACCACGCCGGAGGCGATCTGGCCCGCGTAGCCGCGGAAGTCCTGGTCGGGGCGGAGGACGCGTTGCACGGGGAAGTGGAACGGTGCCGCCGCGTCGTCGCGATGGGCGTCGACCGTCTCGAGCAGCGTCAGCAGCGGGGCGCCGTCGAACCAGGGCATGGCCTCGGTTCGAGTGACGACGTTCGCGCCGTCGAAGGCACTGATGGGGATGAAGTGCAGCGTGAGGGGAGGCAGCCCCTGCGCGAAGTCCGTGAAGTCGCGCACGATGCGGCGGAAGACCCCTTCGTCCCAGCCGACCAGATCCATCTTGTTGACCGTGACGACGAGCGTGCGGATGCCGAGGAGGGCGGCGATGCGGGCGTGGCGTTTCGTCTGCGTGCGCAGGCCGTGGCGGGCGTCGACGAGCAGCAGCGCGAGGTCGGCCGTCGAGGCGGCCGTGGCCATGTTGCGCGTGTACTGCTCGTGGCCCGGGGCGTCGCCGAGAATGAACTTACGGCGTGGCGTGGCGAAGTAGCGGTAGGCGACGTCGATCGTGATGCCCTGTTCGCGCTCGGCGCGCAGGCCGTCGGTGAGCAGCGCCAGGTCGAAGCCTTCGGCGTTGCGGCGCACGCTGGCGCGGCCGGCGGCGAGCAGGTGGTCCTCCAGCACGCTCTGCGAGTCGTACAGCAGACGGCCGATCAGCGTCGACTTGCCATCGTCGACACTGCCGCAGGTGATGAGGCGCAGCAGCGTCTTCTCTTCGACGGCCGGTGCGGTGGTGAGTGCCGGGTCGTATGCGATGGCCGTCATCAGAAGTACCCCGCCCGTTTCTTCAGCTCCATCGAGCCGTCGGTATCGTGATCGATGGTGCGGTTCTCACGCTCGGAGCGGCGGAACGACACCAGTTCCTGGATGATCTTCGGGACCGTGTCGGCGTCCGAGCGGATGGCGCCGGTGCAGGGGCTGCAGCCGAGGGAGCGCATGCGGCAGCGCACCAGCTGTGGCGCTTCCCCTTCGCCGCTCGGGATGAAACTCTGCTCGACCGGGATGAGCATGTTGCCGCGTACCAGCATCGGCCGCGGTGCGGCGAAATAGAGCGGCACGATGGGGATCTTTTCGAGCTCGATGTACTGCCAGACGTCGAGCTCCGTCCAGTTCGAGAGCGGGAAGACGCGGATGCTCTCGCCGGGGGCGACGCGGGCGTTGTAGAGGTTCCAGAGCTCGGGGCGCTGGTTCTTCGGATCCCACTGGCCGCGCGTATCGCGGAAGGAGTAGATGCGCTCCTTCGCGCGGGAGCGTTCTTCGTCCCGGCGCGCACCGCCGAAGGCCGCGTCCCAGCCGCCTTCGCGCAGCGCGTCGAGCAGTGCCTTGGTCTTCAGCATTTCGCAGCAGAGCTGCGTGCCGACGCGAAAGGGATTGACGCCGTCGTCGAGCGCCTGCCGGTTCCCGTGCACGATCAGCTCGAACCCCTGCTCGCGCGGGTAGCGGTCGCGGAACTCGATCATCTCCCGGAACTTGTAGCCGGTGTCGATGTGCAGCAGGGGAAAGGGGACGCGCTCCGGATGGAACGCCTTCTGTGCGAGGCGCAGCATGACGGAGGAGTCTTTGCCGATGGAGTAGAGCATCACCGGCTTCGCGAACTCTGCCGCCACCTCCCGGAGGATGTGGATGCTCTCCGCTTCCAGCGCGCGGAGGTGGCTGAGCTGCTGCACCGGCTGCGGTGCTGCCGGCTGTATCGATTGTTCAATTGACTGATGTGCCATGTTTTGGCCCCAAAGAAAAACCCCTCACCGTGATCGCGTCTGGTGAGGGGCTCGAGTGTCGGCGTAGCCGTGGAGGTTCGGTCTACGGACGACAGGGTCCGAGCGGCGCAGACGCATCCGTGCGCACTGTGCAGGTGCGACAACAGAGAGCGTCCATCGGCCAGGCGGAGAACATGTGCGCGGAGTATGCGCGCCACCGGCGGCGTCCGTCAAGAAACGGAGTTGTGAGCAGTTGGGCCGGGGGAAGACAGACACTTCTGTCCGTCAGGCATCGAGCCCAACCCGCCTCTTCCACTGTCATTTATCCGGCATGTGATTGGCACCGTGCAGCGCGCGTGTGTGGGAAGTAAGTGTGAAACCGGAGGTTCCTATGATCAAGCGCACAGTCCTCGTTCTTTCTCTTCTCCTTTTCCCGCTGATGGCCGCCGCTCAGAACAATGAGCTCGGTGTGTTCATCTCCACGTCGCAGTTCGATGACAACGAACTGACTGATGGCGTTGATACGTTCGACGTCGAGTTCGACGAGGACATGGGCTACGGCATTCTCTACAACCGTTTCTGGGGGACCAGCTTCTCGACCGAGTTCGGCTACCAGCGTCTGGGTGCCGACCTGACGGTGTCGTTCGAAGACATCGCCGAAAATGCCGGCGATCTCAACCTCGACATCCTCACGGCGACGGGCCAGTTCCACTTCCTGCGCGGAGGCTTCTTCAGCCCCTACATCGGTGCTGGCGCGGCCTACGTGAGCGGCGAAGCGGGCGCGATCGATGAGGACGAGCTTGGCGAAGTGGATCTGGAGAACGAGATCGACTTCCTGGCCAACGCCGGCGTGAACATCGGCCTCGGCCGCGGCTTCGCGATCTTCGTCGACGGCAAGTACATCATGTACGAGGCCCGCGGCGAGGGCGACGACGAAGACGACGCGCTCGACGTCAATCCCCTGATCATCGCCGCCGGCATCAAGCTCCGCTTCTAGGCGGGCACAAGCCGCAGCGTTGGTTGGCTCAGCCTCGGGCCAGCCTGCGTACCAGCGCTCCTGGCGGCTGTCCCGGCAGTCCTGGAGGTCCGAGCGGGCCTCCAGGACCGATGTCCGAAGTCTCCGAGATGGAAGGCCGCCTTTGGCTCCGTGAACGGCGATTTCCGATCGAACGCAGGCTCGCCCGCGGAGCGGCCTGAAACGCTACCGCGCGTCCGACGCCGCCCGCCCCTTTTCGACGCACGAGCGTACCGCGTTCACCAGTGTATCCACCTCGAAGGGCTTGGAGATCACCTCGCACACGGCCGAAAGGTCGGTGGCTTTGGCGGTTCGGGGGTAGGCGGTGACGACGATCGTTCGCGCCAGCATCGGCGGATCGTGCTCCTGCATGAACCGGAGCACGCCGACGCCGTCGACGCGGGGCATCATCAGGTCGAGCACGCAGGCGTCGAAGCGATCGACCTGCAGGCGCTCGATGGCGTCCTGGCCATCCACCGCGGCATCGACGATGAAGCCGTTGCGCTGGAGGACCTTCGCGACGAGCTTCCGGATCGGCTCATCATCGTCTGCGACCAGTACGCGGTTCGTCATGGCTATCTCAACTGTGCAAGAACGCTGCGCGACAGGGAATGCCGACGCCGTCGGGCACGCGGTTCAACTCTCACGCCGGCGTGCGGCGGATGGCTTCGACGGGCGAGATCTGCGCGCCGCCTCGATAGAACTTGATCTTCGAGCCGGTCAGGAGCTGGATCCGTTCGCCGAGTGGAATGGCCACGAACTCTGCGGAGGTGAGCTTGCGCTCAGTACCATCCGGCATCTTCACCACGGCCACGTCGAAGTTCATCATCCGGTCATCGTCTCCAGCAGGCGCGGTTACGCGGACGCGCCGAACTCGGCGAGCGCCATCTCCAGAGCGGCCGTCTTGAGCTGCTCCATCTCGGTGAGCTGTTCGACCGCGACCTGCTGCTCGGCCGAGGTCCTCATGTCGCGGAGTCCGATCACGCATCCCCAGATGAGAATGACGTCCTCGAAGGCGACCCAGAACGCGTGTTCCAGAAAGCGCCACCACTCCGGATTCGTGATGCCGTACACCGACTCCGGCCAGAACGCGCCGCGCAGGAAGTGCTCGCTCGCGACGGTGATGGTGGCGGTGATCAGTACTTTCCAGTCGAGATAGAACGCAAGGAACGCCAGCGATCCGAAGACGTGGAAGTGCGTCTCGATGCGGCCGCCGCTGAGATGGACGAGCAGCGCGGACATGAGCATCTGGGAGATGGCGATGACGTGGCGCGTGAGGGGAGTGCCGGCGCGGTACTTCGCCAGCACGATCGGAAGCAGCGCGATGGCCGCACCCATGAAGACCGCCACGTAGACGTGTGTATGGATGACCCGCGTCTTCGCGCTCCAGGCGTAAGGAGAAAGGACGAGCGCGACGAGCACGGCGAAGATCCACTGCGCGATCATCAGGACCGCGAACATGCGGTCGACTTTGGCGAGGCGCGCCTGCCACCGTTCATGAAAGAGCGAGTTGATTCGCTCGGCGACGCTCTGCTCGCCCTTGTCCAGCGTACCGACGGTCATGATGTCCTCCCTGGCCGACCAGAGCTTTGCGTTGTCGAAGGTGCCGATTGGGGCGGGGTGTCGCCCGTGCGGATCGGGCAACCGAACACCGGCGTCACGTCCCGCGACGGTGCCTGGCCGGCGAGCACGGCGCCGACGCTGCGGCTGCCGAGGTTCTCACCGGCCTCGCCGCGCAGGGCCGTGATGCCGCCGCTGAAGACGAGCTTCCCGTCGGCCGCGTAAACGAGTGTCTGTCCCGACGTCCGAGCACCGAGGCGTGCGGCTTCCACGCCGTCGACGTCGGAGATCACCGTCACGCCCGGGATCGAAGCGGCGTTGTGCCAGACGTCCGTCTTCTCCCAATCCCGCGGGAACTCCCGCGGCTTGAGCACGAGCACGTAGACACTCCGCGCTTTGCGCAGCGGGCCGCTCAGAAGCTCGCGCAGCTCACCGACGCTCGCACGCGTACAGGGGCAGCGCGGATGGGCGAACATCACCACCGTCGGCGCATCCTTCGCGAGCGACAGCCGGCTCGACGTCGGCCAACTCGACGGAGCGGTCGCGCCTTCGCCGGCCTTCCGCTGGAACTGCCACATGGCGAACGACCCGTAAACGATGCCCGCGAGCCACACGACAGCCGCTGCGCAGATCGCCGCATTGCGGCGCTTGTTCGACATGATTTTCTCTTTCGGAGCGGCCGCGATTGTCTTCGATGCCGGTGACAACACCGTCAAACGCGCATCAATATTTCGTCGCACCAAGTATAGTCACGACGGGGGACGACCTCATCAAGACTCTGCAAAGTAACTTACTTATGGCTGGTGCCATCTTCTCGGCGGTGGCCGCGCTGCTGCACGTCGGCTGCATCGTCTTCGGTGCGCCGTGGTACCGCTTCATGGGCGCAGGGGAGCGCATGGCGCGCATGGCTGAACGGGGGCATTGGTACCCGACCGTCGTAACGACGGCGATCGTCTGCGTTCTCAGCATCTGGTCGGTGTACGCCATGTCCGGTGCTGGGGTGATCGGACGCCTGCCGTTCCTGCACGCTGTACTCCTCGGCATCGGCGCCGTCTATCTGCTCAGGGGAGTCGCGGCCTTCGCCTTGGTGCCGTTCTTTCCGGGCAACAGCCTGCGGTTCTGGATCGTGACTTCGGTTGTATCCGCTGTGGCCGGCGCGGTTCATTTGCTGGGCTTGAAGGAGATCTGGACCAGGACGTGAGCGGGTCCCCGAGACTTGCTCCGCGTCCAGGGACAGCGGGTCTCATGCAGCGTCCGAATATTCCGCAGTGACAAAGACGCGTGCGCCGCGTATGGTGGGTCTCGGCAGGGAAACTTCCCTGCCACTTCAGTCCTTCTGAACTAAGTCAGAAACTCTGGACTCACCCCTCTTAGCGTTCCCTTCTTTCGCAGCCGCTTTGCGGCCGCTCTGAAAGAACGCCGGCCCGGCCGGTCAGGAGCTTCCATGAAAGTCTACGTAGGTAATCTCTCCAAGCAGGTGGACGACGCGCAGCTCAACGAGCTCGGCGTGACGTACGGCACACTCATTTCCGCAAACGTCGCCACCGAGCGTGGCAGCGGCGAATCGAAGGGCTTCGGCTTCCTCGAGTACGGCAGCGATGCCGAGGCGCAGGCCGCGATCACCGGCCTCGATGGCCGCGACGTGAACGGTCAGGCCCTCAAGGTCAACGAGTCGCGCCCGCGCAAATAGCGCGACGCACGACGCATGACGGACGGGAGCGCGGCCTTCGCGGCCGTGCTCCCGGAACAGCAGGGGGGAACGAAAGCATATGACGCTGACCATCGACTCCACACACGTCACGATCACCGACCGGGCGGGCGCGCGATTGCGCGAGCGGCTGGACGGGCGGCTCTCCGATGCGGCCGCGTTGCGCTGCGTCGAGCACGCCCAGGCCGTCATCGCCGTCACGATTCATGCGCGCGAGAACGGCTGGTTCGAGTCGACCTGGATCACCTGCTGC
Source organism: Thermoanaerobaculia bacterium (assembly GCA_036399695.1). Lineage (GTDB taxonomy): Bacteria > Acidobacteriota > Thermoanaerobaculia > Gp7-AA8 > Gp7-AA8 > DASVEE01. Next base: position 21,952 of record DASWMP010000196.1, on the reverse strand, counting down.
GAAACCCTCGAGAAGCAGGCCACGGCCATCGTGAGGGAGCGCTGCTGATTGAGCGCGGACGCCGCGGTGACGGACCCCCGGGTGGTTGCGGCGTTACACGCGTCGGAGCGCATTCTGGTCCTCGCGCCGACCGGTGACGACGCCCCGCTGATCGCCGGCATCCTGCAGGAGCGCGGCCTCGAGGTCTGCATCGTCGAGGACGTCCCGGCACTGGTCCGCGAGTTGGAAACCGGAGCGGGCGTGGTTCTCCTCGCCTCCGAGGCCTTTGCCGGCGACGAGTCCGCGTCCGCGCTTCGCGGTGTGCTCGAACGGCAGGAGCCGTGGTCCGAGATGCCGGTCCTGCTCTTCGGAGGCAGCTTCGAGGATGCGGCTTTCCACGCGACGGAGCTCCTCGGCCCGCGCGCACAGATCATCCTCCTGGAGCGCCCACTCGGCATCGCCACATTCATGACCGCTACCGACGCCGCCCTGCGCGGCCGCAGGCGGCAATACGAGGTCAAACGGCTGCTCGACGAACTGGCCGCATCCGCAATCGAGATCGTGCGCGCGCACGATCAGGTCACTCGTGCGAAAGACGAATTCCTTGCCACCCTCGGCCACGAGCTTCGTTCGCCGATGACCGCCATCCGCGGCTGGATTCAACTCCTCCGGATGGGCGACCTCGACGAAGAGGAAGCCAGCACCGCGCTGGCGATGATCGAAACGAGCACCAGAGTTCAGGCGCACATCATCGAAGACCTCATGGACGTCTCCAAGATGATCGCCGGCAAGGCGATGATCCAGCCTGCCGAGGCGTTGCTCGGACCCCTCATCCGGAACATCGTGGCCACATTCCGGCCCGCCGCGGACGAACATGGAACGCTCCTCCAGATGGACGTTCCGGACGAGCCGCTGACCGCGTGGGTGGACGAAACACGTTTCCTGCAGATCGGATGGAATCTCCTCTCCAACGCCATCAAGTTCACCCCGCCGGGAGGGGAGGTGCGCGTCTCGCTCTCCCGCGAAGGGGAGCAGGCCGTCATCCGGGTGAGCGACACCGGTGAAGGCATGGCCGCGGACCTGCTGCCGTACGTCTTCGACCGCTATCGCCAGGCCGAAGGGGTCGCCAAGAAGGCGCACGGCCTCGGTCTGGGTCTGGCCATCGTGCGTCACCTCGTCCAGGCACATGGCGGCACGATCGAGGCGTTCAGCGAGGGACCGGGGAAGGGCTCCGAATTCGTGGTCAGGCTGCCGATCCACCGCCCGGTAGTGTGACCGCTGAGTAATCCCGGAGTGCGGTGGCGACAAGCCACCGCTCTGCGACACGCGTAAGAGCGGTGGCTACGCTACTCGCCACCGCACTCCAGGACCGGTTCGGGTCATGCTCACGGCGCGATCTGCGGTTTCGGCGGAGCCTCGGTCGACTGCATCCCCGAGAGGATGCCGCGGAACTCCTCGAGCACGTTCCCGATGCGGACGCCCTTCGACGTGAGCTGGTAGTCGCGCACGCTCTGTTCGTGCTCGCTGGTGCGCTTCTTCAGCATGGAGATCGCGCGGCGGAACGCCCCGCGTGTCTCGTAGTAGCGCAGCAGGATCACGGCGTCGGCGAGATAGCTCACGTCCACCGGCGACGACACGTGACCGAGCGCGCCGTGCTGCGAGACGATCAGGATCGACGTGATGGCGGCATCGGCCAGATAGCTGAGCAGCTCGTGCAGGTGCAGCGTGAGGAAGTGCTCTTCCGGCATGGCGTTGAAGTAGCCGTTCAGGCTGTCGATCACGACGATCGACGTTTTGTCCCTCTCCACCGCCAGACGGATCGCATACGCGAATTCGCCGGCCGACATCTCCGCCGGGTCGATCTGATGCACGAGCATGGATCCGTTCTGGATGAGTGCCGGCACGTCGAAACCGAGCGAGGCCGCGCGCTTGATGAAGACGCTGCGGTGCTCTTCGAAGATGAAGAACGCGATCCGCTCGCCCGCGGCGGCCGCCGCGGTGGCGAACTGCAGAGCGAGCGACGATTTCCCGACGCCGGCCGGCCCCATGATCATCGTCGTGGTTCCACGTTCCAGGCCGCCGCCGACCAGCGCGTCCATCTCCGGGATCCCGCTCGAGACCGTGCCCTCGTGATCGCTCACCTGATGCTCTCCCGCCGTCAGCCGGGGAAAGACGACCAGGCCGCCCTTCTCGATGTTGAAGTCATGGAAGCCTCCGCGAAACGCGACCCCGCGCAGCTTGACGACTTCGAGGCGCCGCCTCGTGTTGCCGTACATCGGCGCGCTCGCGCAGAGCACGATCACCCCTTCGGCCAGCCCCTGCACCTCCGACTCGCGGGCGGAAACGGAGCGGTCGTCCAGCACCAGCGCCGTGATCTTCCGGTCCCGGAAGAACTCCTTGAGCGTCAGCAACTGTTTGCGATAGCGCAGGGCGCTCTCGGAGAGGAGCCGGATCTCCGCGAGCGAGTCGATCACCACGCGATCCGGCTCGTGAGCGGCAATGGCGTCGAGGATGGCCCGGACGGTTTTCGCCAGCTCCACCTCGGCCGGACGAAACATCGTCGAATCCGCGGACATGGCCGTCTGAAACTGCTCGTGCACGTGGATACCGTCGAGCGTCCAGCCGTGAGAGCGCGCCACACGGTGCAGGTCGCGCGAGGAGGCCGACAGCGTCACGTACATGGTCTTTTCGCCGCGGCGGACACCCTCGAGCAGGAACTGGAACGAGAGCGTGGTCTTGCCCGCACCGGGATCGCCCTGGATGAAGTACATCTGGTGTTTCGGCAGGCCGCCGTGCAGAACTTCGTCGAGGCCGGCGATGCCTGTTGCGGCGAATTCGTCCTGAGTCGTGGTCATGGTGCTTCTCGCGTTATGGTGACACAGGCGTCGACTGCCGCGACCAGTTCCTCGATCTCGAACGGCTTTCGCAGGGTGGCGAAGACGTTCGGCGCGCTGGCCTGCTCGAGCAGGCTCGGCGAGCCCGCGGACATGATGACGATGAACCGTGGTGCCCGGGGCCGTGCGGCCACCTCGTTGATGACCTGAAGCCCGCTGACCTCCGGCATCATCAGGTCCAGCACCACGACGTCATAGTGCGTCTCGGCGAGCTTCTCGAGTGCGTCGCGCCCATTGACGGCCGTGTCCACGCGATACTGCGCCCGCGTCAGAATCCGGGTCACGAGGAGCAGGATCGACGGATCGTCGTCAGCCACGAGCACCCTTTCAGGTCTCTCATTTGTCTCATTCATACGGCGCCACCAACGGAATCGTAAACGAGAACGTGCTTCCTATGCCGGGCGCGCTCTCGACCTCGATCCGCCCGCCGTGTGCTTCGACGGCCAGCTTGCAGAACGCGAGGCCGAGGCCGGTGCCGACTCTGTTCGCGGCATCGAGCTGGCTGAATTTCTCGAAGATGCGACCGAACGCCTCGGGCGGGATGCCGGAGCCGGTGTCGCGAACGGCGAAGCGGATGCTTTCCGGGTCGTTCTGGGAGACGGCGATCGTGACGGTGCCGCGGCGCGTGAACTTGATCGCGTTCGCGATCAGGTTCACCAGAGTACGGCTCAACTTGTTCTCGTCGCCGGCGAACGGTGGCAGGCCGGCGGCAAGCTCGGTGGCGAGCGTCGTCTCCTGAAGCTCCGCGAGCGAGCTGACCTGCTCGATTGCCCCGCGGACGAGGGCGGCCGCGGAAAGTTCGCCGTACGCGAGCTGGGTGGCGCCGGCTTCCATCTTCTCGACGTCCAGCAGGTCGTTGATCATACCGAGGAGGGTCTTCCCGCCGCTCGCGGCGATGGAGACCATCTCGCGCTGTACCTCGTTGAGCGTCCCGTGACTGGCCAGCATGTCCACGCCGACGATCACCGAGGTGAGCGGCGTGCGCAGGTCGTGCACGATCATGTTGCGCATGTCGTCGCGCAGCTTCTCGACTTCCTGCAGCTTGCGGTAGTTCTGCTGGAGCTGCTCGTACAGCACCGCCTCGCGATCGCGTCCGCGCTTCTTTTCGAGCGCCGCGCCGAGGCGTGCCCGGAGCAGGGTGGCGTCGAACGGCTTGGCGAGGTAGTCCTCGGCGCCCGCTTCGATACACCGCACCACCGACTGCACCTCGTCGATGGCCGAGATCATGATCACCGGCACGCGGCGCAGCCGGTCGTCGCCTTTGGCGTGACCGAGCACCTCGTAACCGTCCATGCCGGGCATCATGATGTCGAGCAGCACGGCGTCGAACTCGGTCCCGCGCATGAGCTGCAGTGCATCCGGTCCGCTGCTCGCCGTGACGACCCGGTGCCCCTGCCGCCTGAGCCGGCGGGAGAGCACGTCGCGGTTGCCGGCGTCGTCGTCGACGACCAGCAGCAGTCCTGGCGTGGTGGCCGAGGGTTCAGCCGGCGGCATCACATGCGGCGCGGCAGGCTCGCGCGTGCTCCTGCCCATCTCTTTGTCGAGCTCAGTGGTGAAGTTCTGCTCGATCAGCGCAAGCATTCGATATCCGGCCTCGCACACACGCTGCAGATCGACGGAGGCCTGAGCTTCTGCTTCCTCACACATCATTTCGGAGTAACCGATGATCTGGTTGAGCGGGCTGCGCAGGTCGTGCAGCAACTGCGGGGAAACGTGCGTCCGGGCCTCCGTCGGCGTGGCTTCGGAGGACGACTTGGCGGCCGTGCTCACGACGTCACCTCCGGCGGCGGCACGAGCAGCGCCGCGATCTTGGAGAGCAGCCGCGGCAGCTCGATCGGCTTCGTGTCGTAGTCGTCGCAGCCCGCCTCGAGCGCTTTCTCGCGATCGGTAGCCATGGCATGGGCCGTGAGGGCGATGATCGGGATGCGGCGGAGACGTTCGTCCTGTTTCAGGCGGCGTGTCGCTTCCCAGCCGTCCACTACCGGAAGGCTCATGTCCATGAGGATCAGATCGGGCGCGCCGGACTGCGCCACGTCGATGCCCTGCTGGCCATCTGTGGCTAAGAGGACTTCGTAGCCCCTGCGGCCGAGGCGGCGCGAGAGCATGTCGCGATTCAGCTCGTTGTCTTCGACGATCAGAATTCTGCTCATGACGTGAGGACCTCGCGCTTCACGGGATGTACGGCCGTTCGGGTGGTGTTGCCGATGGCGAGAAGGTCGCGGACCTGTTCGAGCAGCGACTCGCGTGAATCGCCGTGCTTGCGCAGGATTCTCTCGACGTGGCCGTTCAGCCGGCGGCGATCCTCGTTTGTGAGGTCCTGCGCGGTCACCACGACGATCGGGATCGACCGCCACTCCGGATGGCGTCCGATCTCGGCCGCGAACGCGAAGCCGTCCATCTCCGGCATCATCAGGTCGAGAAAGATCAGGCTCGGACGTTCGCTCTCCATCAGTTTCAGTGCTTCGATCCCGTTCTCTGCTTCCGTGACCGCCCATCCTTCTTTCTCGAGCATGGCCCGGGTGACGGCGCGGGCGGACGGGTCGTCGTCGATGACGAGCACCGGGCAGGGCGGGTTGAGGCAGGTGTACTTCCTGAGGATCTGGGAGAGGCGGCGGCGGTTGACCGGTTTGGTCGCGTAGTCGGATGCGCCGAGGGTGAAGCCGCGCACCGGATCGTCGACCATCGTCAGCATGATCACGGGGATGTCGCGCAGCGCTACGTCGGCTTTGAGCGCGGCGAGCACGCTCCAGCCGTCCATGTCCGGCATCATCACGTCGAGCGTGATCGCGGCCGGGCGGAACCGCTGCGCCAGCCGCAGCCCCTGTGCTCCGCCGCTTGCGGTGCGTACGTCGTAGCCTTCCTTGCGGAGATAGCGCTGCATCAGGTCGCGCTGCAGCGGGTCGTCGTCGATGACCAGCACGCACGCGCCTTCCGCCACCGGCTCGCCGTCATCGTCTGCGAGACCGACCGCCATATCCGCGGCGTCGCGGCTGTCGACGATCGGGTCCTCGGACGTTTCGTTCAGCGTCGACGGCAGCTTGATCGTGAACACGCTCCCTTGGCCCGGCACGCTCTGGACCGTGACGTCGCCGTCCATCATCTGGCAGAAGCGCCGCGTGAGCGCGAGCCCCAGGCCCGTACCGCCGAACCTGCGCGTCGTCGATGCGTCGGCCTGCGTAAAGGGCTGGAAGAGCCTGACGATCTGCTCGGAGCTCAGGCCGATGCCCGTATCCGAAACGCGGAAGAGGATCCAGTCCCGGCCGTCCATGACCTGCCGTTCCGCGAAGACGCGGACCTGCCCGCCGTGCGTGAACTTCGCGGCGTTGGAGACGAGGTTGACCAGCCCCTGGCGCACCTTGCTCAGATCGCCACGCATCAGGCCGATGTCGGGCGCGTACGCCAGCTCGAGTGTGTTGCCGTTGTTTGCGATCTGCATCTCGATCGTCGACCCCACTTCGCCGATCAGCGTAGGGATGTCGAACACCTCCAGGTGCAGCTCCATCCTGCCTGCTTCGATCTTCGAGAGGTCGAGGATGTCGTTGATGAGGCCGAGGAGATGCCGTCCCGACATGGAGATCTTCTGCAGATCGGAGCTGAAATCGTGCAGCTCCCGTTCGGCCGCTTCCTCCTGCAGCATCTCGGAGAATCCGAGAATCGCATTGAGCGGCGTGCGCAGCTCGTGGCTCATGTTCGCCAGGAAGAGACTCTTCGTGCGGTTCGCCGTCTCCGCCGCGTTCTTCGCCCTCGCCACTTCCGACTCGGCGATGCGGCGCGCCGTGACGTCTTCCATGGCCAGCACCAGCAGCTCGGCGTGATTGCGCTGGCGCAGCTTGCGCGCGTTCAGCAGCATCACCCGGCGTCCGATGATGGGGAACTCGTGCTCGAGCTCGAAGTCGTTGAAGACGGAGCTCATCGGCACGACGTCCTCGAGCAGGATCCGCAGTGCCGGGCTGTCCCACTGGCCGTTGCCGAGCTGGTAGACGAGCTGGTTCTCCGTCTCTTCCACCGTCACCTGGAACGTCTGGTAAAACGCGCGGTTCGCGGAGTGCACGCGCAGGCCGGCGTCCAGGATGAGCAGCGGCTCGCGGACGGTGTCGACGACGTCCTGGGCGTAGATCTGGATCTGGTCCAGCAGGTGCTGCGAGCGGCGCCTGTCCGTGACGTCTTCCATCCCCAGCAGGATCAGTTCCGAGTGCAGCGTGCGTGCATTCAGGAGCAGCACGCGCGGACCGATCACAGGGAACTCCTGCTCCAGGACGAAGTCGTTGAAGACGCCGTCCCGGGGGATGATCTCCTCGAGCAGCGTTCGCAAAGAGGGGAGTGCCCACTGGCCCTGGCCGAGCTCGTAGATGTGCCGGCTTTCCGTGTCGGCGGGGCTGACGTGGAACGCCTGATAGAACGCCCTGTTTGCGGCGCGCACGCGGAGATCGGGGTCGAGCACCATCAGCGGCTCTCGGACGGTGTCGAATACATCCGGGGCGAATTTAACGTTGGACGCTGCGTCACGACGCGCAGCAGGGGTTACGGGCACTTCGGGCATGCACCACCTCCTGGTGGTTGAACCGGACGCGATGGCAAGCCGCGGACAGTCATTCGAAACTACGGCGGGGATGTGGGGAGACGCGCGATCAGCGCCGGGCTTTTTTCTGCAATCCGGCGGAGTCTTCGGCGAGCAGGACGATGTTCTCGAGGAGTGTGGTCACCCGCGCCAGCAGCTCCGGCCTCACGGCCGCCAGCCGATCGATGAGCGGCTTCAGGTGGCCGATCGCGCCGAGGTCGTTCGGCAGAAGGTTGCCCGGCTTTTCGCCGAGCGCTTCGGCGATCCGCACGAAGTCCGATACATAGAGCCCGCGCTGATTCGACTCGAGTCTCGCGAGCTGCGCCGGCGACATCCCGGCACTGCGTGCGACCTCGGCCTGCGTGCGCTCTTGCGATTCGCGGAGAGTCCTGAGAATGGGTCCATACATCTGTACACAGCTTAGCACGATTCTTACCAACTTGGTAATGAACGCTGCGCACGTTGCCAAATCGGCAACACTCGTGCACTGTGTATCTCTCCATGACTGGTAAAAACTCGTGATTCGCCAGGTGATCCGCCGCGTGGCGGCCAAGCTCCTCCGCAGTGCCGACTTCGATCCGGGCGAGAAAGAGATCGCCGCGGGGATCCTCCGCGCCAATCCCGCCTTCGGCAACCCGCTCGCCGTCCGCTGCGAACGGTGCCACGAGTCGCGCACGCTCTTCCGCGACGAGAACGAAGCGCCGTTCGAGCTCGCTGAAGGCGGCTGGCGCTGCGTGACCTGCGACCAGCGAGCGACCTGCCAGGAAATCAAGCTCTAGGGTCTCCTGGATTGCCGTCCGGCATGAATGCGACCGGGTCTCGGCGCGCAGCGTGAAAGAATGGGACGCGATGAATCGACTCGAGCTCGGTCTCGACACTTTCGGCGACGTCACCGCCGGCCCTGACGGCAAGCTTCTCGGGCAGCCCGAGGTCATCCGGAACCTCGTGGCGCAGGGCGTTCTTGCCGATCAGGTTGGCGTCGACGTCTTCGGTGTCGGCGAGCACCACCGTCCCGACTACGCCGTCTCCGCACCGGAAATGGTCCTCGCGGCCATCGCTTCGCGGACGGAACGGATCAAGCTCACCTCCGCTGTGACGGTACTGAGCTCCGACGACCCGATCCGCGTCTACCAGCGCTTCGCCACGCTGGACGCGATCTCCAATGGACGTGCCGAGGTGTCCCTCGGGCGCGGGTCGTTCACGGAGTCGTTCCCGCTGTTCGGCTTCGACCTGGCGGATTACGACCGGCTGTTCGAAGAGAAGCTATCCCTTTTCGCCGCCGCCCGCTCGGAGCAACCGGTCACCTGGCAAGGCTCGATACGTGCCGAGCTGACGAATCAGCAGGTCTATCCGAAGACGAGCCACCCGGAGGGACTGCCGACCTGGATTGCCGTCGGCGGCACTCGCGAGTCGGTCGTCCGCACGGCGCGCTACGGGTTCAACCTGACGCTCGCGGTGATCGGCGGGGAGCCGGCACGCTTCGCCCCGTACGTCCGCCTGTTCCACCAGTCGCTGAAGAAGCACGGCTTCGAGGGCCGCCGCGTAGCGATCCACTCGCCGGGTCACATCGCCCGCACGGACGAGGAGGCGAAGGAGCAGTTCTGGCCGCACTATCGCCAGCTCATCACGAAGCTGGGCCGCGAGCGCGGCTGGCCACCGCCAACCCGCGAGAGCTTCGAAGCCGAAACGATCGACGGCGCTCTCTATGTCGGCTCGCCCGACACGGTAGCGCGCCGCATCGCCGATACCGCCCGCACACTCGGCGCCGACCGCTTCGACCTCAAGTACGGCAGCGGTCCGCTCCCCCACGAGCTGATGATGACCTCGATCGAGCTCTACGGCACGGTGGTCAAGCCACGGGTGCTGGAGCTGCTGGAGGGATGACGGACGAGGGGCGCCTCCGGCGGGCGGCCACGGGCCGCAGCGCTTGTTGGCCGAGCCGCAGTCGACCCTGCTTACCAACGTGTTGATCGCGACGCCGTGCGCTGAGCCTATGGCAACAAGCGCCGCGGCCCGTGGCCGCCCGCCGGAGGCGCCCCCTGTCCGTCTCCCTCAGAACCGCCGGCTGTACCCGATGCCGATGAACCAGTCGGGGTAGTCGTGGCCGGTCACGTTGAGGCCGGCGGAGATGTCGAGCTGTGTGTCCGGGCGGACGATCCAGCCGATGCCGGCGTCCGCGATCAACGAGGCGTCGCCGTCGTCGAACGTTGCTTCAAAATCGACGAAGGGGGCGACGGCGCCCATGTCGCGTTCCAGGCTTGCCGCGAAGACGGCCGCTGTGCCGCCGCCTTCCACGAACGCGACGCCGACGTTCGGCGTCAGCGAGAGAGAGTCCGACAGCGCGATATCGCTCACCAGGCGTGCACCGCCTTCGAATGCGTTCGAGCGGAGCGTGCCGCCGCCGGATGGCGGCTGAATGCTGGCCAGCAGAGAGAGCGGGAGATCGCCTTCCTTCAGGCGCAGCTTGAAACCAGCGGCGATCGGCGCTACGTCGCTGTCGTCCGAGTTGAAGCCGAAGACGTCCGACTCGATGCGCAGCTCGAAGGCATCCGTGAAGCCGTAGCGGATCAGCGTTGGCAGCGTGAAGAGCTCCTCATCGCCACCGTCCGCGTTCAGGCCGATCTCCAGTTGCGCGACGCCACGGCCGACGGTCGCGGAGCCGTCGGCCAGGCCGGGACGGTCGGCGACGATCGTGGCGTCCTGGGCGCGGGCAAACATCGGGATGAGCAACAGGGCCACCGTCGCAAACAGACGCATCACGTTCTTCTCCATCGAATCAACCGCCGGCTTCATAGCGGAAGCGCACCGGCGTCGACGCCACCGTCTGGCCGTCGCGGAGGCGCGTCAGCGTGCCCGTGAGCACGGCTGTCTCGTAGTCGGGGGGATTCTCGGCAAACTTCGCGAGGACTTCGAACTGGCCGTCGAAGGTGTACTGCACGCCTTTGTTCGTCGTGGTCGTGAACGTCAGCTTCCGTCCTTCGATTGACGGATTCACCAGGTGGTAATCCTCGGCGCCGCGCTTCTTCGAACGGAGGAAGCCGTTCAGCGGCGCCGGCTCCGCGTTCTCGTCGATCGTCGCCAGCAACAGGTGCTCGAGCTCCGCGAAGTCGGCGGGCAGCGCGTCCATCGGGAGATACGCTCCGGTGACGTCGTAATCGGCCGGCGCGGGCGCCGGTGCGGCGCTGGCAGCCGGTGCCGCGGCTGTCTCCGCGGCTGGCGTGGCGGCGGTGGCCGGAGCACTGGCGGTTACCGGCTCGGAAGCCGGCGTGGCCGGCCGCTCTTCGCCGCCGCAGGCGCACAGCAGGAGCGTCAATGTGGCACTACACAGAACACGGTTCATGGTCATTCGTCCGATCTGAAGGCGCGGCAGCGTAGCACGCTGTCGTGGAGGCGCCTTCCACGTTTGCCGCGTAGGCTTTGACGCAGCGCCGGCGCGGTACGGCCGTTTCACGCGCCACTCATGAACATTTCATGGGGAGCCGGTGTGAGTCTCTGTTACCGTCCGTACCGGTCCGAAAACCTATTTCAACGAGGTGCAAGTGAAAACCTTTACGCTGCGGCAGCGGATGCGCTATGCGTTTGACAACACGCTGTCGCGCGGTACGCCTGCGCTGATCGCATGGCTGGCGATTCTCACCGTTGCCTTCCTCGGAGTCGCGTCGGTCCTGCTGTCGCTCGCCGGCGCCGCGCCGCGTGACGAAGCCGGGGCGGCGATGTCGTTCCCTGCGCTCATGTGGCACAACCTGATGCGCACCCTCGACGCCGGCACCATGGGCGGCGACACCGGACCCGTGACCTATCTGGTGATGATGCTGCTCGTCACGCTCGGCGGTGTCTTCATCGTCGGCACGCTCATCGGTCTGATCTCCAACGGCGTCGGCAACCAGATCGAGGAGCTCCGCAAAGGACGCTCCCTCGTCGCCGAGACCGACCACGTCGTCATCCTCGGCTGGAACGATCGCATCTTCACCATCATGGGAGAGCTGATCCGCGGCAACGAGCACCGCAAGCGCAACGTCATCGTCATCATGGCGGACCGCGACAAGGTGTCGATGGACGACGAAGTGCGCGAGCGCATCGAGGAGACGCTGACGACGAAGATCGTCTGCCGCCGCGGCAATCCGATCGACCTCGGCGACCTCAAGATCGTCAACTTCAACGCCGCGCGCGCCATCGTCGTCCTCTCACCCGACGGAGACGATCCGGATGCGGAGGTCATCAAATCCATCCTCGCCGTCACCAATCATCCGGACCGGCGGACCGAGAAGTTCCACATCGTTGCCGAGATCCGCGAGCGCCGGAACATGGAGCCGGCCCGCCTGGTCGGCCGCGACGAAGCACAGCTCATCGAGACCGGCGAGACCATCGCCCGCGTCGTCGCCCAGACCTGCCGCCAGACCGGTCTCTCCGGCGTGTACACCGAGCTGCTCGACTACGGCGGGGACGAGATCTACTTCCGCAAAGACGCGGCCCTCGACGGCCTCTCGTTCGCCGACGCGCTCTTCGCCTTCGACAACTCGTCCATCGTCGGCGTGAAGACCGCGGCCGGCATCGTCAAACTGAACCCGCCGATGGATCACCGCTTCGCCCCCGGCGACGAGGCCATCGTCATCGCCGCCGACGCCGCCTCGGTGCGTATCGGCAAGCACACGCCGGCGCTGGACGCCTCGCTGATGGTGGAGAAGAGCATGTCCGTGCCGGCGCCGGAGCGCACGCTGCTCCTCGGCTGGAGCTCGCGTGCCCCGATCATCATCCGCGAGCTGGACGGCTACGTCGCGCCGGGCTCCGTCATGACCGTGATCGCCGACAATCCGCGCGTCGCGCACGATATCGAGGTGCTGCGTCCCACGCTGACCCGGCAGCAGCTCGACTTCCGCCGCGGCGATTCGAGCGACCGCGCCACGCTGGAGAGCGTCGAGCCCGAACAGTACGAGCACATCATCGTCCTCTGCTACGCCGACGACCTGCCGGTGCAGAAGGCGGACGCCAAGACGCTCGTCACGCTGCTGCATCTGCGCGACATCGAGTCGAAGAGCGGCGCGAACCGCTACTCGATCGTCAGCGAGATGCTCGACGTGCGCAACCGCGAGCTGGCCGAGATCACCCAGGCCGACGACTTCATCGTCAGCGAGAACCTGACCAGCCTCCTCGTGGCGCAGGTCACGGAGAACCGCGACCTACGGGCCGTCTTCGACGACATCTTCGACTCCGACGGCTCGGAGATCTACCTGCGCCCCGCGTCCGACTATGTGGCCATCGGCAAGCCGATGACTTTCTGGCACGTCGTCGAAGGCGCGCGCCGCAGGGGAGAGGTGGCCATCGGCTACCGTCTGGCCGGCGAAGGCGCTGCTTCGAGCGGCGACGGCGTGCGTGTGAATCCGCCGAAGGGCGCCAGCGTCACCTTCAGCGCCGACGACCGGGTCATCGTCGTCGCCGAGAACTGAGATTCGCGTTCATGTTTGCCACGGTTCGCCGTGGCCCAACTTCGCGACGGGCAACCGCGCGATTGATTTGAGTAAAAGGGAGAGTTCAGCAATGAAGTTCAAACGTTTCGCAATCGCCGTCGCAGCCGTGGCCCTGATGAGTGTTCCGGCGTTCGCCGAGGAGTATTCGTTCAAGGTGACGAACAACACCGATACCAAGATCACGAAGATCCTCGTCTCGGAAGATGGAGACGAATACGGCTTCTTCAAGATCGGCGCGGGCATCGCGCCGGGCAAGACCGTCACGCTCGTGTGGGATTCGTCGACCAACGGCGAGAGCTGCGAGCAGTTCTTCAAGGCCGTCTTCGCCAACGGCGAGGAGTCCGAAGCGCAGAAGTTCGACTTCTGCGAAGACGAAGTCGAGCTCGAGTTCGAGTAAGACGCGCACCAATGGACAGATGGGACCTATAGGACCTAGTGTCGCGTCACGCTTAAAAACGTGGGTGCTTTGCGGCGCCGGCGGACTGTCTGCGGCGCCGCCGCTCCTCGACGATGCCACCGCATCGCCCGCGTCGCGGCGGCTTGCATCCAGCCCACCGGCGCTCGCAAATCACCCACGCTTTTAAGCGTGATGCGACACTAGGGCAAACGAACATTTCCCATCTGTCCCACAGGTCTCGTCTGTCCCATAGGTCCCATCGTCCCTTCCACGGAGGAACCAATGCTCGACGCAGTCATCGACATCAGCCACTTCAACGGCAGCCCAGACTGGACGCGCGTCCACGCCGCCGGCATCCTCGGCGTCATCCACAAAGCCACGCAGGGCTCCACCTACGTCGACCCGTCGCTGGCTGCCGCGAGCAGCGCCGTCCGCGCGGCCGGCCTCCTCTGGGGTGCCTACCACTTCGGCACCGGCGACGAAGAGGGGAGCGCCCAGGCGCAGTTCTTCCTCGACACGGTCAAACCGGACGCCAACACCCTCTGCGCCATCGACTTCGAGGCGAATCCCTCCGGCACGCCGATGTCGCTCGACCACCTCTTCGGCTGGATCGAGACCGTGCAGCAGGCCACCGGCCGCCCGCCCGTCGTCTACGGCGGCAACTCGCTGCTCTTCCCGCAGATCGGCAGCAGCGTCCATCCGACCCTCGCCGCCTGCTCGCTGTGGGTGGCCCAGTACACCTCCGCGGCGCAGCCGTCCGGCATCCCGTCGCAGGTGTGGAGCACCTGGAACCTCTGGCAATACACCGAGAGCGGCAGCATCGACGGCATCACCGGCAGCGTCGACCGCTCCCGCTTCAACGGTACGGCGCAACAGCTCACCGCCTGGTGGCCCGCGGTCTAGCAGGCACGCGAGCTCACATCTCGCAGTGCGGTGGCTACCGTGCTTTGAACCGCACGGTCGCGTTGTTCTCGCCGGTCAGTACCCTCACCGAGATCGGCGCGGCGATGTCCGCGGCTACCTCGTAGATCATCTGCCCCTCGCTGTTGGTGCGGTAGGGCCAGAACTCGTAGGTGCCGGGCGGGATACGGGGGAGGGAGATGCTTCCTTCCTGGTTGGTCATGAGCGAGAAGCCGCGGCTGCCGAATGCGCGGGCGATCTCCGGGGGGACGACCATGCCGTCGATGCGCAGGAGCAGGTTGAGATCGGGAAAGGCCACTCCCGCCTCCGACTTCAACGCCAGGCGTAAAGACGACGAGCCGTCCGGGACGCGGATCAGGAGCTCCCGTGGGCCTTCGAAGCGGCCGACGGCGATCGAGCCTTCCTTCGGCAGCGCGAAGATGGCGCAGGAGGCGGCGGCCGGGACGGCGACGTTGGCGCGCCCTTCGGCGTCCGTGACCGTCGTCGACTTCATGTGGCCTTCGCAGGAGGTGATCAGCGTCGCTCCGGCGATGGCCGCGTCGCGTGCGTCGATGACCCGCACCGTGCGCGGCTGACCCTTCGTCAGCACGAGGTCGGCCGCATGCTCGCCGGCGGCGCCGCGCAGCTCGAAGCTGGCCGTGTCGCTGTTGAGGTACGACGGGGCGCGCGCGGAGAGGGTGTGTGCAGCATCGCGGACGCCGAAGAACTCGAACCGCCCGTCGGGCGCGGACTTCGTGCGTACCGTCAGCGTCGAGTCAACCGTTTCCGAGCGGAGGATGACCAGAGCGTCGGCGACAGGTTTGCCGTCATCGGTCACGACCCGTCCGGTCACATGCCGGTCCGGGACGACGATCGCCAGCGGCTCGGTCGACAGTGTCACGGTGGAGATGTGATGCGGCGCGGACGTGAGATCGCGCCTCACGCCGGCAGAGTAGGCTCCGGGCTCCCAGAGTGCTCCGGCAAACCGCCCTTTCTGGTCCGTCTCGACCCTCGTGTCCCAGCGCAGCTCCTCATGCGTCAGCACAACGACGGCGCGGGGAAGCGGCTGACCGGCGAGCGTCACGCTCAACGCGGTTGCCGTTTTCGGAATGGTGAGGCGGACCGTGCTTGCGGTGGCGCCGACGTTCGCTTTCGCACTGAGACGCTGCAGCGGCTCGGGGCCGCTGGCCCGCACGGTGTAGAGTCCTTCATCGAGCGCGGGGAAGGTCACCGTGGACTTGCCGGCGGCGAGAGTCCTGATGACTGCCCAATGCGGAGGCCTGCCTTCCACGCGCCGGGAGAGAGCCACTTCGATCGGGCCCGTGAAGCCGTTGCGGCTCACCTCCACGTTCAGCGTGCCGGCGGACGCGGACAGGGCGAGCAGCAGAGCCGAGGAAACGAGTAACGTGCGCATGGGTGGTCTCCGGACGAGTGCGATCTCTCCCGCCATTCGATGCGTGAGTTACTTCTGTGCGGTGGGTTGGACCGTGTGGACTTCGGCGACGGTGGCCGGAGCCGTGACGGTTTTCGTGGCCAGGGCCGGCCGCTCGATTTCAATGGACGCGACGGTCCAGTCAGAGGCGACGGGTGCGTCGGGGTAGACGACGGTGCAGCGCGCCGCCCGCGTTTCACAGGTGTCGGTGAAGAAAAAACAGGCCGTGCCGGGCCACGGGGTGTTGACGCATTCGTTGTTCAGATCGCACTCGCCGCACACCGGGAGGGCGAACGCCGGAACAGCAGCGAGGAGCAACAGCGTACAGGCGAGGATGAGTCTCGTGCGCTTCATCTTCTTTTCTCCTTGTCGCGGGAAAGATCGCTGGACGGCATTCTCTTCTTTATGCGTCTAAACCGGAAATAATGCTTTGACTCAGCGGGAGTTGAGGGCGGCGTTCTCATGCGGTATGAAGGCACCCGGACCCACGGGCGCCCTGGCCAGCAAATGGGCTCAGAAAAGGCGATCTTTCCCGCCATTCACGATGCGTGAGTTACTTCTGTGCGGTGGGTTGGTTGACGCGGACTTCGGCGATGGCGGCCGGAGCCGTGACGGTTTTCGAATCGACGGTGGGGCGCTCGATCTCGATGGAGGCGACGGTCCAGTCAGAGGCGACGGTCGCCTCGGGGGACAAGCCGGAGGAGCAGCGTCTGAACTGGATGACGCAGCCGGTCGCGTCGTACCCGCAAGTCACGCCGCTCCACGGGCTGAAGACGCACTCGTTATTTGAGTCGCAGTCGCCGCACTGCGGCAGGGCAAATGCCGGGACTGAGGCCAACAGCAACAGCGTACACACGAGGATGAGTCTGGTGAGCTTCATCTTTTTTTCTCCTTGTCGCGGGAAAGATCGCCGGACGTCATTATCCCTTTATGTGCCTGAACGAAGAACGTTTTGTGACGGAGGTAGCGTGTGGAGGAGCGGTTCTGGTGAACGCCCGTGTGCTCCAGCCGTACCATGCGGGCCGTGAATCGCTGGCTGCTGATCCTCGCTCTCTGCTTCGCCGTGGCACTCCAGGCGCGCGCGACGCGGCGGCCGGAGTGGCGCGATACGTACGAGTCGCGGCTCGTACGTATCGCGCTGCTGCAAACCCTCAGCGGCGACATTCTCGCCGGCTCGAACCCCGCGTCCGACACCCCCTGAGCCCCGAGCCCCGAGCCCCGGGCCCCGGGCCCCGAGCCCCGGGCCCTCGAAATCACTGCCTCAATTGCGGGGCGGAGTCGCGGTCTTTCATGCCGGCGAAGTGGCGGCGCTGGGCGGCGCCGAGGCCGAGGATCTGGAGGATCGGTTCGGTGTGGCTGAGGGTGCCGACGATGCGATGGCCGGGATAGGGAGAATCCGTCACCAGCATCGGCGTCATCAGGATCGATTCCGTGAGCGCACGCTTGGGGTCGAGCAGCACGTCCACGATCTCGATCTCGTGCCGGTCGGGGAGGTACGAGTCACAGAGCTGCGTCAGATTGGCGATGGCCTGCAGCGAGTTGGGCGCGTCGCCGGCCACGTAGAGCCGGAACGAGAACAGGTCCGAGCTCATCGCGTCACACTCTCGTCCTCGCGCACGGCATCCGTACCTCGCAGCTCGCGCATCCGGTCGCGGCCGCGCGCGAGCTCCTTCTCGTGCACTTCCGCACTGCGGGCTACCAGCTCTTTTTCCGAGAGCTTGGCCGCGAGCTCCACCTGCAGCAGCTTGACGCGCGCTTCGAGCTCGGCCTGTTCAGCCTCCAGCTTCACGGTCTTGAGCTTCGCGCTCACCGCGGCGACTTCGCTGGCGTGACGCTCGGCGCTTTCCTTCTCCCAGCGCATGGTGCCCATGAGCACTTCGCCGCCGGCGGTGTACGTATCGGTCACGGTGATGCCGGCATCGCTCAGGATCAGCTCGCGCACCTGATTCGAGTGCGCCGTGCCGCGCGACTTGATGATCGACATCCCGCGGTTGCGCTCCCCCGCCTGCACCAGGTAATTGAGGTGGATCCAGGTGTCGGCCAGCGTCGAGATCTGCAGCGGCGAGCCGGCTTCGGACTGGCTGGACATCTCATCGAGGAGGCTCGTGCAGACGAGCGTGATCCCCTCGGCCTTGGACCAGTCGATCAGCCGTTCGGCCACGCTGTGCGCCGTCAACTCGTTGCCGGACTTCGACAATGTGGAGATCGGATCGACGACCACACAGCGGGCTCGATGCTCTTTCGCCAGCGTCTTGATGCGCACCAGGTACGTTTCGGCGCTGCCGGTGATCGTGCGTGCCGAGACCATGTTCAGCGTTCCGTCCTCGACGAAGCGATTGAGCTGGATGCCGACCGAGCCGAGGTTGCGGATCACTTCGTTCGAATCGGAGTCGAAGCTGACGAACATCGTCCGCTCGCCGCGTGCGCAGGCCGCCTCCGCGAACGCACCGCTCAAAGTGGTCTTGGCCGTGCCGGGGAAGCCGGTGATCAGGACACTGGCGTCGCGGTAGTAGCCGCCGCCGAGCATCGTGTCGATGCGATCGACACCGCTCGAGACGCGCTCGTTCGTTGCTTCGGCCTGGCCGCGGCCGAGGGTACGCGTCACCGCCACTTCGAAGCCGCCCTTGCCGATGAGGAACGGCGACTCGTTTTCGTCGAAGCTGGAGCCGCGGTACTTCTGCACGCGCAGGTTGCGCTGCGACACGCCCAGGACCACCGTGTGATTGAGGATCACCGCGCAGTCGACCATGAACTGCATGAAGCCGAAGGGGCGCCCGAGCGAGCCGCCTTCTTCACTCTCCGCCTTGAGCGTGACGACGCCGGTGAGCTCGTGCTGCAGCAGCCAGGCGTGGAGGCGGTAGATCTCGCGCCGCTGCGCGGAGGCGTCGGGCAGCAGCGCCAGCATGATGTCGAGGGCGTCGAAGACGATCCGCTTTGCGCCCATCTCCTCCGCCTTCACGCCGAGGGCCGCGAGCATGCCACTGAGGTCGAAGGTGCCGGACTGCACGAGATCGGGCGCCGGCTGCGCGTCCATGAAGTAGAGCTTTGCCTTCTGCAGCTCGTCGAGGTTCCAGCCGAACGTTTCGGCGTTGCTGACGATGCGCGCCGGCGTTTCCTCGAAGGCGACGAAGATGCCGGGTTCATCGCGCTGCTGCGCGCCGTTCACGAGGAACTGCAGGGCGAGGATGGTCTTGCCCGATCCCGATCCACCGACCAGTAACGTCGTGCGGCCACGCGGCAGACCGCCGCCGGTGATTTCATCCAGGCCGGCAATCCCGGACGGCGCTTTGGTACTTTTCAAAATGGACTCTCCTCGAGTGACGACAGCGCGGACCGGCAGGGGGGCATCTCTTCACAACCCGTAAATGCAGGGAGACATTCGCGGAGTGACGCTTTGCCGCTCGTCTCATGCCGCTTCACTGCCACACCAGCCCGGTCGGAGGTTAGTTTCATCCCCGCGACATATTGGGTCACGCATTGCAGTTGCTAAGGATCACCCGAGGCTCGAGTGCAGTTCGTCGACAGCCCGTTGAGGAGAAACGATGACTGCACCGATACCGTCAAGAGTCCCACCCGCGAAGCGTTCCAGCGGCGTCATGTCGCGCAAGAAAGCCCTGCTCAAGACCGGCGCGCTGCAGAACGCGATCCTCAACAGCGCCAACTTCTCCAGCATCGCCACCGACGACAAGGGCGTCATCCAGTTGTTCAACGTCGGCGCCGAGCGGATGCTCGGTTACGCCGCGGCGGACGTCGTCGATCAGATCACTCCAGCCGACATCTCCGATCCTCAGGAAGTGATCGCCCGCGCCGCCGCCCTGAGCCTCGAGCTCGGGACTCCCATCACACCCGGCTTCGAAGCGCTCGCCTTCAAGGCCTCACGCGGCATCGAAGACATCTACGAGCTGACCTACATCCGCAAGGATGGGACGCGCTTTCCGGCCATGGTCTCAGTGACGGCGCTGCGCGACGACGCCCTGAAGGTCATCGGTTACCTGCTGATCGGCACCGACAACAGCGCCCGCAAACAGGCGGAAGAGAAGCTGCGCTGGACCGAAGGCAGCTTCCGTCTGATGGTCGAAAGCGTCTCCGACTACGCCATCGTCATGCTCGATCCCGATGGATTGGTCGCCAGTTGGAACACCGGCGCGCAGCGCATCAAGGGTTTCTCCGCGGACGAGATCCTCGGCCGGCACTTCTCGAGCTTCTACCCGGAAGCGGACGTCGCCAGCGGCAAGCCGCAGCGCGACCTCGATCACGCCGCGGCCAGTGGCCGGCACGAAGACGAAGGGTGGCGCATCCGCAAGGACGGCTCGCGGTTCTGGGCCAACATCGCCTTCACCTCCATCCGAGACCAGGCCGGCAACCTGCGCGGCTTCGCGAAGCTGACCCGCGACCTCACGGAGCGCAACAAGGTCGAGGCCATCCTCACCAATGCCCGCGCCCTCGCGGAGAAGGCGAACCTCGCCAAGTCCGAGTTCCTCTCCAGCATGAGTCACGAGCTTCGCTCGCCGCTCAACGCGATTCTCGGTTTTGCGCAGCTCATGGAATCGGATACGCCGGCGCCCACCGCGGCGCAGGGCGAAAGCATCATCCAGATCCTCAACGCCGGCTGGTACCTGCTCGAGTTGATCAACGAGATTCTCGACCTGGCGACGATCGAGTCGGGCAAGCTGTCGATGTCCCTCGAGCCGGTGGCCCTCGGCGACCTGCTGCTGGAATGTCACTCGATGATCGAGCCGCTGGCGCAGCGCCGCGGCATCCGCATGCGCGTACCGCACAGCGATGCTCCGTACTGCGTCCACGCCGATCGCACGCGCATCAAACAGGTGCTGATCAACCTGCTGTCGAACGCCATCAAATACAACCGCACCGCCGGTTCCGTGGCCGTCGGCTGCACGGTCAACCCGGCGACGGGACGCGTGCGGATCACCGTCACGGATACGGGCGCCGGTTTGGCCCCGGAGAAGCTGGCGCAGCTCTTCCAGCCCTTCAACCGCCTCGGCCAGGAGGCCAGCAGCGAGGAAGGGACCGGCATCGGTCTCGTCGTCAGCAAGCGGCTCGTCGAGCTGATGGACGGCGAGATCGGCGTCGAGAGCACGATGGGGAAGGGCAGCACTTTCTGGGTGGAGCTGCTGTCGACCGCGCCGCTCGTGCTGCCGGAGGCCGTCGACACGCCCGCCGAGTCGGAATCGAGTGCTGACTCTCTGGCCGGTCTGCGCACGCTTCTCTACGTCGAAGACAACCCGGCCAACCTGCAACTGGTGGAGCGGCTCATCGACCGCCGCAAGGATCTGCGGCTGCTGAGCGCCGGCGACGGCATCAGCGGCGTGGAGCTGGCCCGCGCCAGCCTGCCGGACGTGATCCTGATGGACATCAATTTGCCGGGCATCAGCGGCATCGAGGCGGTGAAGATCCTTCGTGAGGACCCGACCACCGCTCACATCCCGGTCATCGCCCTCAGCGCCAACGCGATGCCTCGGGACATCCAGCGGGGGATGGAAGCAGGCTTCTTCTGCTACCTGACGAAACCGATCAAGGTGCGCGATTTCATGGAGACCCTGAACAGCGCCCTGGCCTTCGCGGAGAAGAGTGATGCTCCCTCCAAATGAAGCGGCCGGCCCCAGGATACTGATCGTCGACGATCAACCGTCGAACGTCCGCCTGCTCGAGCACACGCTCAACCGCGCGGGCTACGCGGAAGTGATGTCGACGACCGAGCCGCGCCAGGTCACCGGGCTGCACCTCGAGCACGCGTACGACCTGATCCTCCTCGACCTGCAGATGCCGACGATGAGCGGCCTCGAGGTGATCGAGCAGTTGCAGCAGATCCGGGCCGCCCACCCGGTCTCGATCCTGGTGCTCTCCGCCGACGCCACCCAGACCGCCACCGCCTTGACCAAAGGCGCCGACAGCTTCCTCGGCAAGCCCTTCCGCCTCCCCGACGTGGTGGAACGCGTCAGCTCCATGCTGAAGGCGCGGGGGCGTTGACTTAGAGGTTTGCCTCATGTGGGACAGACACTCCTGTCTGTCCGGGCCCACCCCCGAGGTCCTCCAGACAAGCGGCCGTTCGGGTGCACCGGACAGACAAGAGTGTCTGTCCCACATTGATGACTTCGAGAACGTGCAGGTCGTTTCGAGGTGCGGCGATCTCGAATTGAGGTGCGACGACCTCGAATTGAGGGTGCGGCGACCTCGAATTGAGGGTGCGGCGACCTCGAATTGAGGTTCGACGACCTCGAATTGAGGTGCGACGACCTCGAATTGAGGGTGCGGCGACCTCGAATTGAGGGTGCGGCGACCTCGAATTGAAGTGCGACGACCTCGAAT
>DASWMP010000195.1:0-4127 GCA_036399695.1 Thermoanaerobaculia bacterium | reverse complement strand
CGACCTCGAATTGAGGGTGCGGCGACCTCGAATTGAGGGTGCGGCGACCTCGAATTGAAGTGCGGCGACCTCAAGTTGAGGTGGGGTGACCTCGAATTGAGGGTGTGACGATCTCAAATTGAGGGTGCGGCGAGCTCAGATTGAAGTGCGGCGACCTCAAACTGAGGTGCGGCGATCTCAGATTGAAGTGCCGGCGACCTCAAACTGAGGGTGCGGCGATCTCAGATTGGAGTGCGGCGACCTCAAATTGAGGTGCGGTGACCTCAAGTTGAGGGTGCGGTGACCTCAAGTTGAGGTGCGGCGATCTCAGCGCGGCAACCCGCGGCAGCGCCGTGCATTGGCGGATCATGCGCCGCGCTCTCGTTGACCTGGAGGACCGATGGGACCTATGCCACTTCTGGTGGTACCTTTATTCTCTCGGCGAGGCTTGTGGCGCCGTCCAATCTCATGATTCGCGCATACATACGGAGACTCCGGCAGGAATCGAACGCGATCGTCAGCCGGGCCATGCTGGGCGTAACGGCCTCGCGGGGGACGATCGAGTCGATCGTCGACGCGCATGGGCTGGTCGCGGCGCAGGGTGGGCGGCGGGCGATGCTCGGGACGGTGGCGCGGTACGTGGCACGGGCGCGGGGAAGGTTCCGGCGGTGGGTGGAAGGGCGTGAATCGGGGGCCGAGCTGGCGAAGGGGCTGCTCGAAGGGGCTGAGCGGCTCGACGACGGACGCATCTGGCATGGCGATCAGCCGTTCCGGTCGTACGTCGACGTCTCGGTCCAGGTGAAGCTGGTCCGGATCGCCATCGAGTTCCTCGTGCAGCGGGACCGGACGTCGCTGATCGACCCGCTGCAGGTGGCCGAGCTGCTGACCGAGGCCCAACGCGACTCGCGGGTGGCGCTGCTCGTCCAGGCGCAGTTGCTGCTCGAGGCGGGGCAGGCAGACGCCGCGATCGAGACCAGCCGGCACGCGCTGCGGGTGCAGGCGGTCTGCATCACGGCGCAGCAGACGCTGTTCCGTGCGTACGAGCTGGCTCGCGAGCAGGGCTCGACGGCGCCGGAGCTCGAGGTGCTGGACTACGACCTCTCGGACAAGTTCTGCCCGATGCCGTTCACCCACTTTTCGACCGGCTTCCGCGGGACCACGTTCGCCTGCACCTGCCCGGCGTGGGTGCCGTTCTCGATTGGCAACATTACCGAGGTGGATTCGGCGGACGCAATCTGGAACTCGGATGTGGCGCAGGAGATCCGGCGCTCGATCCACGACGGCGACTTCAGTTACTGCAGCCGGACGCAGTGCTCGTTCATCACGGCGCGCAAGCTGCCGCGCAAGGCGGAAGTCACGACGCCGGAGCTGCGGGCGTTCATCGACGGCCGCGTCACCCGGCTGGAAGAGCGGCCGATCATGGTCGAGCTGAATCACGACCCGACCTGCAATCTGGCCTGCCCGTCCTGCCGCACGGAGCTCGTCGTGGCCAAGGCGGAGGAGATCGACGCCTACGCCGCCGCGACGGAGAAGGTGATCCTGCCGCTGCTGCGCGGCGTCAAGGGGCAGACCTACATCACCGGAGGAGGGGAGGCGTTCGCGAGCAAGCATTTCCGCTCGATCCTCCGGCGGCTCAACCGGCAGGAGTTTCCGGGCCTCGAGGTGCTGCTCATCAGCAACGGGCAGCTCATGACGCCGGCCCGCTGGAGCGAGTTCCCGGAGCTGCCGGAGATGACGTCGATCGTCACGATCTCCGTCGACGCCGCCCGCGCCGCGACGTACGAGGTGCTCCGCCGCCCCGGCAAGTGGGCGCCGCTGATGAAGAACCTCGCGCACCTGGCGGAGATGCGCCGCACCGGGCGGATCCGCAAGCTCGGGCTCAACTTCGTCGTGCAGAAGGCAAACTTCCGCGAGATGGCGGAGTTCGTGACGCTGGCCGAGAGCTTTGCGGTGGACATCGTCTGGTTCCAGCGCGTGGTGAATTACGGCGCATACGACGAGGCGACGTTCGCGGATCTCGACGTCAGCGCGCACAACCATCCGGACCACGCGGAGCTGCTGGAGATCCTGCGCAGCCCGGCGCTGAACCAGCCGTTCATCCAGAAGAACATGCTGCTCGCGCTGCTGCCCGAGGCCGTCGCGTCGGAAGAACGGCTCGACTTCCTTTACTGAACCGCGGCGGCGGTGTCCATCTGACGCAGGAACGTCTGCACGACGTGCGGACCGCGCAGCGCGGGATGGCGCAGGATCGCCTGCAGCTCGGCGTGCTCCGGGTGCTCCGGCGACGTCACGTCCTTCGCGGCGAAGACGGCCGGCGCTTCGTGGCCGAAGCTGAAGTACTTCTGGAACAGCACCTTCGCACCCAGTTCCTCGCCGAGTTGCACGAAGGCGGGCATCTCGCGGAAGTTGGCGCTCTGCACGACGAAGGAGATGACGAAGCTGTACGGCTCGTCCATGTCGAGGTGCAGCTCGGTGGCGAAGGACTGCGGCACGTCCGCCGGGCGGTTGCGGAGGAACGTGCCTGCGCGGCTCAGCTCCCCCATCACGCCGAGGTTCTCGCGGATGACCTCCCAGCGGCCGGGGCGGCGCACGTTCTCGTAGGTCGCGGGCGTGGCGGCGTCGACCGAGACCTGCAGCTCGACGATCTTGCCGGCGAGGTGCGGCATGGTCTTCCAGGCGTTCGGCGTCAGGCCGAGGCCGTTGGTGAGGAGGTAGAGACGGACGCCGTCGTATGCGGGCTCGCGCAGCGCTTCGAGGATCGAGCGGTAATGGCGGCTGGCGAAGGGATCGCCGAAGGCCGTGAGATGGACGCTGACCTCGCGGTTCTGCAGCATCGGCAGGATGACGCGGTCGCGCGAACGATTCAGCCGTTCGCTCTCCTCGCGATTGGCCATGATGAGGTCGTGGCGGCAGGTGGGGCAGGCGAGGTTGCAGGAGCTGTCGTGCCCGAGGGAGACGAAGCGGGGGCCGTCCGGCACGATGGTCTCGCGGCGATCGATGATGCGGCGGAGATGGGGCGCGGTGACGTCTTCGCTCCGCGGCAGCGCGTCGTTGGTGATGGCGGGGCACATCGTGCGGCTGCAGTACGAAAAGTCGCCGTCGAGCACCGAGCGCCGCACTTCCTGCATGCCGGCGGAGTTCCAGACGGCATCGGGGGAGTCGCCTTCGAGCATGTTGCCGGTGACGAACGGCAGCCAGGCGCCACAGTCGCAGGCGTACGTCGAGCCCATCACCTGCTCGGGTGCGCCGGTCGTTTCGTTCCAGCGCGAGCCCTGGCCGCTCACGATCATCTCGAACGGGCGGGGGCAGAAGCGGCCGCGAAGATCGGTCAGACCGTGGGCTTCGGGCGCGGTGAGCGTGCCGCCGGCAGCCTGGCGGGCCCGCAGCGCGTCCATGAGGAGCTGCTGCGATTGCGGACAGGCGGTCATGACGTCGAGCGCGCGGCGGGCGCAGGCGGCGGCATCGTCGTGGCGGCCGGCGGCGAGCAGACGGCGTCCGGCGGCGACGAGCAGCTCCCGGCGGCTTTCCGTGGCGGCGGCGAGGCGGGTGGCGACGTCGAGCTCGTCGAGCGACAGCTCCGCGGCAACGGCCGGGAGCAGCACGTCGAACACGGCCAGCGTCGCGGCGATGTCGCAGTAGGCGCGGAGCTTCGCACCTTTCACGGTGATCTCCGCGCAGAAGGTGAGCGGGTCGAGGGCATGGTGAAGCTGGGCCGCGAACTGCCGGTCGTCGAGGACAGACGGGCCGTTGTCGAGCGACGCCAGCACGCTCGCGAGACGCGGGGCGATGCGTTCCAGGACTTCGACGACGTGCGTCTCGCCCCGTTCGCTGACGAGCAGCGGCGCGGCGCGCTCGGTCAGCCACTGCTGCAGACGGCGCCGCCAGGCCGGCCGGCGGAGGCGGCGGATACCGCGCAGAGCCAGGGTCCGGTAGCGGTGCATCGTCGGGAGATGATAACCGGGCAGGTCAGATCCGCGCACAGGGGTCTCGGAGTGCGGTGGCGAACGGAGGGTGTCTCAAAACGGAGCGCACACACTCTGATGGCCTAGAACCGGCGCCTGCGGGCGCAGACAGACAAGAGTGTCTGTCCCACATTGAATGCCAGCGTGCCCGCGGGTGCCCGATATTCGGCGGAATCTGAATGTGGG
>DASWMP010000194.1:0-35913 GCA_036399695.1 Thermoanaerobaculia bacterium | reverse complement strand
CCCCCCCCCCCCCCCCCCCCCCAACTCGCCAACTTCGCGTCAGAGCTTCTTCGCTTCGGTGATCATCAGCTCTTCGCCGCTGCCGCAGCTCACGACCTTCGCTTTGACGCGGACGTTGGTGTTGCTCAGCTTGAGGACATCGGCTTTCGTCTGCTCGCAGACGGTGTAGCTCTTGTCGCTGTTGGCGACGCGGAAGACCGGCTTCGCGCCGGCCGCCTGCGACAGCGTACCGGTGAGCTCGACGCTCTTGCCGCTACGGAGCTCGCACTCCTTGCCTCCGGCGAAGAGCGAAGTGGCGACGAGCAGGACAACCAGGACCATCACGATTCTTTTCATGTACATCTCCTTTCGTCAAGGAACGTACGTCCGGGAACGGCTGGAGAGGTGTCGCGGCTGCGAACACTTTGCGTCACAAGATGTCGTCGACGGCGCGGGCAAGCTCGGCGAGGTAGTCGTCGCCGCGCGGATGTTTCGTCAACGCCACGATGATGTAGTGACGTTTCGGCCCGGTCACGACGGCTGTGTCGTGCAGCCAGTCCTGCCACGAGCCCCACTTGCGGATGATCGAGACGTCGCGGCCGGCCAGTCCTTTGACGAACTTGATGTCATCGTGCGGGATGGCAGGCGACTCGAAAATCTCGCGCATCGTTTTCGACGCTTCGGGGGAGACGAGCTTCCCCTGTTCGAGCAGCAGGAAGTAGCGGAGGAGCTGGCGGACCGTCGCGGCGTGCGAGTGATCGGCCACCGGATCGCCGATCCGCTCGCTGTTCGGGCCGTAGTGCTTGCCGACCCAGATGCCGCCGCCGCGCGAGGCGTCGTAGAAGCCGTAGTGGTTGAGGACCTGCTGGATCTCGCGCAGCCCCATCTGGCGCGAGTGTTTGGCGGCCATCTCGTTGTCTGACGGCTTGGCCATCAGCCCCAGCTCGTGCCGCGTCGTGGCGTCGGGCATGACGCCGGCGTGCAGCTCGAACCAGGCCAGGAGAATGCCGATCTTCGCCACGCTGGCCGCGTACTCGATGCGGTCGGGGTTCGTCATCGCCAGGCGCATCGTGCGCAGGTCGAGGACGCCGACCGCCGTCTGCTCGGTCGTCATCCCGTATTTCGTCCGCAGCTCCGCGTCGATCGCTTCGACGCGCGCCTGCAGCTTCGGATCGGTGGGGGTGTCGTAGTCGAGCGTGTAGTCGTTCATCTTGACGGACGCGCAGGCGGTGAGCGTGAGGATGCAGAGCAGCGCAAGGCGGTACATCGCGCGTAAGAGTAGCGCGAATGAGGCGTTGTCCGTTTTCCGTTGCTCGTTGTCCGTGCCGCGCTGCTCCGAATCGAGTTTGGAGTGCGGCAGCGACGGTTCATCAGGTGCCGCTTTCCCATAGCCGCAGCGGCGAGCTGCGGCCCACGCGGTGTGCCCGAGCAGGAGGCGGAAGCTCGACGCTTCCGCTGTTGGAAAGCGGCAGCTGATGAAGCGTCGCTGCCGCACTCCAAACTCGTGCCGTGGGTCGTCTCCGGGCGGGCTGCTTAGGGCTTATCGTTCGCGGTGGAGCCACTCCGCGAGCTCGGTCGTGCCGATGAGCTGCCGCGGGAACTCGTGCTCCACGCCGCGAAAGCGCCAGAGCTCGAGTTTCCGCGGCGCCAGTTGGTAGGTCGCCCAGGCCGCGGCAAACGGGTTCTCGGTGTCGGCATCGCCGTGCACCAGGAGCACGCGTGTGTTGCCGAGCAACGCCAGCGCATCGGGGTTGGGCACGCCGGCCACGATCACCACGGCGGAGAACAGCCCCGGCTTCCACCGGAGCGCGTTCCAGACCGCCGAACCACCCATCGAGAAGCCGATGGCGTACAGCCGGTCCACACGTTCGCGCCCGCGCACCATCTCCACCAGATCCAGTGTCGCGGTGAGCGTCTCCGTCCCCACCGACCGCCGCCCGATGGTTGCATCATCGACGTAATCCGCGGATCGCGACGGCATCTGCGGCACCAGCACGTACGCCGGATACGCGCGACGCACAGCGTCGCTGGCCCAGTTCTTTGCGACAGGGCCGATCTGCGAGCGGTTGTCCGTGCCTATGGCGCCGGAGCCGTGAAAGATCACCACCAGCGGGTACGGACGCCCGTCCGCCGGAGGGCGTAGCAACCGGTACGGCAGCTCGACGCCGTTGCTCGCGCGGAACGACGCCGCTTCGAACGCATCCACGCTCACATCCGCGCCGAGCGCGGCCACTTCAGTCCGCGCTTCGATCACGCGTAGCGTGCTCGGTGCATGCGAGCATGCCAGCGACCCAACCACCAGCAGAGCGAGCGTGACGTAGCGCAGCATCGGCGCAAATTCTAACGTTACGCCGGCTTACCCCAGAGGTATCCCTGCCCGTACTCCACCCCGACGTCGCGCACGACGTCCAGCTCGCGCGTCGTCTCGATCCCTTCGGCGATCACGGTGCAGCCGAGCGTGCGGGCGATGGCCACGTATCTCCGCAAGTGCGACGTGCGGGTGCGGTCGCTGTCGATGCCCATGACGCAGCGCTTGTCGATCTTCATGATCTCCGGTTCGAGCACCACCAGGCTCTCCAGGCAACTGCTGCCGAAGCCGACGTCGTCGATGGCGATCATGATCCCGGCGGCGCGCAGCGCGCGGACGGCCGGCAGGAGGTATGTCGGGTCGCCGATGATCTGCTGTTCGCTGATCTCCAGACAGAACGTCTCGCCCGGCAGCGGCTTCGGAAACAAATCGAGCAGGTGCTCGGGCGGGATCGCCAGCAGCGTGGTCGGGAAGATGTTCAGGTGGAAGCGGGCGTACGGCGGAAGCTGCAGCGCGGCGTTGATGCCGCCGCGCAGGCATGCGTGGTCGACCAGCGTCAGCACGTTACGCTCGGAGCACATGCGGAAAAAGTTGTCCGGCAGCTCGACGCGGCCGTTCGAATAGCGGCTCAGGAACTCGTAGCCGACGGGGCTCTCGTCGTCGAGGCGGAAGATCGGCTGCTTGAGCGTCAGGATGTGCTTGCCGTTCGAGAGGTTCGCGCACATGTCGGCCTGCGCGCGGAGGCGGCGTGCGGTGTCGTCGAAGTCGGTGGTCTCGAAGACGACGCGGTTCTTGCCGTCGTTCTTCGCCCGCGACAGCAACTGGTGCGCGCGCATGAGGAGCTGATCGACGGCCGGCATGTCGAGCGTCAGCAGCAGCGCGGCGATCGACGCCGTCAGCGTGACGGTGCCGTTGCCGTGCTGGATGATCGCGGTGGCGACAGCGAGGCGGATCCGCTCGGCGACGCGCGTCACTTCCGCCGGCTCGGTATCCGGAAGGATGAGCATGAACTCGTCGCCGCCGAGACGGCCTACCGTATCGACGGTGCGCACCGACGAACGCAGACGGCGCCCTACTTCCTGCAGTACCACGTCTCCGACGGCGTGGCCGAGGCTTTCGTTGATGCCTTTGAAATCGTCGAGGTCGATGACCAGAATGGCGGTGGACGTGGTGCCGCGCGCGAGGCGGTCGACCTCGTGCGACAGCACCTGTTGCAGGCCGCGCCGGTTGGCCAGCTCGGTGAGCGGCTCGATCAGCGTGAGGCGCTCGAGATCGCGGTTGGCGCTCTCCAGCTCCTTTTTCATCCGGGCGAGGTCGCGGACGCCGCGGTGCCGTTCCACGGCGTAGCGGATCGAGCGCAGCAGCGACTCCTGATTGATCGTTCCCTTGAACAGGTAGTCCTCAGCCCCGCGGTGCATCGCCTCGGTGGCCAGCGATTCGTCGGCGTAGCCGGTGAGGACGATCACCGGGATCTCCTGCAGGCAGGCTTCGAGTTGGCTCAACGCTTCGAGATCATGGGCGTCGGGGAGACCGAGGTCGAGGAGGACGACGTCGATGTTGCCGCGTTCCACGGCATCGCACGCGGCGGCGGCGCTCGTGACGTGCTGCGTCGTGAAGCGGGGCTCTTCCGACAGCTCGAGCAGCTCGCGCAACGATGACGCGGAGCGGGCGTCATCTTCGACGATGAGCAGACGCAGCGGGCGCGTTGCGGTCGTCACATTCATTACTGCCTCCCGGCAACGCGACAGGTTGCCTTACCCATCGCCCAGCGCGCCACGGGTGGCGGCGATGAGCGAAGCAAGATCGTACGGCTTCAGCAGGTATCCGGTGAAGTTTTGTTTGAGAAAGGAATCGAGCTCGGCCTCACCGCCGTGTCCGGTGGAGAAGAGGATGGGCAGCTCGGGATGCCGCTCCCGGATGCGGGTGAAGACCTCCGTCCCGTGCATGTCCGGCAGCCCTAGATCGAGTAGAACCAGGTCGGGATCGAAGCGCTCGACCGCGGCCAGGGCCGCTGCGCCGCAGTCCGCCACTTCCACCGCCACCCCTTCGAGCGCGAGCAGCGCCACGAGACCATCGGCGACAGTCGTGTTGTCTTCGACGAGGAGCAGCTTGCGGACGGACGAGGGGAAGCGGTCGTCGCGGGCGATCTCCTCGAGCGCTACGGGCTCGCTGGTTGCCCGGAGCAGCAGATGGACGCAGGTGCCGTCGTCCGGGGTGCTTTCGATCTGCACGTCGCCGCCATGTTTGCGGACGATCTCGGCCACGACCGCCAGGCCGAGGCCGGTGCCGGTCGTCTTGGTGGTGAAGAGCGGCTCGAAGATACGGTCGAGGATCTCCGGCGGGATACCCGGACCGCTGTCGCGGATGATGAAGTGCACGTACGGCCCGGGATCGGGCAGCGCGGCGGCGCGGCGAGCGGAGGCGGTACGCGCCTCGATGCTGAAGCGCCCGCCGTTCACGGTTGCCGTAAGAGCGTCGCGGGCGTTCGTCGCCAGGTTCGTGAAGACCTGCTGCAACTGCACGGCGTCGGCGAGGATGCGCAGGCCTGGCTCCACCTGGATCTCGAAGGTGATGCTGGGGCCGAGCACCCCTTCGAGCTCCTCGCGATGCGCATCGAGCCAGCCGCGGACGTCGATCGGCGCGAGCTCCGGCTCGGTGGCGTTGGCGAAGCGGAGGATCTCGTGCGTGATGCGGCGCCCGCGGCTGATGGCGTTGCTGATGTGCATCGACGCCCGTTCGAGCGCGTAGCGGTCGTTGGTCCGCGTGATGATCGAGGCGAACGGCTGGATGCCCATCAGCACGTTGTTCATCTCGTGGGCGATGGTCGCGGCGAGGCGGCCGAGGCTGGAGAGGCGCTTCTTCTCCTCGAGGCGCTGTTCGAGGAGATCGCGCTCGGTGACGTCGACGCAACTGCCGATCAGGCCGAGGAACGTGCCGTCCGGACCGTAGCGTGGGGCGGCTTCGATCAGGAAGTTATGGAAGCCGTCGGAGCTGCGGGCGCGCACCTCGCGGCGGGCCCAGGCGCGGGAGCGGATCCAGTCCTCGACGACGGCGGCGGTCTCGTCTCGGTCGTCAGGATGGACGGCGTCGAGCCAGCCGGCACCGAGGAGCGCGAGATCCTCGGCCCCGAAGAAATCCTGGAGGCGCCGGTTGATGAAGTCGCACTCACCGCGGGCGTTCATCGTCCAGAGCATCACCGGCGCGTCGTCGACCAGCTTGTGGAAATGCGCTTCGCTGTCTCGGAGCAGTTCGTCGGCGATATGGCCGACGAGCGGCGCCAAGGCTTCGGCCGCATGGATGTGGTGCGGATGCCACGGGCCCACGGCATCTCGGACGATGAGGACGAACCGGTCGCCGGCGATGGGAATGACGCCGGCGGCGCGTCTCTGCGCGGAACGAAGAAGTGCGTTCGCCCGCGACGCGTCCTCCACCCATCGCTGCTCCTCGGCTGCGCCGCGCGTCGAGAGACGCAGGTCGCCGAGCGGTACGCCGGCGGTGGCGAGGATCTGCCCGTCCCGCCCAATCAGTGCGGCCCCGTCCGCCAGCACCGCTGTGCGAAGCGACTCCAGAGCGGTTTCGAGCAGCGTCGGTACCGCATGGACAGTGGCAACGTCACGACCGGAGCCCGGTTCACGAAGACGCAAAACGGACGTGTAACGCAGCAGGGGAGATGCCACCGCCTGTGGCGAGCTAAGTGACGGCAGACGCGATTGTTATGGGTTTCAGCGAGCAGGCGATGGTGGTGAGAAACGAGACAGCCGTATTGATTCTGGACACTTTCTGGGTGGCTGCCGACAGCTAAAATGGGACAGATGGGAGTTCAAGGAAACCCATTGGTCCCATCTGTCCCATTGGTCTCATACGTCCCATCGGTCTGCTGTCCCGCGTGGTGCATCGGAGTGGTATCTTTTCGCCCGATGGCAGCGCTCGATATGACGGCACGTGCGGCGGCGATTCAGCTTGAGCTTTACCGCGCCGCAGGGCCTTCTCGTCGGGCGCAGATTGCGGCCGATTTGAGCGACGCGGTACGCGAGACGACGCTTGCCGGGATCGGCGCCGGCATCCGGACTACACGGAAGGTGAAGTGGCACGCGCGTTCCTGCAACTCGTCTACGGCATCGGTAACGACCGTTGAGCGTTACTTCGGTTTTCGAGAAGCTGGCGCGCCGCGCAACGGCGTTGACTTAGAGGTTTGCCTCATGTGGGACAGACACTCCTGTCTGTCCGGCCCACCCCCGAGGTCCTCCATACAAAGCGGCCGTTCGGGTGCACCGGACAGACAAGAGTGTCTGTCCCACATCTAAAGTTAACGCCGTTGGGGACTACGTCGAGCGTTGGCAGTGCTGGACCTCGACGGCGAATGGGCAGCGGCTTGCGCGGAGGCCAGCGCTCGATAGAAGCGGCGGCAGCAGCGCCCGCTCTGGCGCCCGAGCTGTCGGTCTCAACCGTGCGCTCACGTAAAAACATCGGGGTAGGACTTTCGGCTGGCGCAACCCTCCTGATGCAGCGAATCCTTCGCTCGACGGAGAGGGTGGCCGATGACCGAGTATGCGTACGCTCCTGCCAATCAATTCACACCGAACCTCGGGGCCTGGACCGGGCTCGGGGACGTCGTCTCGCTCGCCCAGAACGGGAACCAGTTCACGTTCACGATGAGCAGCGGGCCGGCGCCGCTTCTGATCTTCCTCACGCCTTCGATCTTCCGCTTCCGCTTCAACCCGACGGCCAGCTACTCGCGCGACGTATCGGTCGCGGTGGTGAAGAGCGACTTCGGCAGCGTCAACGTGACGATGCAGGACACCGGGTCGATGTTCGTGCTCGATACCGGCACGATTCGCGTCGAGATCACGAAGTCGCCGTACTCGCTGGCAGTGTATCGCGGCAACCAGCTCCTGCATGCCGACACGCCCGCGTACAACGTCGTCTACATCCCGGGGCAGCAGGTCGTGGCCAACTTCAAGGTCGCGCCGTCCGGCGCGCTGTACTACGGGTTCGGGGAGAAGGCGGGATCGACGCTGGCGAAGAACAACTTCGACATGACGTTCTTCAACTGGGACAACTTCATCTACTCCCAGGGGAACGTCGGCGGCGAATCGGGCGGGCCGCTCAATCCGTCGGAGCCGCTCTACTGCTCCGTCCCTTTCCTCATCGAGACCAATCCGCGGCCGTCGAACGGGCCGCGCTACAGCTACGGGATCTTTCTCGACAACCCGGCGCAGACGTACATGAACATCACGGCCAACGATTACTCCGACATGAGCGGCAAGTACTACCTCGGCGCGCTCTACGGGGACCTGAACTACTACTTCGTCTACGGTGCCGAGGTGCCGGACGTGATCGACGGATACACGAGCCTGACGGGCCGGCCGTCGCTGCCGCCCAAGTACGCGCTCGGCTATCACCAGGGCTGCTACGGCTACTGGGACGCCGGCCTCGTGCTCGAGGCGGCACAGCAGTACCGCATCGCCGGCATCCCATGCGACGGGCTGCACATCGACGTCGACTTTCAGGACAACTACCGCACCTTCACGAGCAGCAACGTCAAGTTCCCCGATGCCCAGGCCGTCCTCACCCAGCTCCACGAGATGGGCTTCAAGTGCAGCACGAACATCACGCCGCTGATCACCACGCAGGATGACGACGGCCAGGCGGGCAACTATCCCGCCCTCGTCAGCGGCATGGCCCTGGGCGGCGATCCTCCGGGCGCCTTCATCTACAACACGTACGCCGGTGGTGGCGAGGGAGGCGGCCTGTTCACCGGCACCGTCAACTACGGCCAGAACACGGGCATCAATCAGACGCAGCCGGTCGGGGCGCCGCTCGGTTCGTTCGGCGACTATCCGGACATGGGGCGGGAGGACGTGCGGGGCTGGTGGGGCGAGCAGTACGCGCATCTCGTCTCCATCGGCATGGACATGATCTGGCAGGACATGATGTGTCCGGCGCTCTACAACAGCCCGAACTCGACGTTCCCGCTGAATCTGATGATGACGTACTGCGGCGAGTTCATGCCGAACGCGCTCTTTCACAACGCGTACGGCCTGCTGATGCTGCAGGGCACGTACGAAGGACTGCTGAAGCTGCGGCCGGCGCAGCGGCCGTTCATCATCGCTCGCGGCGGTTACGCCGGCTCGCAGCGGTACGCCGCGAACTGGACGGGGGACTCGGCATCGTCGTGGGATTTCCTGCTCATCAACGCGGCCGAAGTCATGAACATGGGGATGTCGGGCGTGCCGCTGGCGGGGTCGGACATCGGCGGTTTCGCGAACGGCAGTCCCGGCGATCCGTCGAACGGCACGACCAGCAACCCGACATACGACCCGAACACGCAGACGATCATCGGCGGCATCACGAACTACGAGCTGCTGACGCGGTGGATGCAGCTCGGGTCGTTCCTGCCGTGGTATCGGAACCACTATGACGGCTACACGAAGCAGTTCCAGGAGCCGTACCGCTACGGCGAGCTGGTGCCGGCGAACTGCGCCTATTACGTGCAGCTCCGCTACGCGATGATCGACGTCTATTACAGCGCCATGTGGCGGTCGTCGCTGACGGGCATGCCGATCGTGCGGGCGCTCTTCCTCAACGATCCGGACGATCCGCAGGTGTACGACAACACGGACACGCAGTTTTTCGTCGGCGACGATTTCCTGGTGGCGCCGATCGTGACGCAGCACGAGACGGCGAATCCGCCGACGTCGCCGGTGCGCAACGTGTATCTGCCGGCGGGCAGCCAGTGGTACGCCTTCGTGAACAACACCCAGCCTCTCGGCGCGCCGGTCAACGGCGGCACGACGATCGCGAACTGGTACGCGCCGCTGACGGGCAATCCTCTCTTCCAGGTGCCGATGTACGTGCGCGCCGGCGCGATCCTGCCGATGCGTGCCCCGGGGCAGCAGTCGATCGAGCCGAAGCAGTCGGTGCCGATCACGTTCAACGTCTACCCCGGTCCGGACAACGCGTTCGACCTGTATCAGGACGACGGGCTCAGCGCGCATCCGGCGCCGTTCCGCCACACCCGCATCAGCCACAGCGGCATCACGAACGGAGAGCAGGTACAGATTCAGCGCGTCATCGACGACTACTCGCCCCCGGAGCCGTTCTACTACGTCAGTCTCCTGGGCACGAACCCGCCGTCGTCAGTGACAGCAGCCGGGGAGGCGCTGCCGGACGCCGGCACGCCGGACGGCCTGTCCGCATCGGCGGCGAACGCCTATTACTACAACGCCGGGCTGAAGCAGACGTTCATCAAGATCTTCGACACCAGCGCCGGCATGATCATCGAAGCCGTTTTTTGACGGAGGACGCCATGTTCCGCAGAACGTTCCAGGGCAACGCCCCCTACCTCACCTTCACTGCCGACTGGCAGCAGATCCCGTTCGGTCACCTCGTCCCGGGGCAGACGGTGCGCATCAACTACGATCCGAACCGGCTGCCGCAGGAGCGCTCGTACTACAACGGCTCGCCGACGTGGTTCATCACGGTGTTCTATCAGTTCGCTTCGAACGGCGCGGTGCAGAGCCAGCAGCTCGACATGCCGGCCGGCGTCGCTCCGGCGCGCTACGCGAACGACCCGGTCGAAGCGTCGTTCATGACCGCGGCCATCGACATCCCGAACGATGCCGAGGAACTGATCGTCTGGTTCATGAACACGGGACAGTCGGGGCTGCAGTACTGGGACAGCGACTACGGTGCGAATTACATCTTCCGTTTCACTTCGATCGACATCCAGGGGGAGGAAGCGAACGTCACCTCCGACCCCCAGACGCCGTACAGCGGCTTCAACGTCTCGATGACGGCGCTGCCGGAGGTGGAGAACGTGAGCGTCTCGTTCAAGGTGACGAACAACCCGCCGGACAACCCATTCGAATCGACGGTCGATCTGAGCGCCGGCGAGCTGACGAACGGCCGCCGCGCATGGTCTGCCGCCGGGATCCTGGTCCCGTACCAGGCGCGGATCCGGTTCTCGTTCAACTACACCGTGAATGGACGGACCTTCGTCGACGACAACGACGGCACGGGATTCTGGGCCCCGAAGCCGCTGCCAACGCACGACCCGCAGAAGTTCACGGCCGCGGTGAAGGCGGCGCAGTAGAACATTCGCCGGGATGGGAGGGCGGCAGCTTCGTCTTTGGACTGCGGCAGCGGAAGCTGCCGCTTTCCCACACGTGTACAAAAGCGGCAGCTTCCGCTGCCGCAGTCCAAACTACGCGGCGCTCGTCGTGCTATCGCGGAGCGATCCCGGAGATTTTCACCGGCAAACGAAGGTCTGTCCCCAATTCGCCGGCACGGGGTTGAGCCGCCCACCCACGAGGGTATCGGCGCACTCTGTGCGCCTGTACACCGACGGCCTGGCAGTTCGCACATGGCGAGGTCGTGAAAGACGAAAAGGCGATCGGGTACACGCCGGAGGCGTGCCGTAGGGTAGCCGGTGGCAAGTGCCGAAGGCACGCCGCCAACGGACCAGGATGCGCCCCTCCAATCGACCCCGGCAGGGTGGCGTCCTGGTAGCCGGCACCCCTTCCGGGGTGCAAACCTTCTTGCATCGGAGACCGGTGGCGGCGCGCCTGCGGCGCTTGCCACCGGCTACCCTACGGCACGCCTCCGGCGTGCTGCAACCTCGAACTTGGTGAGGTCGTCGCTAGCGAGAATGAGCTCGGGTCCGATGAATCGCATGTTCGTCGAGAAACGAGCAGCATCGCGTTGTGGCAGGCGCCCCTCCGCGCCACTTTCTGCGCGAGGTGGTGTCCCAGAGTCAGGCCGTGATGATCTCGGAGTGCGGTGGCGAACGCCACCGCTCTGGTACGCGTGCAACTGTCGGATGGAGCTGGGACTGACGATGAAATTCGGGATTCGCATGCCATCACTGACGAAGCGCATTGCCGCACGCCTCTCGCTGGCGCGATTCGTCCGGCACTCGCTCGGATTGAAGGCGCCGCGCGGATGGGGATGGCTGACGAACCCGCGACGCGCTCTCTACAATCGCATCTACAACCGGACCACCATCGGCTGCATCGTGGTGCCGATGCTCGTGCCTTTCGTGTTCGTGCTGTGGCTGGTGATCTGACCGCGATGGCCGACGATCTCGCCCTGCGTCTCCAGATGTCGCTGCAGCGGGCGCAGCGGCTCGCGGAGCTCGGGCGGCGGGCGAAGGAGACGGTTCGTGGGTTGAAGCGCCCTCGCGGCCGGAAAGCGGCCGACGCGAATGAGCTCTGGATCGGACGGGGCGAAAGCGCGGAGGTGCATAGATTCGCCACGGGCGATCTGGTGTATGTGGGCAGCGGGCTGCCTGCGCTGAACCGTTACGGCGACGAGCCGTCGCTCATCGATCCGGAACTGCCGGTTGCGCCGCCGCAGCAGGCGAACACCGATGGAAGCGGGTTGTCCACCTGGCTCTCGTACAGCGAGATTCCCCCTGCAAGCCGTACCGCGTATCTGCAGTGGCTGGCGGGAGGGCGGCGCGATCCTCGAGTGGCGCTGGCTTACGTCCGACTGTTCTTCTTCGGGTTGGAGCGGCGCGTGTACGAATTCGTGCAGGACCGAGGCTCGTCTGCCGACGAACTGCTCAGCATCGGCACGGAGCTCGCGCGCCTGCTCAAGGTTTATGGGTCGGAAAACAGGACCGGCGCGGCGCAGGCACTGCTGGACGTGATCGCGCTCATCGAGCCTCGCGGCCGCAGTATCCGCCGCCCGTTCGCGCCAGCGGAAGAAGCCGGAAAAGCTTCGATGCGGCTCCGCATGGCGCTGGCAGAGCGCGCGGTCGCGGGCCAGCCGATTCCGGCGCGCCTCGCTCTGGAGTGGCTCCGCGCCATGCACGATCCGAGCGTGGCGGCGCGGCGCTGCCCGCGTGAATTCGAGCTGCTCTTTCACATCCGCTACGCCCAGCGGTTCGGCGACGGCCTTCTCCTCAAGCCGAACAAGACCTTCATCCAGAAGGATTACGGCCCCGCCAGTCCGGGGCTCGACGCGCTGACGGTGCGGTCGCCCGACTTGCCGGACATCGCGCAACTCGCGCGGCCGCTCGACAAGCTGATCGCGCTGGCGGACGAATGCACGGCCGCGCTCGCGCCGTTCAGCCGGTTCGTGCTGAAGCACGGCCGCGATACTCTCGGCATGTTCGCCCTGCTTCCGCACGAGCTGGTCGAAGCGACGCACTCCGCCGCCGCAACAGCCATCGCGGAGCTGATCCGCGCGCGGATCGACGGACAGGGTTTCGCGTCCATCCTCCTGGACGAGGTGCTGCCGTACGTGCGGGTGGCGAAGCCCGGAAAGCTCGCGAAGAGCGAAGCGGTGCTGCTCGCGCAGGCGCTGGAGAAGCTCGGCTACGGCATCGAGCCGGACGTTCGTCTCGGCGGGCCGCTGTACGAGCCGGGCACGCCGGCCATCGTTTTCCGCCGGCTGCCCGACTGCCCGTCCGCGGCGTCGGAGGAGTACACGGCCGCCACGCTGTGCATGCGGCTGGGGGCGGTCGTCAGCGCGGCCGACGATGACGTGACGGAAGGGGAGCGTACGCTGCTGCGGCAGCACATCGAGGCGACGCTGCA
Source organism: Thermoanaerobaculia bacterium (assembly GCA_036399695.1). Taxonomy (GTDB): domain Bacteria; phylum Acidobacteriota; class Thermoanaerobaculia; order Gp7-AA8; family Gp7-AA8; genus DASVEE01. Next base: position 23,082 of record DASWMP010000194.1, on the reverse strand, counting down.
ACTCTCGCCCGGCGAGCGCCAGCGGCTCGCGGCGCACCTCGCCTGGCTGCTGGCAGTGCAGCCCGGGATCTCCGGCCTGAAGAAGCGGCTGGCCGCGCTCACTCGCGACGCGCGCCATCACCTCGGCCAACTGCTCATCACCGTCGCGACGACCGACGGCCGTGTCGATGCGCGCGAGATGAAGATGCTCGAAAAGCTCTACGCCCTCATCGGACTGGATGCCGGCACTCTCTACGCCGACATCCACGCCGCGCTCGCACCGGATGACGACCCGGTCCTGATGGAGCACGCCGCGGCGGCGCCGAAGGGCTACGCGATTCCGCCGCGGCCGGTGGCGCCGGCGCCGGGACTGGACATCGAACTGGACATGGAGCGGGTGCGGCTGAAGATCGCGGAGACGCGGCAGGTGTCGACGCTGCTGTCGAGCATCTTCGTCGAAGAGGAAACGGCCGTTGCGGCGGCGCCGCAGCCTGTGGCCGTGGCGGGGACGATCGGCACGCTCGACGCGGCGCATTCGGAGTTGCTGCGGCGGCTCGCGGAGCGGGAAAGCTGGCCGCGAGAGGAACTGGAGCGTCTCGCGGCCGAGCTGTCGCTGCTGCCGGACGGGGCGCTCGAAACCATCAACGACTACGCCTATGCGACCGCCGACGAGCCCTTGTGGGAAGACGACGATCCGGTTGCCATCAACAAGAACGTGGCCAGGGAGCTCATTGCATGACGACGACACAGACCAACGCCGGCCCGATCAAGGCGAAGCATCGCGACGCGATCATTCAGTCGCTCCGCGCGGGCGTGGTGCCGCGCGTGGGGCAGCAGCACATCCAGGTGGGGCGGCACGACGAGGTGAAGGCGCTGGTGGCGGATATCGATCGCACGGCGGACGGCGGCGCGTCGATCCGCTTCGTCATCGGCGAGTACGGATCGGGGAAGACGTTCTTCCTGAACCTCGTGCGCTCCATCGCGCTCGAGCGCAACCTCGTGGCCATCAACGCCGACCTTTCGCCCGACCGGCGTCTGCATGCGACGGGGGGCCAGGCGCGCTCGCTCTACGCGGAGCTGATGCGCAACATTGCCACGCGCTCCAAGCCGGACGGCGGGGCGATGGCCAGCGTCGTCGAGAAGTTCGTCACCAGCGCGCTCGGCGAGGCGCGGAGCGGCGGCGTGCCCGTCGAGGAAGTGATCCGCACGCGGCTTGCGTCTCTGCAGGAGCTCGTCGGCGGCTACGATTTTGCGCAGGTCATCGAGGCCTACTGGCGCGGCCATGACAGCGGGAACGAGGAGCTGAAGGACGCGGCGCTGCGCTGGCTGCGCGGCGAGTACACGACCAAGACGGACGCGCGGACGCACCTCGGCGTGCGCACGATCGTCGGCGACGCCAATGTGTACGATCAGTTGAAGCTCTTCGCCCGCTTCGTGCGGCTGGCCGGCTACGGCGGGTTGCTCATCGTCCTCGACGAGCTGGTGAACCTCTACAAGCTCGCCAACAGCCAGGCGCGCAACAGCAATTACGAACAGATCCTCCGCATCCTCAACGACGTGCTGCAGGGGAGCGCGGAAGGAATGGGTGTGCTCCTCGGCGGCACGCCGGAGCTCCTGCTCGACACGCGGCGCGGCCTGTACAGCTACTCGGCGCTGCAGTCGCGCCTCGCGCAGAACCAGTTCGCCACGAACGGCCTCGTCGACTACAGCGGGCCGGTGCTGTCGCTGTCGCAGCTAACGAAGGAGGACCTGTACGTGCTGCTGGCGAACATCCGCAACGTCTACGCGGCCGGCGATGCGTCCCGGTACCTGGTGCCGGACGATGCACTCGAGGCGTTCATGCATCACTGCTCGACCCGCATCGGCGACGCCTACTTCCGCACGCCGCGCAATACGGTGACGGCGTTCGTCAGCTTTCTGTCCGTGCTGGAGCAGAACGCCCAGGCGAACTGGCGCGAGCTCCTCGGCGCGATCGACATCGTCGTGGAGCGCAATCCGGATCTGGAAGGGGAGATCGACGACGACACGCCCGCCGCGGTTGCGGCAGCGCCGGCGGAGAGCGGTGAGGACGACGAGCTTGCTTCCTTCCGCATCTGACGGTTCGTCGTCGTTCGACCTGCTGCACGAGCGTGTGCGCCGCTGGATCTGGGACCAGCAGTGGGCGGAGCTGCGGGACGTGCAGGAGCTGGCGATCGGCACGATCCTGCGGGGCGACGGCGACGCCATCATCACCGCCGCCACGGCCGCGGGAAAAACCGAGGCGGCGTTCCTGCCGATCTGCTCGACGCTGGTCAGCGATGACGATGAGACGGGCGGCGTGCAGGTGCTGTACGTCGGGCCGCTCAAGGCGTTGATCAACGACCAGTGGCGGCGTCTCGACGGCCTCTGTGAATCGCTGGACATCCCGGTGCACCGGTGGCACGGCGACGTCACGGCGAACGCGCGGCAGAAGCTCATACGGCAGCCGGACGGCATCCTGCTGATCACGCCCGAATCACTCGAGGCGCTGTTCGTGCGGCGCGGCAGCGACGTGCGGCGGATCTTCGGCGCGCTGCGCTTCGTCGTCATCGACGAGTTGCACGCGTTCATCGGCAGCGAGCGGGGGATGCAGTTGCAGTCGCTGCTGCACCGGCTCGAGCGCGTGCTGCATCGCCGCGTGCGCCGCATCGGCCTCAGCGCCACGCTCGGCGACATGAACATCGCCGCCGACTTTCTCCGGCCGCCGAACCGCCGGCCTGCGCCACCGGCAATCGTGAAGTCGGACGAAGCGGGGACGGGCCTCATGCTGCGCCTGTTCGGCTTCAAAGGCGCGCTGCGGGCGGAGGACACGAACGGCGGAAAGCGGGACGGCGAGGAAGAGGACGAGACCGCGAGGTCGATCGCGCAGCATCTCTTCAAGAACCTGCGCGGCTCGAACAACCTGGTGTTCGCGAATGCACGGAGCAACGTCGAGCTGCATACCGACCTGCTGTCGCGCATGTGCCTGGCGGCGAACCTGCCGCAGGAGTTCTTCGCCCATCACGGCAGCCTTTCGCGCGAGCTGCGGACGCATGTGGAAGAGGAGCTGAAGCGCGGCGACCGGCCGCTGACGGTGATCTGTACGAGCACGCTGGAGATGGGCATCGACATCGGCGCGGTGAAGAGCGTGGCCCAGATCGGCGTGCCCCCGACCGTCGCGGCGTTGCGTCAGCGCCTCGGCCGCTCGGGCCGCCGCGGCGAGCCCGCCATCCTCCGGCTGTACATTCAGGAAAAGGCGATCACATCGCGCTCCTCGCCGCAGGACGCCATTCGCGCGACGCTCGTGGAAGCGATCGCGATGGTCAACCTGGTGCTCGCCAAGTGGGTCGAGCCGCCGCTCGCCGAGATGGTGCACGGCTCGACGCTCGTGCAGCAACTGCTGTCGCTCATCGCGCAGTACGGTGGCGTCACGGCCGGGGATGCGTACGCCGCGCTGTGCGGCAGCGGACCGTTTCAGCACGTCACCAGGGGGATGTTCATCGCCCTGCTGCGCAACCTCGCCGCTCGTGAGCTGGTGAAGCAGATGCCGGACGGGCTGCTGATCCACGACGTGAAAGGGGAGAAGCTCGTGAACCACCACGACTTCTACAGCGCCTTCGTCTCGCCCGACGAGTACCGCCTGGTCGCGGGCGGAAGGCAGCTCGGCACGCTGCCGATCGTCAATCCGGTGACCGAAGGATCGTTCCTCATCTTTGCAGGACGACGGTGGCGTGTCACGGCAGTGGACGAAGAGAAGCACGTCATCGATCTCGTACCGGCTGCCGGTGGGCGCGTGCCGGTCTTCGACAGCGGCGGCCGCGGCAACATTCACGACCGTGTGCGGCAGGAGATGTTCGCCATCTACACGACGGACGAGCTCCCGGAGTATCTCGACAGACACGCCGCCGAGCTGCTGCACGAGGGTCGTGAGAACTTCGCCCGCTATGGCCTGGAGCGCACGCACGTTGTCCACTGCGGCGACGGCGCGCTCTATTTCCCCTGGTACGGCAGCCTGGCGATGAACACGCTGGTGCGCCAGCTCGCCGTGCGCGGTGTGGCGGTGTCGGTCGAAGGGCCGGCCATCGTGGCCGAGCGCATCTCACCGGCCGCGCTGCGCGACGTGGTGCTGTCGTGCGAGGCGGAGCGCCCGGTAGACACGATCGCGCTTGCCGCGAGCGTGCAGAACAAGGTGGAGGAAAAGTGGGACTGGGCGCTGGATGAGGCAACGCTTGCCGCTTCCTACGCCAGCCGCAAGCTGGAGCGCGAGCCGGCGGGTGCCATTGCGCTGCCGGCGCCAGAAATGATGAGACCTATGGGACAGATAGGACCGAGGGAAACCCCATAGGTCCCCTCTGTCCTATCAGTCCCGTTGGTCCCATCGTTCCCCGCCGCCGCGTCACATCACCCGCCCCACACCGACGCTTTGACCGCCCATTCGCTGTCCGGATACCTTTCCTTCAGCTCGCGGGCCACGTTCTGGAGCGGCACGTGGTCGTGGGTCTGGTTGTATTTGCTGACGTCCCGCCAGTACAGCGCTTCGGGCACGGCGTTCGTGTCGGCGTAGCGCTCGACGACGTTCGCGTAGCGCTTCTCTGCTTCCGCCCATCGCTTGCGCATCACGTCCACGCGGGCCAGGCCGAGCTCGAGTTGGGCGCGGAACTCGTTTTTCGGCAGGTAGCCTTCGATGCGCCAGCGTTCCTCGCCGTTCGGATCCATGATCAGGATCGTCGGCGTCCAGACGGCTGAGAAGCGGTGAAACCAGGCGGGGTGCTCTTTGATGTGTGCCCCGAGGGGGACGAAATTCTCGTGGATGAACGATGCGACTTCAGCGTCCTCGTAAGACTCGGCTTCCAGCCGAGCGCAGCCGCCTCACGCCGGTGCGGCGCTGAAATCGATCAGCAATGGTTTGTTGCCGCTCTTCGCTTCCGCGAGTGCGGCGTCGACATCCTTGTTCCACTGTACGGCCATGGTCGCCTCCTGAATGCGTTCTCGCCCGTACAAAGTGCAACTTGCATGCGTGCGGGTGCGGACGACGGGGTGCCGGGCGCGCGCGCCCGTTTTCCTCTCCTGCGACACCGCCAAAAAAAGCGGGCGCGCTCGCGTCCCACAGGTCCGATCGGTGGCGCGGCCGAGCGAGTTTAACGGCGCTGCGCGCCGGTGTGGTGGTGATGACACGCTGTGAGTTGTCAGATTGAGTGCATCTAGCTCAAGCAAGTTCGGACACGGGTCCGGCTGCCGGTTGTCACCGGCGGGCGCCGCCGAGTTTGGAGTGCGGCAGCGACGGTTCATCAGTTGCCGCTTTCCCATAGCGGAAGCGTCGAGCTTCCGCTCCGCTTGCTGGGCACGTCGAACCTGGTTTTTGAGATCGCCGCACCTCGATTTGAGGTCGCTGAACCTCGATTTGAGATCGCCGCACCTCGGTTTCGAAGTCGTCGAACCTCAATTTGAGATCGCCGCACGTCGTTTTCTGGGGTGGCTGAACCTCGATTTGAGATCGCCGCCCCTCGATTGAAGTCGTCGAACCTCAATTTCAGGGTCGTCGCACGTCGTTTTTGGGTGGCCGAACCTCAATTTGAGATCGGCGCACTCGATTTCGAGGGTCGTCGCACCTCGATTCGAGGTCGTCGAACCTCGAGTTTGAAGTCGCCGCCCCTCGACTTGAGATCGTCGCTTCTCGTTTTAAGGTGGCTGAACCTCAAATTTGAGATCGCCGCACCTCGATTTTGAGGTCGTCGAACCTCAATTTGAGATCGGCGCACTCGATTTCGAGGGTCGTCGCACCTCGATTCGAGGTCGTCGAACCTCGATTTTGAGGTCGTCGCCCCTCAACTTGAGATCGTCGCTTCTCGTTCTGAGGTGGTCGAATTTCGTTTTGAGGTCGCCGGACTCTGAGTTGAGATCGCCGGACCTCGATCTGACATCGCCAGACCCGATCGTTGGGTCGCCTCCACGTGTCACGGCTGCCTCCAACGCCGCGGGCTGGATTAGCGAACCGGCGGCTGGTAGGCGCTAGCAGCGGACGTCAGTGCGCTGAATGCGGCGGTGCGCCGGGCGCCACCGGTTGCAGCGTGAGCTGGACGGCCTGACCGTGCATCCAGCCGTTTGCTTCGGGGTGGACCGGCGGCGCGGCGATGTCCTTCCGGCTCTCCCGTTTTTGCGACGTGCTGACGCCGAAGCGTTGGTCGCGGGCGTCGACGAGGTGACCGCGGAGCTGGCCGTCGGCGGTGAAGCCCATCATCAGCATCGGCTGCCCGAGGGGAAGCGTTTTGGTGGGATCGTCAGTGTGCCAGGTGTGCCACGTCTTGCCGTACGTTGAGACCAGTTTTTCCATGAGCTCGTGCTCGGCGACCTGAGGAATGCCGGGGGCGATCAGTTCCCCTGACTTCACCTCGTACTGGTGGCTATGCCAGAGCTTCTTCTCCTCGGCCGGAAGACTCTTGAAGAGCTTCTCACTGACGATGTACTCGATGCCCATGATGCGCGCCGTCGCGCCATTGCCGTCGAAGATCACGCACTGATGCAGGTCCTCGTTGACCTGCTCGCAGTAGTGATGCGCCTCCATCTGCCCCTGCATGTTGCCGCTGTAGAAGTGGAAGCCGTTGACGTAAGCGTTCAGCTTCGACAGCGGCGTCTTGTCCTGCATGACCGCGGCGCCGGCTTCGAGCGTCTTCGATTTGGCGTCCTGCTCGGCGCCGGGCGGCTGGACCTTGGACGGGGTGTTTTCGCCGCCGCAGCCGGCGAGGAGAAACGTGAGTGCGAGCGTGATGGGTATCGTTTTCATGGCATGCCTCGTACGGCGGGAGTTCACGATGCGCGCCCGCCACGAATCCTCCGGACCCGTGTCTTACCTTGGCGGAGGAACTCTCGAATGATCCCGCTCCTGGTCGTCGCTGCCGTGGCAGCGCTTGCGTCGTTTGCTCTGTCGCTTCTGCTTCTCCTTCGCAAGCCGTCCGCGCCGGATCTTGCGCCGCTCATCCGCCTCATCGGCGAGGAGTCGGCGCGGTCACGCGATGAAAGCGCTGCCGCCGCGGTCGCCCTGCGGCAGGAGGTCACCGCCATCGTCGGCGCGCTCGGCCGGACGCTGCAGACTGCGTACGACACCGTGGCCCGCATCGAACAGGAGCGCTTCGACCGCTTCGCCGAAGATGGCCGCCGTCTCTCCGCCGACGTCGGCCGCCGCCTCGACGCGTTCAACGAGACCGTCGTCTCCGCCGTCACGGCGCACGGCACCACGCAACGGCAGGACCTCGAAACGATTCGCGCGCAGGTCGAAAAGCTCACCGAGTCGAACGAGATGCGCATCGCCGACGTCCGCCGCACCGTCGACGAGCGTCTCAAGGAGATCGCCGCCAGCAACGCGCGCGAGCTGCAGGAGATGCGCAACACCGTCGACGAGAAGCTCCAGGGGACGCTCACGCAGCGCCTCGGCGAGTCCTTCGCCCTGGTCACCGAGCGGCTCGAAGAAGTCCATCGCGGCCTCGGCGAGATGCAGTCGCTCGCCAGCGGCGTCGGCGACCTCAAGAAGGTGCTGACGAACGTGAAGACCCGCGGCGGCTGGGGTGAAGTGCAGCTCGCGGCACTGCTCGAGCAGATGCTCTCGCCCGAGCAGTACGAGCGCAACGTCGTGACGAAGGAGGCGAGCCGCGAGGCCGTCGAATTCGCCGTGAAGTTTCCGGGCAAAGGCGACACGCCGCTGCTCCTGCCGCTCGACGCCAAGTTCCCGGTCGAGGACTACCAGCACCTCATCGACGCGTACGACTGCGGCGACGCCGCGGCCGTCGAGGTGTCGAGCCGGCGGCTGGAGGCATCGGTGCGCAATTCGGCGCGCACGATCCGCGAAAAGTATGTGAACCCGCCGGTGACGACGGACTTTGCGATTCTCTTTCTGCCGACCGAAGGGCTGTACGCGGAAGTGCTGCGCAGGCCGGGGCTCGCGGAGCAGATCCAGCGCGAGCACAGCGTCCTCATCGCCGGTCCGACGACGCTCACCGCCATCCTCAGCAGCCTGCAGATGGGCTTCCGCACGCTCAGCATCGAGAAGCGTTCCAGCGAAGTCTGGCGCCTCCTCGAGGCGGTGAAGACCGAGTTCGGCAAGTTCGAGGTGGTGATCAAGAAGACCATCCGCAATCTGGACCTGGCCCGCAACCAGATGGACGACCTGGGCGTCCGAACCCGCGCCGTCACCCGCAAGCTCCGCGACGTACAGGAATTGCCCGACTCGGATGCCCGGCTGCTCCTCAAGCTCGCGCCCTTGGGCACCGCTGCCGATGAGGAAGATGAAGGCTGGGTCCAGCCGACGCCACCGGCGCCGGAGCCGCGCGTCTGACCACGGACCACGGACAACGGACAACGGAAAACGGATAACGGAAAACGGACAACGCAAAACGGGTCATGACACACTGCGCCCGTGACCTCCGCCATCGAGCTTCTCGAAACCCGTCTCCGTGCCGACTGGCCCGCGATTCGCGCGGCGCGCGGCCGCACGGAGCGGGTGATCGGGGAGCTGAGCGCGGCGCTGTCGGAACTCGATTCTTCCGAGTTTTCGGTGGTCGTGACCGGATCGCTGGGGCGGGGTGAAGCGACCGAAGGGAGTGATGCCGACTGGTTCCTGCTCATCGACGGTGCGTCCGACCCGGAGCACGCGATCGTGGCGCGGGAGATCGAGACGCGGGTCCGGGGAATCGTCGAGAAAGACGTGGGGCCGACCGGCACGTTCGGCGACATCGTCGCCAGCCACGAGCTGGTGCACTACATCGCCGGGACGCGCGACTCGAACGAGAACCTGACGCGGCGCATCCTGCTGCTTTCGGAGTCGCGGGCGCTGACGAATCCCGCGCTGCGCCAGCGCGTCATCCAGAACGTGCTGGCCCGCTACGTCATCTACGACCGGCCGGTGCGCAGCCGGCGGAGCCGCCAGACCGTCGCCCATTTTCTGCTGAACGACGTCGTCCGCTACTGGCGGACGATGGCTACTGACTACGCGTCCAAGATGTGGGAACGGCAGCGGCGAGGCTGGGGCATCCGGAACGTCAAGCTCCGCTTCTCGCGCAAGGTGCTGTTCGTCGCCGGGCTCGTGACGGCGCTGTCGGGAGAGCTGTTCGCCTCGCCGGAACTGCGGGAGGTAGAGAGCGACGACGCCTACTTCGCCGCGCTCGCGGAGCTGATCCGCCAGCAGACCGACGTGCCGCCGCTGGAGCTGCTGGCGCGCATCGTTCTGGAAGCGGGAGACGACGACGTGGCCGACGCGATCTTCTCCTCCTACGACGAGTTCCTGGGCGTCCTGGCCAATCGCGACGCGCGCAAGGCGCTCGAAGCCGTGCAGTTCGACAATGCCCTCGACGAGCCGGCCTACGCCGGCCTGCGCACGGCCAGTCAGCGCTTCCGCGACGGCGTGACGCGCCTCTTCTTCGACGCCCATCCCAAGCTCCCGCGGCTGATCCGCGACTTCGGGGTCTTCTGATGCGGCCGATCGGCTTCTCGACCGGCGCGCTGGCGAAAGGGGACGTCGCCCTCGGTCTGGCGCTGCAGCGCGAATTGCCCGGTATCGAAGCTGTCGAGCTGTCGGCGTTGCGCGATCGCGAGCTGCCGGCGCTGCTCGAAGCGCTGCCGTCACTGGATGTGAGCGCGTTCGCGTATGTTTCGGTGCATGCGCCGAGCAGGCTGCAGACGCTCGAGGAAGAGTCGGTGTTTCGTCTGCTCGAACAGTTGCCGGAGGCGTGGCCGATCGTCGTCCATCCGGAGATCCTGGTGACGCCTTCGTTGTGGCGGCGTCTCGGCAGCCGTTTGTGTCTGGAGAACATGGATGACCGGAAGACCACCGGCCGTACGCCGGATGAGTTGCGCGAATTGTTCGCCGTTTACCCGGAAGCGGGGTTCTGCCTGGACGTGGGGCATGCGCGGCAGATCGATCGGTCGATGGCCGCGGCGCGGGAGATGCTCGCGGAGTTTGGTGAACGGCTGCGGCAACTGCACGTGAGCGAGGTGTCCGCTCGCGGGGAGCATCTCGCGCTCAATGCCGCGGCGCGGGAGGCGTTCGCCGGGATTGCGGCCGTCATCCCCGCGGGCTGTCCGGCGATTATCGAATCGGTGGTAGCGCCGGAGGAGATGACCGCCGAGCTGGCGGCCGTACGCGCCGCGCTGCAGGGGGAACGATAGGACCTATGGGACAGATGCGACCTATGGGACCGATGGAACTGAACGGGCTCTCACAGGTGCCGATGGAGCGGGGGAGTCTCGGGATTGCTATTCTCCGCTCAGGAGACTCCACATGCTGATGCGGTCGTTCATGCAGCGACTCGAGGTGACCCGATTTCGTGGACACCTGAAGACTTCGAATTCGTGAGTGCGCACCGAGCCGAATTTCACATCAGCGCCATGTGCCGGGTGCTGGGCGTCTCCACCAGCGGGCACTACGCATGGCAATCACGGCAGACATCGCAGCGGAAACGGCGAGATGAGGTGCTGAGCCGGCGGATCGAGCAGATTCATCGCGAAGCACGCAAGACCTACGGCGCGTTTCGAATTCACGCCGAGATGCAGGAGCAGGGCGAGCAGGTTGGACGTAAGCGCGTGGCTCGTCTGATGGGCGGGTCGAGCCTGGTGGGAGTGAGCCGGCGCAAGTCGTTTCAGACGACGCGGCGCGATCCTCGAGTGGTGAGACGAGGACCTGCGAGCCGCTGCTTCTCGTACAGGTGCGGTAGGTCCGGGTTCCCGGTGCCCTACGGCTGGCTGATCATCGGGCGCAGCGCCACTTCACGGAACCGCTTGCCCTCATGCTCCAGGTCCACGACCGCGCGGACGCTCAGCGGCTCCGTGACGCTGAGCCGCGACCGGTTCGTATACGCGGTAGCAAACAGCGACACGACGCGCGTCTCTCCCGGGGGGAGCAGCTCGTTCATGGTGCGCTCGGCCGGATAGATCGAGTACTGCGACATCCCGGCCGCGTCGAGCCGGACGGTACGCAGCCGCAGTGGCACGTTCGAGGTGTTGCGCACCGCCACGTCGATCGAGACCGGCGCGGTCTGACTGGAGCCGAAAAAGATCGACCCGGTCTGCTGGACGGCGATCTCAGGTGCAGTGACCGACGCCGGCCGCCCCGGCGAAGAGGCGCAGCCCGTGACGACCGCGAGCAGCAAAGCAAGAAGTGTGTAGCGCATACCCGGGAGGTATTGCACCCCCCGCGCCTGAAGAGGGGCGATCACGACGGCAGAGGTGTGCGATTCGCCACCGCTCTCCGAGATGCCTCCGGCGGAATGCCGCGAGTCCGCTCTGAATTAACGGTGCCGGCATGCTCTACCGCTTTGACAACATCGAGAAAAGCTACGGTCCGCACGATGTCCTCAAGGGGGCCACGTGGCAGCACAATCCTGGGGAGCACGTGGGGCTCGTCGGGCGTAATGGGGCGGGGAAGACGACCCTGTTCCGGCTGCTCCTCAAACAGGAAGAGCCCGATCATGGGCAGATCCTGCGCGCCTCCGGGCTGACGATCGGGCATGTCGGGCAGCATCTGAATGCCGAGCCGGGCACCTCGCTCTTCGACTTCGTGGAGACGGCCTTCGCGGACGTGCTGGCCATCGACCGGAAGATGCGGGCCATCGAGCTGCAGCTCGCCGACACGACCAAGACGGAAGCGGAGCACGAGCGGCTGCTGCACAAGTACTCCGAGCTGCAGCATGACTACGAACATGCCGACGGCTACACGCTCCACGCCGAGGTCGAGCGGGTGCTGGGCGGCGTCGGGTTCGCGGACAAGAACGAGTGGCAGCGGCCGATCCATGAGTTCAGCGGCGGGCAGCAGAACCGGGCCATGCTGGCCCGGGCGCTGCTGACGAAAGTCGACCTGCTGCTCCTGGACGAGCCGACGAACCATCTCGACCTGCGCGGCATCGAGTTCCTCGAGGAGTTCCTGCAGACGTTCAAGGGGAGCTATCTCCTCGTCTCGCACGACCGTACGTTCCTGAACCGGACCGTGGCGAAGATCGTCGAGCTCGCGCACGGCAAGCTCGTCGAGTACAACGGCAATTACGAGAAGTTCCTCGAGCTCCGCGCCGAGCGGATGGAAAAGATGGCCAAGGACTTCGAGCGGCAGCAGGAGTACATCGCCGAGACGCAGGACTTCATCCGCCGCAACCTGGCCGGACAGAAGACGAAGCAGGCGAAGTCGCGCCGCAAGATGCTCGACAAGATCGACGAGCTGGAACGGCCGGAGACGGACGAGACGCTGGCCAAGTTCAAGCTCGATGGCGGTGCCCGTTCCGGCGCGGTGGCGCTGACGGCGGACCGTCTGGCCGTCGGTTACGGCGACAAGCGCGTGGTCGAAGACTTCTCGCTGCAGATCCGGCGCGGCGAGCGGTACGCGATCATGGGGCCGAACGGCTCCGGCAAGTCGACGCTGCTCAAGACGTTCGCGTCGCGTCTCACGCCGCTGGCCGGCACCGTCGCCTACGGCCACAACGTGCAGGTCGGCTACTACGACCAGACCCTCGGCGACCTGGATCCGAAAGGCTCGGTCATCGACGAGGTCTGGAACCTCGACACGACGCAGACCGAGGAAGAAGCGCGCAGGTATCTCGCGCAGTTCTCCTTCTTCGGCGACGACGTCTTCAAGAAGACGCGCGACCTCTCGGGCGGCGAGAAGGGGCGGCTGGCGCTGGCGAAGATCATGTACGTCGGCGGCAACGTGATGATGCTGGACGAGCCGACGAACCACCTCGACGTCTACACGCGCGAGGCGCTGGAGTCGGCGCTCGAACAGTTCACCGGTGCGCTGGTCGTCGTCTCGCACGACCGCTACTTCATCGACCGCGTGGCCGAGAACATCATTCTCGTCGAGGAGGGGCAGGCCGAGATCTATCACGGCAACTACAGCGACCTCGCGTTGAAGATGAAGGAAGGGACGGCCGTGCCGCAGAACCCCACGTCCGTCTCGGCGCCGGCCGCCCCTCCGAAGCCGAAGCCGGCGGCGGTGCCGGTCGTCACGGCGCCCGCGCCGAAGGCGGCGCCGGTGGACCGCGAGGAGCAGAAGCGCCGGTCGAAGCGCCTCAAGAAGATCGAGGAAGAGCTGGCGGCGCTGGAAGAACGGATTGCCGCGGCGGAGAAGGAGCGGGAGCGCAACGATCTGCTGCTCTGCTCCGAGGAAGTGTTCCGCGACGGGGACCGCTCGAAGAAGATCCAGCAGCAGAACCAGGACCTGAAGGCGATGATCGAGCTGCTGTACGGCAAGTGGGAGACACTGTCGTCGGAGAAGGAAGCGGCGTCTCAATCGTGAGCGAAGCGAAGGATCAATGGAGCCACTTTCAGCGTATCCTGAGCGAAGCGAAGGATCAGTGGAGCCACAGCGACACAGAAACTTCACATCGTCGCTGTGGCTCCATTGATCCTTCGCTTTGCTCAGGATGAGATACACAGCAGCGGTGATCGCGGTAGGCTCCGAGATGCTCGGACCGGTGCGCGTCGACACGAACTCGCTCAAGATCACGTCGGCGCTCGAGAGTTACGCGATCCCGCTGGTGCGCAAGTCGATCGTCGCCGACGACCTGCAGGATCTGACGGACGAGATCCGTTACTCCTTCGACCGCACCGATCTTCTGATCATGACAGGCGGCCTCGGGCCGACGGAAGACGACCTGACGCGCGAGGCGCTCACCGCCGCCTTCGGTCTCGAGCAGCAGCTCGAACAGTCGATCGTCGATCGCATCGCGTCGCGCTTCGCCGCCCGCGGCTGGACGATGCCCGAGGTGAACAAACGCCAGGCGATGGTCTTCACCGGCCAGACCACGCTGACGAACGAGCGGGGCACCGCGCCCGGCTTTCACCTGCAGGTCGAAGGGAAGCACGTCTGGGTCTTTCCGGGGGTGCCGCACGAGCTGGAGTGGATGCTGGCGACGTACTTTCAGCCGTGGCTGCACGAGTTGCGCGGCGGGCGTTCGCGCTTCCGCCGCGTGCTGAAGATCGCCGGGCTGACGGAGTCGGGCGTCGAAGAGAAGCTGAAGCCGTACTACGACGCCCATCGCGACGAAGCGCCGCCGACCATCCTGGCCACCGGCGGCCACATCGAAGTGCACCTGTTCGCGGATGGCGACGAGTCGTCCGCCCGCGCGGCGATGGCGGGACGCGAGCGGGAGTTGCTGGCGATCTTCGGGCAGCGGGTCTTCGGCTACGACGACGACACGCTCGAAGCGGTGATCGGCCGTCTGCTCACGGAGCGGCGGGCGACGCTGTCGGTGGCCGAATCGTGCACCGGCGGGCTGCTCGGCTCGCGGATCACGGACATCGCCGGCAGCTCCGCTTACTTCATGGGAGGGGCGCTCGTGTACACCGCCGAGGCCAAGACGTCGCTGGCGGGAGTGGATGGGGCGCTGATCGCGGCGCATGGGCAGGTCTCGGAGCCGGTCGCGCTGGCGCTGGCGCGCGGGATTCGGGAACGGTTCGGCACGACGTACGGCGTCGGGATCACCGGGATCGCCGGGCCGGGCGGGGGGACGCCGGAGAAGCCGGTCGGCACCGTTCACGTGGCCGTGGCGTCGCCGGATGGCGAGGTGCACCGCAAGCTGCTCTGGCAGGGACCGCGCACGATCGTGAAGTGGTACTCCACCCAGCAGGCGCTCGACCTGCTGCGCCGCGTGATCATCGGAGCGGTCTGATCTCGGAGTTTTGATGTGGGACAGGCACTCCTGCCTGTCCGGACAGACAAGAGTGTCTGTCCCACATAGACCCGGAGAAGCGCCTGGCTACCCTTTGCCGATGCCGAGCACGTGGGTGATGACATCGTTGTAGAGCACGACGAGCATCAGCGTGGCCAGAGCGGCGAAGCCTACCTGCTGGATGCGCTCTTTCACCCGGATGGAGAAATCGCGGCGGGCGATGCCTTCGAGCAGGAGGATCATGATGTGGCCGCCGTCGAGGACAGGGATCGGCAGGAGGTTCATGACGCCGAGCTGCAGGGAGATCATGGCCATGAGGGCGACGAGGGGCTGCCAACCGCTGCGGAGCACCTGGCCCGAGATCTTGGCGATGGCCACCGGGCCGCTCAGCTCGCGGACGCTTCCCTCGGGGCGGAACATGCGGCCGATGGCGGCGCCGGCGTAGCGGAGCATCCGCCAATTCTCGGAGAGGCTGTAACGGAGCGCCGGGACCAGCGAACGCTTCTCGATGCGCGACGGCAGGAGGATGCCGCGCGACTCGGTCTGGTCGTCCGCGAGGGTGATTTTCAGCGTCTGACCGCCGCGGAGGACGTCGAGCTGCACGGGCTTCCCTTTGCTCTTATCCAGGACGTTCGAGACGTCCACCACCTGCTGCACCGGCTTGCCGTTGATCCCGGTGATGCGGTCGCCTTCCTTCAGGCCGGCCTTTTCGGCGGCGCTTCCCTTCAGGGTGGCGCCGAGCATCGGATCGATCCAGGGGGAAATGCCGGCGCGGCCGACCGGGCCGTACTCGCTCGACTCGCGGGCCGGGGTGAGCGTCGTCGTACGGCGCTGGCCGTTCCGCTCGTAGATCACGGGGAGCGCCGTGCCGGCGTTCATCGAGATGGCCATCCGCAGGTCGTCGAACTCGTCGATGGTCTCGTTGCCGATGCGGACGATGCGGTCGCCGACCTGCAGGCCTGCTTTCGCCGCGGCGCCGAGGGGCAGGACTTCGCCGATGACCGGCTTCACCGACGCCGCTTGCGGGATGCCGATCATCGCCAGCGCTGCCAGGAAGGTGATGGCGATGACGATGTTCATGAACGGCCCAGCCACGAGGATCAGGAAGCGCTGCCACTTCGGCTTCGAGAGGAACTCGTCCGGATTGCCGGGCTGGTTGTCTTCCGGCGTGTCGCCGGCCATGCGGACGTATCCGCCGAGAGGGATCAGGGAGAGGCGGTAGTCGGTATCGCCGCGGCGGAAGCCGAGCAGCCGCTTACCGAAGCCGAAGGAGAAGACGAGGACCCGTACTTTGAAGAACTTCGCAACGAAGAAATGCCCCGCTTCGTGAACGAAAATCAGGAAGCCGAGGACGATGACGAAGCCGAGGATGTTGGTTGCGAAAGTTTGAGCCATAGGTCAGCGCCTGACTGCAACATCAATTCCGCGCGCCTCATTGCGCGCCCACCGGTCCCAGTGCAATGCGTCCTCGACCGTACCGATCGGAGCCACGCTCCCGGCGTGCCGGTCGAGCACGCGGTTCACTATGTCTACGATCCCCATGAACGGAAGTTCGCCGGCGAGGAAACGTTCGACGGCAATCTCGTTGGCAGCGTTGAGCACGGCAGGCATGGAACCGCCGGCGCGGGAGGCGGCGTAGGCGAGCGCGACGGCGGGGAAACGCTCCGGCTCGACCGGCAGGAACTCCAGGGTGCGCATCTTCGCCAGGTCGAGCCGCGCGAACGGTGCGGCGAGACGCTGGGGGAAGAAGAGGGCGTACTGGATCGGGAACTTCATGTCGGTGGTCGAGAGCTGGGCGATGATCGACCCGTCGACGTACTCGACCATGGAGTGGACGATCGACTGCGGGTGGATGGCGATGTCGATCAGGTCGACCGGCATGTCGAAGAGGTGATGGGCCTCGATGACCTCCAGCCCCTTGTTCATCATCGTGGCGGAGTCGATGGAGATCTTGTTCCCCATGCGCCAGGTCGGATGAGCGAGGGCGGCGTCGATGCTGATGTCGTGGAAGGTGGCGAGGTCCCGTCTGAGGAACGGCCCGCCCGAGGCCGTGAGGATGATGCGCTGCACCTCGGCGTGCGTCCCGCAGCGGATGGCCTGATGGACGGCGTTGTGCTCGGAGTCGACCGGCAGGATCTCCCCGCCGAACTCGCGGGCCGTGCGCGTCATGACGTCACCGGCGGCCACGAGCACTTCCTTGTTGGCGATGCCGACGCGCTTGCCGGCTTTCAGCGCCGAGTAGACCGGCGGAATCCCGGCCGCCCCGACGATGGCGGCGATGACCGCCTGCGCCGAAGAGAGCGTGGCCACGGCGCAGGCACCGTCGATGCCGTGCACGACTTCGACGTCCGCGAACAACCCGCGCAGCCGCGCCGCATCCTCTTCCGTCTTGACCGAGACGAGCTCCGGCCGGTACTTGCGGATCTGCTCCGCCAGCAGCTCGACGTTCCCTCCCGCCGCCAGCCCGACGACCCGCAGTTCATCAGGAAATGCGTCGACGACGGCCAGTGTGCTGCAGCCGACCGAGCCAGTGCTGCCGAGGATGGAGAGGTTGATCATGGTGTGTTGGTTTTTGGTTGTTGGTTTTTGGTTGTTGGTTGAGGCGTCGGCCGACTGAGCGGAGCACCAAAAACCAAAAACCGACAACCAACAACGCGGCGCTAGCCGCTCATGATGTTCAACGTGCGGAACCCGTGCACGATCAGGGTCCAGTAGCAGTAGAGGATCGGGGCGGTGAAGAAGATGGAGTCGAAGCGGTCGAAGAAGCCGCCGTGGCCGGGGATGAGGGTGCCGCTGTCTTTGACCTCGGCGGAGCGTTTCCACATCGATTCGGCCAGGTCGCCGATGACGCCGCAGACCGAGAGGATCATGCCGCAGATGATGGCGTGGACGAGAGGGAAGGTGGGGAAGAAGGTGTAGTGGATGATGACGGCGGTGACGAGCGACGTGATCATGCCGCCGATGAGCCCTTCGATCGTCTTCTTCGGGCTGATGCGGGGGGAGAGCTTGTGCTTTCCGAAGTTCTTGCCGACGTAGTAGGCGCCGGCGTCGCCGAGCCAGACGACCAGCAGGAGGAAGAAGATCAGCTTCGGCCCTTCCGGGTAGTCGGTGCGCAGGCGCATGCAGGCGCCGCCGAGCATGCCGACGTAGAGCGTGGCCAGGACGGCGATGGCGCTCGACGGCAGGGAGTCTTCGAGCGAGCGTTTGCTGAAGACGTACGAGGCGGGGATCAGCAGCAGCGTGATGTAGACGCCGATCTCGACGGAGACGGCTTCGAAGACGAAGGCCGACATCACGAGCAGCACCAGGATGAGGCAGAGGGGAATCGGAAGCTCGTAGCCCTTCTTGCGGCCGAGGGCGAGGAACTCGTAGAGGGCGAGGGCGCCGATGATGCCGATGACCGTGACGAGGATGGAAGCGTGCCCCCAGCCGATCATCCAGATGGCGAACGGTGCGGCGACGGCAGCGGTAGCTTCGCGGGCGTAACGCATCAGGCGGGCTTCAGGCGCGCTTCTCGTCGGCTTCGATGAACATCTCGGTGCCGGCTTCCTCGACGCCGCCGTAGCGGCGATCGCGCGTCTGGAAATCGAGGATGGCCTCGTAGAGATGGCGGCGGCGGAAATCGGGCCAGAGCACTTTCGTCACGTGGATCTCGGCGTAAGCGATCTGCCAGAGCAGGAAGTTCGAGACGCGCATCTCGCCGCTCGTCCGGATCAGGAGATCCGGATCGTCGACGTTGGCGGTGTAGAGGTGATCGGCGAAGAACGCCTCGTCGATCACGGCGTCGCTCATCTCCTTCTCGCGAAGGGAGGCCATGATGCGGTTGACGGTGTCGACGATCTCGGCGCGCCCGCCGTAGTTGAGGGCGATCTGGAAGAGCAGCCCCGTATTGCGGGACGTCTGTTCCTCGGCGTAACGCAGCTCGCGCTGCACGCTCGGGTCGAGTCCTTCGATGCGGCCGATGGGGGTGAAGCGGATGTTGTTGTCCATCAGCGTCTGCAGCTCCTTCCGGAGGTACTCCTTGAGGAGCATCATGAGCGTGGCGATCTCGTACCGCGGACGCTTCCAGTTCTCGACGGAGAAAGCGTAGAGGGTGATGGCGCCGAGCTCGAGCCGGGCAGCCGTCTCGACCACTTCACGGACCGCGGCGATCCCGGCGCGATGTCCTTCGACGCGCGGCAGATGGCGCGACTTGGCCCAGCGGCCGTTGCCGTCCATGATCACGGCCACATGGCGCGGCAGGCGCTTCAGATCGAGCTTTTCGAGGATGCTCTCCTCGATCGAGCCGGGCTCGGCCAACTTCGAGAGGTCGATCATGGAGGGGGCATGTTATAGCAGTTCGCGGCGATCTCGGAGTGCGGTGGCGAACGGAGGGTGTCTCAAAACGGTGGGCCTCGATCTACTCCCTTGGTTCTGCCGTCGATGAACCGGCGCCCGCGGGCGCGGACAGACAGGAGTGTCTGTCCCACATTCAGATTCCGCCGAATATCGGGCACCCGCGGGCACGCTGGCATTTCAATGTGGGACAGACACTCTTGTCTGTCCGCGCCGGCAGGCGCCGGTTTCTAATCAGGCCATCAGACTGTGTGCGCTCCGTTTTGAGACACCCTCCGAACGCCACCGCACTCCGAGATCAGTACCGGATCTCCACCAGCGTCAGCCCCTGCGCCGGCGCCGTCCAGCGGGCGGCATCCCACAGCGCTTCACGCCGCAGCTTGCCGCGCCCCACCTCGATCAACGATCCGGCGATGCGCCGCACCATGTAGCGGAGGAACCCGTCGGCCGTGACGGTCAGCCGCACGACCGCCCCCTCCCGCTCCACGGCGATCGCGGAGATCGTGCGCACGGTCGAGCTCACCTCGGGCGAGGCCACCGTGAAGACGGCAAAGTCGTGCTCACCGGCGAGCGCCTGCGCGGTCTCGTGCATCAGTGCGGCGTCGAGCGGCTGCGCCACGTGCGCGTGCGTCGGGGCCGCGAAGACGTCTGCTACCTCGCCGTTCCAGATGCGGTACTCGTAAGTTTTGGACTTCGCGTCGAAGCGCGAGTGGAAGTCATCGGCGACGGCTTCGGCCGCGGTCACGCGGATGTCGGGCGGGAGCCGCACGTTCAGGCCGAGGATCAGGCCGCGGGAGGGGATGTCGAACGGTGCGTCGATGTGAGCCCTCTGCGCGCGCGCATGGACGCCGGAGTCGGTTCGTCCGGCGCCATGCACGCGCAGAGGTGAGCCATACATCGCCGCGAGCGCTTCCTCGAGCTGCTGCTGTACCGAGGGGACGGTGTCCTGCAGTTGCCAGCCGCCGTAGCGGGTCCCGAGATACTGGATGGTGAGGAGGACGCGCACGGCAAGTAGACAGTTGGCAGTTGGCAGTTGGCAGTTGGCGGTAGGCAGTGGAAGTAGCGGAGCAACCGCCAACCGCCAACTGCCAACCGCCAACTAGTTCATCGCAGATCCTGGGCGATCACCTGCTCGCGCGCGAAGCCGGTCACATTCGAGATGTGATCGACGACGCCGATGGAGATGCGGTTGAGGCCGCGCTCCATCAGCAGCTCGACGGAGTAGGTGTAGTACTTCCCTTTCGCCTTCTCCTTGTCGGCGGCGGGGACGCGGACCGTGTGTGCCTTGCGCTGCACGTCCGACATGTCGCTCTCCTTGTTGGCCACGGCGACGTAGACGTCGAAGCCGCCGATGAAGTCGGTGTCGCCCTGGGGCAGGAGCGTCATCTCGTCCATCGGGATCTGCACTTCGACCGGCACCGTGAAGTAGCCGTCTTCGGCAGCGCGGGGGCGGCCGGTGCGGACGAGGATCTTGAGGTCGTTCGCCTTCGTCTTGTAGAGGAGGTTGGCGACGACACGGTCGCTCATCTCGGCGTAGGTCGATTTCTCGACGAACGTCTGGCGGCTGCGGACCGTGAGGCCGCGCTGCCTGGCGTTCTTGATCTTGACCTCGAGGTAACGCTGGCGGTCGACGCGCTCCGTGCCGGCGCGGTAGCCGAGGGAGTAGTAGGAGTCGAGGTCGCGCTGGATGCGGTTGAAGGCGAGCGCGAAGTTGTTCGTGTTGATCGAAGCAAGGCCGCCGGTGAGCTGCGCCATGACCTGCATCGACTCGGTGGTGTTCTGGCTCGCGGCCCAGGAGACGGTCGGCGACGCGGGGCGCGCGTTCTCGGCGCTCATGTCGTTCGTCTGGGAGAGGCCGGCCGCGTGGACGGTGTAGAGGGTGATGTTGTTGGCGTTAGCGGTCTTGGCCACCGACTGGATGAGCTGGGAGCCGTCGTACGACATCCCCTCGAGCATCGTGCCGGTGTTGCTCCAGCGGCGCTCGCGCGAGATTTCGTCGATGTAGTAGAAGACCTCGCGGCCCGGCTGCATCGGGAAGCCTTCGCTCGTCAGGACGAGGATCTTCTTCCCTTCGAGGCCGGCCAGCGTGGACATGAGGCCGTTGATCGACTGCACGCTCTGGCGGAGGTCGTGCTCGACGGACGACGCGTAGGAGCGCGCCGCGGCGATGGCTTCGTCGTAACCGCGCGCCTCACGGATACGGTCTTCGGTCTGCTTCCGCTCCGCCTGCACGCCGACGCCGAGACCGGATTCGCCGGCCATGGCCTCGAGGGTCTGGTTGAGCTGCGTGAGGTCTTTCGTAAAGGGGACGCGCACCTTCATGCTGCGGTTGAACGTGGCGATCATTGCCTCGTCGCCCGGGCGCATGACTTCCTTGATGAAGTCTTTCATCTGCTGAAACACGCGGTTCCGGTTGAAGGGATGGAGCGACAGGTTGTCGACGTAGAAGATGATGCGGCGGCGCAGGTTCTCCGGCAGCTCTTCGGTCTTCGCGGCCTCGGCGGGCGGAGCCGCTGCCGTGGCCACCGGGTCGATCACGGCGTTCTTGGCCTGCCGTCCTTCGACCTCGAAGAAGTTCGTGATCATCTTGGGGGCGTTGTTCTCGTAGATCTCGAAATCGTCCTTCTTCAGGCCGGTGACGGCGTTGCCTTTTTTGTCGGTGACGACGACATCGACGTTGATGATCCGGATGTCGATGTTTTCCACGAGACGCGGCGGCTCCCCTTCGGGGTGCTTCTGCTGGGCAGCGACGGGGACGGCGAGCGCCGCGGCGAGCAGGGCGGCGGTCGTGTTGCGGATGAACGGGCTCAAAGGAAGTCCTCCGGTGGATTGAGACGTATCAGGCCCGGACGCAGTTACGGCCCGGGCAGGTACATGAGAGAATACAGAACCGCCGCCGTGAACCGGTGAGCTCTGCGAAAACTTCCGATGAGAGGCTTTGGCCAAACCCCGACCGCTAAACAAGATCCGCTCGCATTCTCGAAGATGGCGGGCGGCGGAAACGACTTCGTCGTCATCGATAACCGGAACGGCCGGATCACCGAGCCGGGGGAGCTGACGCGCCGGATCTGTACGCGGGCGCTGTCGGTCGGAGGCGACGGGCTCATCCTGATCGAGAGCTCCGCCCGCGCCACGTTCCGGATGAAGTACTACAACTCGGATGGCGGCCTGGCGGCGTTCTGCGCCAACGGGACCCGCTGCGCGGCCCGCTTCGCCCTGCTCAACGTCATTGCCGGCAAGAAGATGACGATCGAAACGGACGCCGGTGTCATCGGCGCCGAGGTGTCGGAAGGGGGCGCGGTGACGCTGTCGCTGCCGTCGCCCCAAGGGTACCGGCCGGAACGGCCGCTGCGCGTCGGCAATACGGTCGTGCACGGCAGCTTCGTCGTCGTCGGTGTCCCTCACTACGTGGTTTTCCTCCGCGAGGACCTCTGGGCGCAGGACATCGTCCCCCTCGGCCGCGCGATCCGGCAGCATCCCGACCTGAAGGCCGACGGCGGCGCGAACGTGAACTTCGTCGTCGTCCGCGACCCGCGCAACATCGAGGTGCGGACCTACGAGCGGGGCGTGGAAGGGGAGACCCTCTCCTGCGGCTCGGGCGTCGTGGCCTCGGCGGTCGTGAGCGGCCTTTTCGGCCGGGTCTCGGCGCCCGTCTCCGTCTTCACCCGGAGCGGCATCACGCTCGAGGTCTCGTTCGCCATCGACGGCAGCTACGCCGAGAACGTTCGGCTGCGCGGCGACGCGCGGCTGGTCTACCGCTCGGTCGTGACCCCGGAGACGCTCGACGGCTTCGACCCCGATTTCGTCCGCGACCCGACAGCGAAAGCGACGGTTTCGTAGCATTTACGTGCGAGCTCTCAGTTGGCTGCTGGCCGCCGCCGTCTCGGCGTATGCCTGCCATCTCGGCGTCCAGCATGGGACGCCGATCGACGCCGCGCTGCCTTTGCTGGCGCTGATCGCGACGGCGGTGGCGTGGGCTACGAGCCCGGCGGTCATGCTGGCCGTGCCGATGCTGCTGGCCGGGGAGCTGGCGCTCCCGGACGAGCGCCTGCGGTTGCTGTATTTCGGGGTGGTGATGGCGGGGGCGTTCAGTTGGGCAGTTGGGGGGGGGGGGGGGGGGGGGGGGGGG
>DASWMP010000193.1:0-55269 GCA_036399695.1 Thermoanaerobaculia bacterium | reverse complement strand
CGAACGCCACCGCTCTGCTACACGTGTACAAGAGCGGTGGCGTTCGCCACCGCACTCCAAGATGGCTTACAGCCGCGCCCCTACCCCGAGACGCCACGTGCGGGGTTCGCCGCGGCGGCCCAGCAGGTTGGCGCCTTCCAGCTTCACGAACGGCACGACCGTCATGCGCGCAAAGCGGTAGTTCACCGCGATGTCCGTGGCGGCAAAGCCGGCGCGGTAGCGTTCGAGCAGCGTGACGTTGACGTCGTGCTCCAGCACCGGCGGATCGATCTGGACCCAGAGGTTGCCGGAGGTCTGGTCGCCGAACGTACCGTTACCGCCGAAGGTGAAGAGCAGCCACCGGTAAATGCCGTCCACGATGAACAGGTCGTCGTGACCGCTGTCGCTGTCGCGCCGCAGGGCGGTGGCTCGTGCGTAGCCGCTGGCGCCGAGCTGCTGCGCGTACGTCAGCGCCAGTTCGTCGCGTGACGCATTGGCCGCGATGCGCTGCTCGCCGTTGCCGTGCAGGTCGTACACCACGCCCCCGCGTGGCGACCACTGGCCGTCGTGGCGCACGCCCGCGTCGACGAGCAGATGCTCGTTCACCACGTAGCGGTCGGAGAGAAAGTAGACGTTGCCGCTGTCGCGCAAAACGCCGGCGCTCAGCTCGTGCCCCCGCACGAATGCATGGCCGCTCGCCGCCGCGCGATCGTCCGTCGCGGCAGCGGCGGTGAGCGTGGTCCGGTCGCCGAAATGCGACCAGCGCAGCGCCGCAAAGTCGCCGTCTTCGTCGGTGGCGTAACCCTGCAGGAAGAGTGCGTCACGTTCCGTGGGGCTGGCCGTCAGCTTGCCGTAGCCACCGCGACGATCGTCGTTCGCCAGCGCGGCGGCGAAGAACCACAGCCGGTCAGCGATCGCGGCGCCGCCGGCCGTCACTTCGAGCGTGGTCGTGACGTCGTGCTCGTACGTCAGCCGCGCGGAGCCGCTGAAGTCATTTCCGCCGCTGAAGGCCGGCGTGGCGTCGAACGTGTCGCCGTGGAAGCCGGCGATCGTCGTCGACGCCTCCCGCAGCGCGTCGAGCGGCAGCGCGCGCAGCGTGCGGCGACGCCGCGGTTCGTCCCGCCGTTCGCGCAGGGGCGCCAGCGCCAGCGCGGCATCGACGTCGCGCGAGAGTGGCAGTTGCTCGAGCGTCGCGGCGTCGAGCGTCCAGACGCTGCGCGGCCGCTCGAGGATCGTTGGCGGGGACGCCGTCATCGTCACCGATTCCCCTTCCTCGCTCGGCGCCAGCTCGGCATTCGTCCGCGTTGGCTCCCCAAAGCGTACCCGGGCACGGCGCGTCAGCGTCTGGTGCCCGGCCATGGAGAACGTGACGTCGTACTCCCCAGGCGGCAGGTCCGGCAGCCAGAAGGCGCCGCGCGCATCGGTGGTCGTGGTGCGCGGCTGCGGGATCGTGTCCCCCGCCGCCGTGACCGTGGCCCCCGGCAGCGGTGCGCCATTGGAGGTGACGCGCCCGGAAAGCGCGGAGACGAGCAGCAGCATCGCAAGCATCGCCGGAAGGGTAATGCAGGAGCCGTGACGGAGTGGCGCCGCCGGGACAACAAAAAACGCCCCGGGCCGGAGCCCGGGGCGTTTTGGGGAAACGATGAAGCTGTGGTTTAGAAGCGGAAGCCGAGAGTGACGCGGTAGGTGCGCGGAGCCAGCGAGCGATCGGCAACCTGCAGCGCGTCCTGGCTGCTGGGGGTACCGAAGGCGCTGCTGAGCTGGTAGTGCGCGCCCATGTCGTAGCACTGCTGAGCCGACGCGCCCTGCGGGCATTCCTTCGGCGTCTCGGTGAACGGGTTGAACGGACGGAGACCGGAGTTGAGCGTACGGATCGTGCCGTCGGCGTTGAGCACCGTCGCGCCGCCCGTACGGGACGTCGTGACCGAGGTGTTGATCAGCGACGGATCGACCACTTCCTGCGTGTTGAAGACGTTCAGGACGTCGCCGCGCGCGAAGAACGTGACGCGGCCCCAGATGGGCAGCGAGTAGTTCAGCGCGAGGTCGGTCGCCAGACGTGCATTGGTACGGTAGGCACCGCGCTCGCTGAAGTAGTAGTCGTGGAGCTGGCCGGCAGCGCTCAGCGTGTAGCCGGGGTTGGTGGCGACGCCGGCGTAGCGGAAGTTCGCGTTACGGCCGGTGGCGTCGATGCTGCCGATGGCCGAATAGGCGAAGCCGGAGTCGTACGATTCGAGGGCCGAGACGTTGAAGTTGCCGATCGGGGTGTCGAAGTCATAACCGGCCCAGAAGCGGGCGCGGTGACGGCGATCCTGACCGAGGTAGCCCATCGGACGGCGCTGCGCGTAATTCAGGTACTCGGGGTAGTAGATCTCGCCCGGCGTGTTGCGGATCGTGGCCGTGCCGGCGCCTTCGGCGACGTCATTGCCCTTCAGCGTCGACCAGGTGTAGTTGCCGCCGAGGTTGAGACGGGCGCGGCGCCACTGGCCCTGCAGCGAGATGCCGTTGTAGGTGCGCTCGGTGTACTCGTCGTCGTTGACGGTGTACGTCACGTCGTTGGCGATGCCATTCGGCGGCGTGAGACGCTGGGTGGGGGAGTTGAGCTGCGCCGCGTAGAAGTTGCCCCACTCGCGGTGCGTGCCGTCGACCTTCACGTAAGCGTTGGCGCCGAGCTGCATGCCGTAGCTGAGGGTGAACTCGTCGACCGAAGGAGACGCGAGCGACTCGGGGAAGCGGGAGGAGTAGCCGGGGTACGTCGAGGAAACGAACCCGGTGTTGGCCGTGCCGCCGATCGAATCGAACCAGTTGAAGAGGATCGCCAGAGCTTCGGCGCTCGACGTCGGGTTGCCGACGAGGTTGCCCTGGGCGTCGATGGCGTTCACGGCCGGTCCGGTGTAGTTCCAGGTGAAGAGCGCCGGCTGGCCTGCGGCCTGCGCGGTCGACGTGACGTTCGAGCCGTCCGTGATCTTGGCGACGTAGCGGCCGTAGTTGGCCGCGACGCGATGGCGGCCGTCGCCGCGGACGTCCCACATCACGCCGAGGCGGGGGCTGAAGTTGCTGTCGTCGGAGACGACGGTGCCGTCGGCGTCGACGGCGTCATTGACGTCGTAGCGGACGCCGAGGTTGAAGCTGAGGCGGGAGTTCAGGTCCCAGCGGTCGTTCACGAAGAACGCGTCGCTCGAGAGGTCGGTGCCGGGCGAGAGGACGAAGATCGGACGCCACGAGAGCTGCGTGCCGCTGCCGAAGACCGGCACGACGTCGTTGGTGCCCGGGACGCGGGCCACGCGGGCCGAGATCTGGTACTGGCTGGCCGACTGGTAGTTGTTCGACTCGCGCGTTTCGCTGAAGCGATCGGCGCCGGCGACGATGTTGTGGTTGCCGATGGCGCGCGTGCTGAGGAAGTACGTCGCCTTCGCGCCGATGGAGTCGCTGTTACGCGCTTCCGGTCCGCAGACGCCGCAGAACACCGGCGCGTTCATACGGCCGGCCGTGACGGAGTCTTCGATCCACGTGCCGCGGATACGATCGGTGAACGTGCCGCCGCTGTTGATGAACTGGTATTCCTTCTGCGACCACGCAACCTCGGCGAGGAGGTTGTTCGTGAAGATGCCGTTGTACGTCGCCGTGGCGATGGAGTTCGGCAACTGGCGGGTCGGGACGATGCTGGCAAAGTCGTAGATCGGCGCCAGCGAGTTGTTCGACTCGGTGTTCGTGACGTCGAGGTACGACGCCATCAGGTTGTGGCGGGCGGTGACCTGACCCGTCAGCTTGCCTTCATAGCGCTTCTCGTCGAAGCCGTTCACATAGCCGAGGCCCGTGCGGAAGGTAGCGCGCGCCTGCGAGGTCTTCGCCTGGCGGCCGGCGCCAAAGAACCAGAGACGGTCGCGGATGATGCGGCCGCCGAGCGTCGCTTCATAGACCTGGTTCGTCACGTCCGGAGGAGCCGTGGCGCCGGCGAGGTCCGGGGTCTCGGTCCAGTCGGGATTCGTGAGCGAGTCGCGGAAAGAGCCGGTGAAGTCGTTGCCGCCGGAGCGGGTGACGGTCGAGACCACGCCGCCGGTGAAGCGGCCGTATTCAGCCGAGATGCCGCCGGTGAGGACCGTCGTTTCCTGGATGGCGTCTTCGATGAAGAGATTGTGCGGCTGGCCCCGCAGGTTCTCGTTCACGACGACACCGTTGACCATGAAGATGTTTTCGTAGGACGGCGCGCCCTGGATCGTGATCTGGTTGTTCACGCCGTTCGGGTTGACGCCCGGAGCGAGCAGCACGGTCTGGCGGACGTTACGCGCCACCGGGAGCTTGTCGACGTCGGACTGGTTGAAGTTCGCGCCGAGCTGCGTCGATTCGAGGACCGCGGGTGCGGCCGCCGTGACGGTGATGGACTCGGCGACCGAGCCGACCTTCAGCTCAGCGTCGACGCGGCTCTGCTGAGCGAGCGACAGCGTCACGCGCTTCGTGACGGTCTGCATCCCTTCGAGCGAGAACTGCACCGTGTACTGGCCCGGCGGCAGCGCGGCGATCGTGTAGCCGCCGCTTTCACCGGTGATCGACGTACGGGTGCCCTGCAGTGACGGCGACGAGGCCGTGACCAGGACGCCCGGTATCGCACTTCCCTCGGACGTGACGGTTCCGAGAAGTGTCGACGTGGTACCCGCCGTCTGCGCAAGCACCGGAAAGGCGCTCAGCATCAGGAGAGTCAGGACGATGAGAAAACGGTAAGAAGATTTCATCTCCCCTCCTAAGGTTGGATGGACTCCCGGCCGGAAACTGCTCCCGTACGGGTGGACACTGCTACAACATGAATTGGGTTTGTGACGCGAGTGTAGCACCGCTCAGGAGAGAACGTGGTAGGAGAATCTGTACGTCTAAGTGCTTTGCTGCGCGCGACTTGGCGATCCGGAAAAACGAATCGCGGATTCGACTTTTTGGAGGCGTGGCCGCGGCGTCATCCCGGAGTGCGGTGGCTCGCGCGCCGCCGCACTCCGGGACCCGTAATCAGCGTGAAAGCTGCCGGTACCGGATGCGGTGCGGCTGCGTCGCTTCGGCGCCGAGTCGTTTGCGCTTGTCTTCTTCGTACTCGCTGAAGTTGCCGTCGAAGTAGTAGACACGGCTGTCGCCTTCGAAGGCGAGGATGTGCGTCGCCACGCGGTCGAGGAACCAGCGGTCGTGGCTGATGACGATGGCGCAGCCGGCGAAGTTCTCGAGTGCTTCCTCGAGCGCGCGCATCGTGTTGACGTCCAGGTCGTTCGTCGGCTCGTCGAGGAGGAGCACGTTCGCCCCTTCCTTCAGCATCTTCGCCAGGTGCACGCGGTTGCGCTCACCGCCGGAGAGGACGCCGACCTTCTTCTGCTGGTCCTGGCCGGAGAAGTTGAAGCGGGCCACGTAGGCGCGCGAGGCCATCTCACGAGGTCCGAGCTGCACGACGTCGCCGCCGCCGGTGATCTCCTCGAAGATGGTCTTGTCGCCGTCGAGCGTGCGGCTCTGGTCGATGTACGCGACTTTGACGGTGTCGCCGAGGCGGATCGTGCCGTCGTCCGGCTGCTCCTGGCCGACGATCATCCGGAAGAGGGTCGTCTTGCCGGCGCCGTTCGGGCCGATCACGCCGATGATGCCGCCCGGCGGGAGCTGGAACGTCATCCCTTCGATGAGCAGCTTGTCGGCGTAGCCTTTGTTCACGCCGTTCGCCTCGACGACGACGCTGCCGAGACGGGGACCTGGCGGGATGTAGATCTCCAGCTCCTGGATCTTCTCTTTCGTCTCTTCGTTGAGGAGGTTTTCGTAGGCGTTGATGCGCGCCTTGCCCTTGGCGTGACGCGCCTTCGGCGACATGCGAATCCACTCCAGCTCGCGCTGGAGCGTCTTCTGGCGCTGCGTCTCGGAACGCTCTTCCTGCTGCAGACGGCCCTGCTTCTGCTCGAGCCACGAGGAGTAGTTGCCCTTCCAGGGGATGCCTTCGCCGCGGTCGAGCTCGAGGATCCAGCCGGCCACGTTGTCGAGGAAGTAGCGGTCGTGCGTCACGGCGATGACGGTGCCGGCGTACTGCTGGAGATGCTGTTCGAGCCACTGCACCGACTCGGCGTCGAGGTGGTTC
This sequence comes from Thermoanaerobaculia bacterium, assembly GCA_036399695.1. GTDB lineage: Bacteria > Acidobacteriota > Thermoanaerobaculia > Gp7-AA8 > Gp7-AA8 > DASVEE01. The sequence goes on along the minus strand of DASWMP010000193.1, from coordinate 49,202 downwards.
GTCGGCTCGTCGAGCAGGAGGATGTCCGGCGCCTGCAGGAGGAGACGGCAGAGTGCGACGCGGCGCTTCTCACCGCCGGACAGCGTGGCGACGGGCGTCTCGGGTGGCGGGCAGCGGAGCGCGTCCATCGCCATTTCGAGCTTCGAGTCGAGGTCCCAGGCGCCGGTGGCGTCGAGCTTGTCCTGGACCTTGGCCTGACGGTCCATCAGCTTGTCCATGTCAGCGTCCGGATCGCCGAAGGCGTTGTTGATCTCGTCGAACTCCTTGAGGAGGTCGAGGATCGGCTGGACGCCCTGTTCGACGATCTCGCGGACGGTCTTGGTCTCGTCGAGACGCGGCTCCTGCTCGAGGAAGCCGACGGTGTAGCCGGGGGAGATGACGGTCTCGCCGAGGTGGTCCTTGTCGATGCCCGCGAGGATGCGGAGCAGCGACGACTTGCCGGAGCCGTTCAGACCGAGCACGCCGATCTTCGCGCCGTAAAAGTAGGAGAGATAGATGTCCTTGAGGACCTGCTTCTTGCCGTGAAACTTGGAGACTCCAACCATGGAGTAGATGATCTTGTTCGGTTCGGGTTGTGCCATAGAGCGCGGATTGTAGTCGAGCGAGGACCCGGGGCGCGGGTGCCGGGGCCCGGCGCCCGGGTGGGGAGGACGAAGACGCCGGGTTCCGGGCACTTCTGCCGCGCCATCAACACAGCCCCTCGAACCTCGGGTCTGACCCCAACCGAGCCCCGAGCCCCGGGCCCCGGGCCCTGGCCTATCCGTTGCTGCTTACACGAGCCCAGCCATGTGGAAGAACAACAACCTCTCGATCGTCATCACGCTCCTCTTCCTCATCTGTCTCGTGGGGCACAGCTACAGCGGCTGGCTGACGTACAACGAAGAACAGAAGGAGCATCAGCAGCCGGAGATCGGGTACGGGGCGTTCCTGAAGACGAGCGAATTCGGCGAGACGGTCTTCGAGAACTGGGAGAGCGAGTTCCTGCAGATGGGGTGCTACGTCGTCCTGACGGTCTTCCTCTATCAGAAAGGCTCGGCCGAGTCGAAGAAGCACGACGGGACCGACGAAGTCGAAGAGGACCCGCTGGACTACGCCGACAATCCGGATGTGCCGGGTCCGGTGAAGAAGGGGGGCTGGCGGCTGGCGCTGTACAAGAACTCCCTCGGCCTGGCTTTCCTCTTTCTCTTCCTCGCCTCGTTCGTCGGCCATGCGGCGAGCGGCGCGCGCAAGTACAACGAGGAGGCGAGAGAGCACGGCTCGTCGGAACAGATCGGCACGATCGATTACATGCAGAAGCCGCAGTTCTGGTACGAGTCGTTCCAGAACTGGCAGAGCGAGTTCCTGGCCGTCCTGGCCATCGTCGTCCTCTCGATCTGGTTCCGCCAGTGGGGCTCGCCGGAGTCGAAGCCGGTGCATGCGTCACACGGGGATACGGGGAACGGGTGAGCCGGTGGCGGTGGGGGGGGACGAGAATCAGAACGCAGAACGCAGAAGGCAGAACGCAGAACGCAGAAGGCAGAACGCAGAACGCAGAACGCAGAACGCAGAAGGCAGAACGCAGAACGCAGAAGGCAGAACGCAGAACGCAGAACGCAGAATTGAGGATGGAACGTGAAAGGGCGCCGTTGCCGGCGCCCTCGTTCTTCATTCTGACTTCTGCGTTCTGCGTTCTGCGTTCTGCGTTCGGGTCTCGGGTCTCGGGTCTCGGGTCTCGGGGTCAAGCTCAGGCTTCAGGTTTCCCCCACCCGCCCCCCTTTACGGCATCACGTCAAACTCCGTCTTCTCCACATACAGCTTCCCGGAAATCGTGTCCCGCACCTGCAACTCCAGCGCGTAGTGTCCGGGCTTGAAGGTCTCGGGGTCGAACTGGTTGCCGATCAGCCACGTCTTCGGGCCGGTGCGGACGAGGGGGACGGGCTCGAGCGGCGTGCGGGCGAACGGCTGGCCGTCGCGGGTGAAGACCATCCGCTGCGTCAGGGCTGGCTCCGGGCTGGCGTTCGGGTTGGCCAGGACCGTGACGTAGCCGATGCGGTCGGTCGCGCGGAACTTGCGGTCGCCGCGGACATCGTATTTCGTGGCGAGGAACACGAACGGATCGGTCGCCCCCTGGTTCTCCAGGACGGTAGCGCGATCGGTCATGAGGAGCCGCGAGAGCCGCGGCTCCGTGACCGGAGGCACGTTGAGCTCCGCCCGGTGGTTCGCCAGGATGGTCGTTCCTTCAGGTGAGAAGAGGACGATCTGCGCTTCATAGCGTCCGGGTGCGAGCGGGAACGAACGATCGAGGTAGCGCGCGCCGCTCGCGCTCTCCTGCAGGTCGACCTGCGCGCGGTCGTTGATCAGGGTGCGGCCCTCCGCGTCGCGGATCATGCCGACGAAGAGCACAGACTTCCACGGCTGCAGCGTGGCGGCGTTCTTCGGGATGAACAGGTTGACCGCGTAGAACGGCTGCTCGTTCGGGCCGATGTAGGCATCGCCGTTGAGGATCGTGTTGTTCGGCGACGAGTCGATCATCCAGAGCGGATCGGAGGAGGGGCCGAGCGGCGAATCCGGCGCGTCCACGATGCCGCCCTGCTGCGCCGGAGCCGCGGCGTTGCCCGGGACGCGTGCCGTGACGGCGAGCGTCCCGCGGTTGCTGTGGTACTCGGCGACGCGCCGGAGGTAGGGCTCGACGATCCCGGGGTTCTCGACCGTCTCCTGGCCGCGGGCGACGTTCGACTGGATGTTGATCGTCAGTTCGGAGAGGCCGAGCTCTTTCGGCAGCCGGTCGCTGCGATAGAGCCAGACCGTCGTCATGAGCGCGGCACGCTCGATGTTGTTGCGTGAGAGGCCGCCGATGCCGCCCGGCGCGCTGACCTGCCGGTCGTCGACGCCGGAACTGCTCGGGCCACCCTGCTGGCGGAGTGCTTTCGTTTCGCTGGGGGAGCCGAGGAGCAGCCAGATTCGTCCACGTACGGTCCGCGATCCGGGAGTGCCGCCGAGTGCGAACTGCGCGTCGGCGAACTCGATGCGCGTCATGACTTCCTTGCGAAAAGCGGGGCCGCGTTTGCTCCAGTACTCGGCGATGAACTCGTCGGCCTGTTCCTTGGTCGCCACCTTCTGCCAGTCCGTCCGCTCTTCAGCGGTGGCGTAGTAGGCCTCCGGGGAGTCGATCCACTTGCGGAAATCGGCCGGCGAGGCGGCGAAAAGGGCGTTGGCGGTGAAGAGAAGGGCGATGACAAGGGACAAAAAAAGGGGTCCCGAAGGACCCCTTTCCGCCCATGAAGGACGATTAGAACTCAAAGCGCACTCCGACTTCATACCGGCGCGGGCGCTGGTACGAGGTGTAAGTGCCGAACGACGCCGTCGGGAGGGCCGGGTTGCTTCCGACGTTACCGCTGACAGCCGTACCAGTCTCTTTGTTCGTCACGTTGAAGACGCTGCCGATGAGACCCGCGGTGACGGGTCCGACGGTGAAGTTCTTCTGGAGCTGAACGTCGAGCTGGCTGAGGTGCGGGAGCCGGCGCGAGCCACGCGGCTCGAGGAAGTAGGTGCCGTAGCCGACGTTCGGAACGGCGGCGCCGGTCTGGAAGACGTTCCAGGGCGTGCCGCTGTCCCAGTAGTAGCTGGCGCCGAGGATGAACTGCCACGGGAGACGGTAGAAACCGTTGAGCTTCACGCGGTCGCGGGCATCGGTCGAGAGGTAGCCGTAAGTGTTGACGAAGTGCTCCGGATCGTAGTCGAACGACGTGTCCTGGTTCTGCGTCGATTCTGTTGAACCACGGGCACGGCCGTGCGTCCAGGAGGCGACGAGATCGAGGTTGGTGGTCGGACGGCTTTCGATCTTGGTGGTGATGGCGCGGTAGTCGCTCCGGAGGACGTTCTGGCCACCCGGGGTGTTCGTGACGATGCACGAGCCGTCCGGCGTGTTGCAGTAGTCTTCGAAGAGGTTCTTCTGCGTGCGGTACTCACCGGTGATGTCGACGCTGGTGTTGCGGAAGACGCGCTGCGTGAAGCCGACGCTGTACTGGTTGCTGAAGCTCGGCTGGAGGTTCGGGTCGTACAGACCGCCGGTCAGACCACCGCTCGGGTTGCCGGCCGGGGCGTAGGTGTTGGTGGTCGGGTTGTAGAGGAAGAGGCGGGAGATCTGCGGCTCGGCGACGCCGAAGTTCGGCAGCGTGAGCTGGTTGTCGTCCATGACCTTTCCACCAAACGCGTGAACCACCGAGTTGGCGTTGTTGAAGATGTCGTAGGCGACGCCGACGCGGGGCTGGACGAGGTCGAACTCAGGAACTTCGTTGCCTTCGACGCCGAACTGGATGCGGTCGTAGCGGAGGCCGAGGCGCGCGGTCAGGCGCGGGATCGGGTTCCACTCGTCCTGGATGTAGAACGCCTGGCCGCTGCCGTCAACCGAGTGCTCCGGGTTGACGACCGACAGCGTGATGAACATACGGGCGACGGGGCGCGTCGCGCTGACCGGCTGGTCGGTGATCGTGGCAGCGCACTGGACGCCGCTCGGGAAACCGAAAGCCGGGGAGCAGAGGGCCGGATCCCAGCCCGGGAGGCGCGTCGGATCGCCGACAGCGTTGTTGTAGCTGCTGAAGTCCGTCTCGTCGATGTTGATACCACCCTTGAAAGCGTGACGGCCCAAGAGGCCTTCGAGGTAGTAGGTGGTCGACAGGATGACTTCGTCGCGGGTGCTGGTGCGGTACTGCCAGTTGGTGTAGTTGACCGTGCGGACCGAGTTGTCGTTGTTGAAACGGCCCGGGGTCGAGAAGTCGCCGCTCATCGGTTCGACCGACAGTGCGCCCGGCGTGTGGCCGAGCTGCACGTTCGCGAGCCAGCTCGAGCTGAGCACGGCGTCGTACGAAGCCGCGTATGTGCGGGTGTGCTGCGTCTGGAGCGCGTCAGCCTCAGGGCTGTAAAGACCGCTGAAGTTCGCGTTGGTGATGTTGGCGTGGCTGTCCAGGAAGCGCACGGCCATCGTCTGGTTGGCGATCGGAGTCAACGTGAGCTTGGCCATCGTGTTCCAGCCCTTGAACTCACGGACGCCCGGCTGAAAACCGCGGATGTTGGCGGCCGTCTGCTGCGTGAGCGGCTTGACGGTCGAGGCGAAGAACCACAGACGGTCGCGGAGGACCGGGCCGCCGAGGGTAGCCTGCGGCTGGACCGACTTGAACGTCTGGGTGCTCTTGTCGAAGCGGAGAAGGTTCGTGGTGCCCGGGGCTCCGCGATCGCCACGCGCTTCCTGGCCTTCTTCGAGGAAGTCCGGGTCGTTGTAGCGCATGTCGAAGGAACCCGAGAAGCGGTTGCCACCCGACTTGGTGATGACGTTGATCGTGCCGCCGGAGGAGCCGTACTCAGCGTCCTTGCCGAGGGTGACGATCGAGATTTCCTGAATCGAATCGAACGCGAGGTTCGGGCCGAACGTATGGGTCACGGGATCGGTCGTGTTGACACCGTCCACCAGCCAGTCGTTCTGCGCGAGGTTCGAGCCCGAGACTGCCGGGTTTGCGCCACCGGCGACGCCGGCAGCCTGCTGCAGGATGTTCTGATAGCTGCGGTTCGTCGAACCGACCGCCGCATACTTCAGGTGATCTTCGCTGAACGTCTGCTGCTGCTGCGTCTGCGTCGGGTCGACGACGACCTGGCTCGCCGTTACGACGACCGTCTCGCTGACGGACAACTGCATCGGAACGTTCACTTCCGAGGTGCGCTGCACGTTGACCGCGACTCCTTCGCGAGTCGCGCTGCGAACGCCGCTCAGAGCGTATTCCGCACGGTAGGTTCCGGGCGGGAGAAGCGGGAACAGGTACTGGCCCTGTTCATCCGTCACGCCGACACGGGTGCCCTGCAACTGCGGGGACGTGAGTGTCACGGTGACACCGGGAAGCGGAGCGCCGGACGAATCTGTGACCGTGCCCCGAAGTGCTCCTGTGGACCCTGAAGTCTGCGCGAACGCTGCGAACGTTACGAACAGGCTCAGAACCATGAGGAGCGCTGTGCTGCGAAACAGCTTTCTCATGAATTACCCCTCCTATAAAGATGACTCGCGAGCTGGTGGTGTTTGCGAGTTTTGCTTTGCGAGTGTGCAGGTTTACAGCCACGGAGGCGTTTTTGTCAAACCACTGTCAACAAAACACAAACGCGAAACAGCTTGGAAACGGCCCGCCCACGAAATTCAAACGGTTGACAAATCGATCCGGCAGGCCGAATCCATAGCTCTGCCGTAGGGGGGAGTTGGCGGTTGGCAGTTGGCGGTTGGCGGTGGAGGGTGGCGCGGGAGGCGACGTGGAGACGGCGGGGGAGGAGACGGTCGTGCTTCTTCCGCCGTCCAACCGCCACTGCCAACCGCCAACCGCCAACCGCCAACTGCTTTCAGTGCACCGTCTCGCTCACGTCGGCCAGGAGTGTCCGTTTCGGCGGGAGCTCCATGGTCACCGGCACCTCGTTGAACGACACGACCACCAGCGTCTGGTCGTCCTCGGGCGGGCGGTTGCGGGTGAACTTGCGCACGGCGTTGAGGATCGACTTCTTGATGTCGTCCGCCTCGAGACGGCCAGCCTCCACGATCGTCCGTTCGAAACGGTCGAAGCCGAACGGCTCGCCGTCGTCGTCCACCGCTTCGATCAGGCCGTCGCTGTAGAGGACCAGCCGGTCGCCGGCGGCGAACGCCACCTCGTGCTCGCGGAACGGCTCCCGGCGCTTGACCCCGAGCGGGAAGCCCCACGACGACAGCGTCTCCACTCGGTTGGTCGCCGCGCGGTAGACGTAAGGGTCGAGATGCCCGGCCGAGGAGAAGCGCAGGATCTGCGACCGGGGATCGAGGATGCCGAAGAAGAACGTCATGAGGATGCGCTTCGGGGCCGTCCGGATGACGATGTCGTTCAGCACCGAGAGAACCGCGCGCGGTGACGAGTCGTAATCGAGCTGCACCAGCAGCGCCGATTTGGCCATCGCCATGACGATGCCGCTCGTCAGGCCGTGGCCCGAGACGTCGCCGAACGCGATGCCGATTTCGCCGGTCGCCTGCGGGAGGAAGTCGAAGTAGTCGCCGCCGATCTCCGTCGCCGCCCGGTAGTGCGAGGCCACGGAAGCGCCGGCGAGGTCGGGCGTGTCGAGCGGCAGCAGCGCCGCCTGGATGCGGTTGGCGGCGTCGATCTCCGCCTTCACCCGCTCGCGCTCGACGATCCGCTTCACGTGCGGCGCGAGATCTTCGTACGTGTAGACCACTTCGCGCCGGGTCAGCAGCGCCCCGGCGGCAAAGAGCAGCAGCGCGGCGAACGTGACGGCCACCGGAACCGCCACGTCCTGCCACAACTCTCCCTGCGCCGCGCGGAGCAGCGGCAGCGTCAGCACGAGCAGCGTGCCGCCGAACATCGCCGTGGCGGCGGTGAGCAGGTCCGTCAGAAGAAAGATGGCCACGCAGAGCGCCACGCCGCCGAAGCCGAAGGCGTACTGCCAGATCGTAGGATCGAGCGGAGGCAGCGACCCGAGCGCGATGACGCCGAGGAACGTGGCCGCGATGACGCCCACCCAGAGCAGCCGCCGGCTGTGCGTCCACGCCAGGATGAACAGCAGCGCGCCGGTGGAGATGAGGAGGGCGTCGCTGGCGGCGTAGAGGATCGGCGTCGCCGGTCCGCCGAGGGCCAGGACCAGCCCCGTGCCGGTCCCCATCGACGGCCAGGCGAGCTTCAGCAGCAGTGGAATCGCCGCCACGAGGAACGTGGCCGCGGCGACGCCGGGCGTCAGCAGCAGGCCGCGCAGCAGGGAGCGACCGACCGTGGCGTTGAGCGGATCGCGGCGCAGCACGGCGTCGAACGACGCCAGCTTCTCCCCCCACCGTTCGCGCGCGTAGCTCTCGCCGATGGACCAGGCGAAGAAGACCAGCACGGCCACGGCGAGGTCGATGAACATCAGCTTGAAGCCGACGAACGCCCAGGACGTCAGCTTCGCGTCGATGGTGCCGAGGCCGATGCCTTCGGCCGAAGCGGCGCGGACGACCAGCGAGATGCCGAGCGAGAGCGCCAGCATCACGCCGAAAAGGAACGACCCCGCGCGCACGCCCACCTCCCCCGCGTGATACTTGCGGAGGAAGATGACGAGCATGATGAGCAGCACGACGAGCATCGTCGCGAACTGCACGAGGCTCATGGCCAGCGCGCCGCCGTTCTCGCCGAAGAAGTTGCGGCCGTCGCGGTACTCCTCGAACAGCTCGAAGCCGGCGAAGCGGTCGCCGATGAAGTAGATGTTGAGGTACGGGACGACGTTCCCGATGTGCAGCGTCGGCGTGACGCGGTAGCGGAAGACCCAGTCCGTGCGCCCGCGCAGGACGGTCGGACGCGCTTCCTCGAAGACCGGCGACGGCGCACCGCGGAACGTGCGCGATTTCACGAAGGCATCGGCCCGCGTCCTCAGCGCCGCTTCCTTGGGATGCGTCCCCGGCTCCTCGGGACGCGAGAAGATGCGCGCCCCGACGACCTGGCCGCTGCGCGCACCGACGGTCACGCGCCCGAACGGCACGCCCTTGTCGACGCCGGGCCGGTAGTACATGGCCCGATAGGCGCCGAGCCGCGGCGCGTAAACCGGGTCGGCGAAGGCCGCCGCACGGCGCGGATCGCGCTCCAGCTCTTTCTCCAGGATCGGCGAGGTGCGCCACGTCAGGTTCGACCACGCCTCGTCGAGCGGAATGCCGACCTCGCGCGCCCCCCGGTCCGCCGCCGCCTTCGCCTGGCCACGCGTTACCCGCACCCCCGCCGGCTGCGCCGCGTCATACATCGGCAACAGCACCAGCAGCGCGATCACGCCCGCGACAAAGATAAGGAAGGGGAGAACCCGTTTCATTGGATGCGCGGTCATGATAGCCGCTGACGTTGTTACGGTTCCCGGGAGGAACGGTTTCGAGCGGTGCAGCGTAGTGGAGGATGGACAATCCTGTCCGTCACGCGAGAAAGTAACCACGCAGCTCCGCTTCTAAGGGAAGCTCGGACCATAGCGACGATGGCGTTGACTTAGAGGTTTGCCTCATGTGGGACAGACACTCCTGTCTGTCCGGCCCACCCCGAGGTCAATTCCTCCAGACAAGCGACCGTTCGGGTGCACGGGACAGACAAGAGTGTCTGTCCCACATCTGAAGTTAACGCCGTTGGGACCATAGCCACGAAGCAAACTCCTGCTGCAGGTGTGCGGAAGTGCAGCGTGCTCGCGCCATTTTTCGCGTGACGGACAGGATTGTCCGTCCTCCACGACAGCAGCGCCCCGGCTCGTCCCCGACGGAAAACGGACAACGGACAACGGAAAACGATTTAGCATTCCCCCGTGAGCGCGCCCAACTCCGCCCGTCACGCGACGTACGCCCTGGCGATCCTCACGTTCATCAATCTCTTCAACTACATCGACCGATGGGTGGTCGCGGCGGTGCTGGAGTCGTTGAAGCGTGAGCTGGGGATGTCGGATACGCAGCTCGGCCTTCTCGGCACGGGCTTCATCGTCATCTATACCCTGACCTCACCCGTGTTCGGGTCGCTCGGGGACATCCGGCGGCGGCCGCCGCTCGTGGCCCTCGGCGTGGCGATCTGGAGTCTCGCTACCGGGATCGCCGGATTCGCGCGCGGCTTCTGGTCGCTGCTCTTCGCCCGGTCGACCGTCGGCATCGGCGAGGCGGCGTATGGCACGATCGCGCCGGCGCTCATCGCCGACTACTTTCCGCTGGAGCGTCGCGGGCGCGCGTTGTCCGTCTTCTTCATGGCCATTCCGGTCGGCTCGGCGGCCGGCTACATCCTCGGCGGACTGGCCGACCATACGTGGGGCTGGCGCGCCGCCTTCTGGATCGCCGGCTTTCCCGGACTCTTGCTCGCGCTGCTCGTGATGTTCGTCAAGGATCCGCCGCGCGGGCAGTACGACCCGCCGGCGCCGAAGCGGACAGGCCCCTGGTATTCGCCGTACCGCGATCTGGTCCGCAACCGTCCGTACATGCTCTCCGTGCTCGGCTACGGCGCGTACACGTTCGCGCTCGGCGGGCTCGCCTACTGGATGCCGGCGTTCCTCGAGCGGGTCCGCGGGATGCCGCGCGCCGAGGCCACCGTGACGTTCGGCATCATCGCGGTGGCGACAGGATTCGTCGGCACCTTCGCCGGCGGCTGGCTCGGCGATTTCTTTCTGAAGAGATCGAAGCAGTCGTATCTCTGGGTGTCGGGCATCGCCACGCTCGTCGCCGCGCCGGTGACGTTCGTCGCCCTGACGAGCCCTTCGAAGCCGGTCTACCTGACGGCCATCGTCATCGCCGAGGTGCTGATCTTCATGTGTACGGGGCCGGTCAACTCCGCGATCATCAACGCGGTGGCGCCGGGCGAGCGGGCCACGGCCGTCGGGCTCTCCGTCTTCGTGATGCACGTCCTCGGGGACATCCCTTCGCCGCCGCTCATCGGCGCACTCTCCGATGCCTCGTCGCTCGACCGCGCCTTCCTGATCATCCCGGTGGCCGTCTTCATCGCGGGACTGATCTGGATCTACGCCGCATGGCACGCCCAACGCTGATCCGCCGCGCTGTCACCGCGCTCTTCCGCCTGTTCGTGCGGACGTTCTTCCGGCGCATCGAGGTCGTTGGCCTCGAGCACCTGCCGCCGGAGGCGCCGGTGCTCTTCGCCGTCAACCATCCGAATGGTCTCGTCGATCCGCTGTTCCTGCTCTGTTATGCGCCGCGCCCGATCTCGTTCCTGGCGAAGGCGCCGCTGTTCCGCTATCCGGTCATCGGCCAGCTCGCGCGGGCGATGGAGTCGATCCCGGTCCACCGAAAGCAGGACAACACCGCCGGGACGCACGCCGAGACGTTCGCCCGCGCCCGGGAGATCCTCGGCCGCGGCGGCAGCATCGCCATCTTTCCCGAGGGCACGACGCACAGCGACCCCCGCCTGCGGGAGCTGAAGACCGGCGCCGCACGCATTGCCCTCGGCGCGCATCTCGAGACGCTCTACGTCATGCCGGCCGGCATCTACTACACGGCGAAGACGAAGTTCCGCAGCTCGGCGCTCGTCGTCTTCGGACCGCCGCTGCCGGTCCCGCTCACCGAAGCGGACGCCGACGGTGAGCCGCCGCGCGAAGCCGTCGAGGCGCTGACGGCGCGCATCGACGACGCCCTCGACGCCGTCACGCTGCAGGCCGACTCCCACGCCGCGCTCGAGCTCATCGCCTTCGCCGAGAACCTGCTGACCGCGAATGAGGCACAACCGCTGGCGGAGGAACTGGAACTGCGGCGGAGGTTCGTCGACGGCTACGCCTTTCTCCGCGAGCGCGATCCAGAGCGGCTGGAACAGCTCGAATCGAAGGTGCGCCAGCTCGCGGCGGAGCTGGGACGCGCGGGCATCGAGGCGCACGAGCTGGTGCCGCGGTTCGACGTCACGACGCTGTTCCGCGTCATCGTGCTGATCCCGGTGGCGATCGTCGGGGCGATTCCGCATTACCCGGCGTACCGCCTGATCCGTTTGATCGCGCACCGCGTGGCGAAAAAAGAGGAGGAGCTGCTGGCGACGGTCAAGGTGCTGGCCGGCATGACGCTCTATCCGCTGACGTGGATCGCGCTGGCCTGGCTCGTGGGTGCCCGCTACGGCGCGCCGTGGGGTTTCGGCACGCTGGTGCTGCTCCCGCTGCTCGGCTGGATCGCGCTGCGGGTACTCGAAGACCTGGACGACATCACCGGCCGCACCCGCGCCCTCTGGCACCGCCTCTTCCGCCGCCGCGGCTACGAGCAGCTCGTGGCCCAGCGCAGCGAGATCCGGCGGGAGGTGATGGCGGTGGCCGAGGAGATGGACGCGCGCCCTTGACCCTGGCGGATGATCGCTACAGTGCGTTGAGCGGGGAACGCATTCGTGACGACCGCAACGGCGATCTCCTGCTCGCGAGGGTTCGATTTCAGCCCGCCTCCGGCGGGCGCCAGCGTCGTAGCCCCGGGCGAAAGCCCGGGGAAAACAAGCCCCCCACCATGGGAGCCGGCGACGCGCCGGCGGCACTCTGCACCGTGTAGGCTCACGCCGGCCGGGCTTTCGCCCCAACGACGTTCACTTTAGATGTGGGACAGACACTCTTGTCTCTCCGGTGTACCCGAACGGCCGCTTGTCTGGAGGAACGCCAAACTCCCGTGGTTTCATCTGCGAACCTGAGCGCCATCGACTTCGTCGATCTCATTAAGTAACATTTGTTACTTAATGAGCGTCTGGAATTTCCTCGGGAGAAATTCTGCCCGGGAAGGTTTCCCTGCGGGAAAGCAACGTTGCAGCCGCTCGTTCGGCCCTGCTCATACCGTGCGGCTGTGATGGATGTGATCGAGCGGCTGCGGCACGCGGTGAAGGAGAGCGGCTTTCAACGGAAGAAGGTCGCCGAGCGCGCCGGGATGAAGGCGGCGAAGCTGACGAAGATTCTCAGCGGCCGCCAGGCCGTCACCGTCGGCGACTTCATCGCCATCGCGCGAGCCATCGATCGCGATCCGTCCCACCTGATCAGCGAGAAAGACGTGGTGGTCGAGCTTGGGGAGTTACAGTCGGCGCACCGCGCCGCGCAGGACATCGAAAGGATTCTCTCTTCGCTCCTTCCGAAGCCGGCCGCGTCGCGTGTGGCCGGGGCGCCGCTGCTGCCGAAACGGAAGGCCGCGGCCATGGTCCGTCCGATCCGCGCCGCCGCCTCGTCCAACGTCGAACTGCTCGCCGAAGCCGAGGCGAAGAAGGTCCGCATTCCGCGCGACGCGCACGCTCGCGGTGCGAGTCTGGTCGCGCGGGCGATCGGCGATTCGATGGAAGGCCCGGGCGGAATCCGCGACAGGCAGTTGGTTTTTCTGCGGCCGACGCGTAGCCGCAGGACGGCGACCGGCAAGATCGTGGTCTGCCGCGTGGATGACGCGATTTACCTCAAGCAGCTCACGGGCACCGGCCGCGGCGCGACGCTGGTCAGCATCAATCGGGCGCACGAGCCGATCGAGATCGACGATGCGAACAGGATGCAGATCTACGGGATCGTGGTCTGGCCCGCAACGCTGTGAGCGACAGGCCGGTCAGCCCCGCCGCGCCGCGCCGCCTCGATCGTGGCGACGTCAATCTTTTGCATCGTCATCATCGCGTCGAAGGCACGCTTGGCCTCGTCGCCACCAGCCGCCAGCGCATCGGTCAGGACGCGCGGGGTGATCTGCCAGGAGAGGCCCCAGCGGTCGGTGCACCAGCCGCAGTCACTTTCCTTGCCGCCGTTATCGACGATCGCGTTCCAGTAGCGATCCGTCTCTTCCTGATCGTCGGTGGCGATCTGGAACGAGAAGGCCCAGTTGTGCTTGACGGCCGGCCCACCGTTGAGACCGAGACAGGGGATGCCGCAGACGGTGAACTCCACCGTCAGCACATCGCCCTTCTTCCCGCTCGGGAAGTCACCGGGAGCTTCGTGAACGGCCGTCACTTCACTATTCGGAAAGGTGGCGGCGTAGAAGCGGGCGGCGTCGAGCGCGTCTTTGTCGTACCAGAGACAGATGGTGTTCTTGGGCGTCATGGTCGTGTGCTCCTTCGTTGATCGATCAGTGGCGTACGGCACAGGTCTTCGTGGCGAACGCGCTCAGGCGAACGCGAGTGTAGCAAGTGCTACAGCGGACGATCGAGCGCCGGCGCCGCAGACTGGCGCGTTCGCGGCTCGGTGCCCATCACCGATCGGTGTGCGGCGGACGGCCGTGCGGCGGAAGGAAGGCGGGCGCGGCGTCTCGCTAGGTCTGCGGCGGCTTTATCCGCAGCACCAGGGGCATCGGCTTGTCCGGCGCGGCGGTGGTGATCTCGCGGCTGAAGCGTAGAGTGGTTCCGTCGAAGGTCCAGCCGCCGTCGCTGCAGCGGGATGTTGGCTCGATCGGCTTCCCTTCGCGCACGCGCAGCGCGTTTGCCGTCGCCTCACGTTCGGCGCGGTAGCGGAACGCGCGGCGCCAGACGGACGTCAGGTCCGTCCCCAGCTCGTTCATGGGTGTGGTGACGTCGCAGCGGGTGGTCTTCACCAGCTCTTCAGCGATCAGGCGATCGTGCTCGACGGAATTGGCGAGCATCTTCGTCGGGAACATCTGCTGGCCGGAGTCGGCGTAGGACGCCGCCACGAAGTGGAACGACTCGAGCAGCGGGCGTACGCTGTCGCGGCCCTGCAACTCGGCCAGCCACGGCGGCGCGGGCAGCGGCATCTTCCAGGCGACGGCGTTGATCATCCGGGCCGTCGTCAGCGAGGCTGTCTGCGCCATCATCTGCGGATGCGCGTCGAGTGCGCGGTCGAGCTTCCAGGCCGCGTGCAGGTCCTCCCACGCCGCCGGGTCGTTTGCGCGCCCTTTGGCCAGGGCGCTGGCGACGAGCGCTCTCGCCGCCGTCAGTTGCACGGTGCGCATGGCCTCCGTGTCGGGGTGGTCGATTCCCTCATGGCGTTCCCACACGATCGGCTCGCGGAGCACCAGCTCGCGGATCGCTGAGACGTCGGGGAGCGCCGGCGGCTCGCCGATGGCGAGCTCGCCCCGCGCGATCTCGCGCCGTACGAACTCGTCGGCCGCCTCGTTCTTCGGCAGCGCGTTGGTCAGTGCCGTCAGCTTCACGGAGGCCTGGTTCGCCTTCAGCGGTGTCCACCTTCTGGCGACGTCGTCGAGCGTTCCCATCCCGCCGGGCCAGGGCCGGGCGGTCGACGTGGCCACGGCGTCCGGGGCCCGGAACCAGGAGATCACCCAGATGACCAGCGCGATTGCGACTACGAATATCAGCAGTTTCTTCATCGGTTCCTCGGATCAGAACACACCGATCCTGCCATTTTTGTGCTCGATGACCAATGCGCGTCCGGTCCGGGGTAGGGGAAAGGCCGTCACGCGCCCCTCCTCAGATGCAGAGTGGATGGAGGGACGGATGAAAAAGGGCATGTTCATCATGGCCGTGGTGGTGCTGAGCGCTGCCGCCGCGCACGGACAGACGTGGCTCCCGCAGAACTGGACACCGGAGCGGCGCCAGCAGGTCTACAACACAGCACAGGGTTCGAAGCTCATTCCGTACACATGGGCGCTCGCGCTCGAACGTGCGGACGACGAGACGCTTTTCTTCGCCGACAACGGCCGTCGCTTCGGCTTTCTGCCGAACGGCAGTGCCACCGGGTTGCCGGTTGGCGTCGTCGAGGACCGGAACCTCGACGGCACGAGCCACCTCGGCCTGACCTGCGCAGCGTGCCACACGCGCGACGTGCACTACCAGGGCACCACCTATCGTATCGACGGCGGCGGCGCCGACTCCGATCTTTATCTGTTCCTCGGGGAGATGAGCCGCGCCACCGCCGCGACGTCGAGGAGCATCGACAGTCCGAAGTTCCGCCGCTTCTCCACGCGCGTCCTCGGCGCGAACGCCGGCGCCAGCGATCGCCGCGCGCTGTTCAACCAGCTCGAGACGTTCAGCAACGGCTTCAGGACGTTCATCACGAACAGTACGCCCGATACGCCGTGGGGACGCTCGCGCACCGACGCTTTCGGCATGATCTTCAACCGCGTGACCTCGATCGACCTGCGCATTCCGTCGAACTCGCGCAAGCCGAACGCGCCGGTGAGCTATCCGTTCCTCTGGGACACGTCCTGGCTGAACAAGGTGCAGTACGACGGCGGTGTGCCGAACGAGTCCGTGGTCGAGCGTCTCGGGCGGAACGTCGGTGAGGTGCTGGGCGTGTTCGCCGAGGTCAAGACCAACCGCGTCCCGCTCCTGCCGCCGATCATGCGCTCCACGGCCAAGCGCTTCAACATCCTGGCGCTGGAGGACTGGTGGTCCGAGCTGCGCTCGCCGAAATGGGCCGATGCCACCGTACTCCCGCCGATTGACGCGTCGCAGCTCGCGCGCGGCCAGCAGGTGTACAACCAGCAGTGCCTCTCCTGCCACGCCATGGTCACCCCGGGCGTGCGGCAGAACATCACCCTCGTGGCGCTCGACAAGATCGGCACGGATCGCGCCATGACCGCCACGGCCGGCACGCGCATGGCTGATACCGGCATCCTGCAGGGTGTCCGCAAGAATCTCATTCCGTTCGGCCCGCGCTTCAGTAAGACAGCGCTGGCGGCGGCGATCACCGGTCACGTCACGATCTCCGTCATCCTGACGCCGGAGATCTCGCCATCCAATCCGTCGCCGAACGGTCCGGGACAGACTTCACTGATGGCGGGTCCGGCGATCGCCGCGGCCGCAGACGCACAGACCGAAGAGTCCGCGCCGGCGACGAACAACGACCGGGACGATCGCGATCGCGCCCGCGTGCGTGCACTCCTCGGGGGAACGGATGGCCCGCGCGCGGCCGCGGATGCCGCTGCCGCCGGCGAAAACGAGCTGGAAGTTTCGCTGCGTGCGTTCGGAGCGCGTGCGGAGGCGGAACGGGCGACGCTCGACTACCGCGCGCGGCCGCTCGACGGCATCTGGGCCACGGCGCCGTACCTCCACAACGGCTCGGTGCCGACGCTCGCCGATCTCCTGAAGCCGGCCGCGCAACGCCCGCCGACGTTCTACGTCGGCGACTGCGAGATCGATCCGGCGAACGTCGGCTGCGTCGCCACGCAGCGTCCCGGGGCATTTCTCTTCGATACGTCCAAGGCCGGAAACCGGAACACCGGCCATGAATACGGTACCTCGCTCAACGCAGATGACCGCAAGGCGCTGCTCGAGTACCTGAAGTCGCTCTGAGCGTGAGAGGTGGTTGGGTGGGCACAGCCCGCCCAACCACCTACCTCCGCACGCCGGCCGCCACGCCGTTATCCGCCGTCTCCACCTGAATCAGCTTGTGCAGCGGATCGACGGCGGCGCGGGCCGGCGGGCGCGTGACCGTCACGATGATGGTCTGACGGCCGCTGCGTACGCGATGCTTCGCCAGGTACAGCGGCTCGCCGTCCGCGGCGAAGACGCCGATCTCGACGAGGTCGTTCATCGGCACCGCCTTCGGATTGCCGGCGCCGTCGCTCCTGGACTTTGACGCCGCGACTTCCAGCGCTACCCGGTACGTGCCATCCGGCAGGCGTGTGACGTCTGCGGCGAGCGCGCGCACGTCCCAGAGCGTGATCGTCTCGAACAGGTCGCGCAGCAGCTCGCGCTGTTCCACGGGCGTGACCGCCTGCAGCTCCGCGTACAGATCGCGCGCGGTGGGGTAGGGCGGCGTGCCGGCGCGATACTTCGCGAGGAAAGTACGGAGGGCGGAGTTCACCCGCTCTTCACCGAGCTGCTCGCGCAGCATGTACATGGCCACGGCGCCCTTCTGATAGAAGAGGTAAGGCTGATCCTCGACATCGAGCAGCGGCACCTCGCGACTGGCGACATTGCTCCGGCCGCGCAGGTAATCGTCCATGGCAAAGTCGTAGAAGCGCCGCGCCTGCGCCGGCCCGAGCGTCTTCTCCATGGCCAGCAGGGCGGTGTACTGCGCCAGCGACTCGATGACGAAGGCCATCCCCCGCACATGCGCGGCGCGCAACTGCTCCCCCCACCACTGATGCGCCGTCTCGTGCGCCGTCACGAAGAACGGGCGGTCGAGGTCACCCTGTTTCACCTCCGTCAGAAAGGCGCTCCCTTCGGAGAAGGTGATGGTGTGCGGATGCGCGCGGGCGAAGCTGGCGTAGCGGGGGAACTCGACGATGCGCAGCTCGCGGAACTGATACGGCCCGAACGCGCGGCTGGAGTAGTCGAGCGCCCCTTTCATGCCGCCCATCATCCGGGCCAGGTTGAACGTGTGCCGCGGGTGATGAAAGATCTGCAGGGCGATGCCGTTCCAGCGGTCGTTCCTCACCGCGTACCCGGCCGAGAGGAACGGCAGGTCCTCGAACGTCACGGCTCCGTCGGTCCGGTAATGAAAGTAGCGCCGCCCGTTGCGCGTCCACGTCTTCTGCAGGGCGCCGAGGGTGACGGCGGTCTCGCCGGCTTTCGTGCCGATGATCGTGTCGAGCTCCACCAGATCGGCGTCGCGCAGGATGGACGCGTAGCGGCGTCCCTGCGCGTCGTCGTCAGCAAGGCGGGCGCGCGGCGCCAGGCCGTGCTCGCGGCGCGACTCCGCCGTCTGCAGCTCGAGCGCCGGCTGGTAGCCGACGATCGGCAGCCAGCGCCGCCCAAAGTAGGTGCCGTTGCGGACGACTTCCGCCGGCATGCGGTCATTGCGGAAGCCGCGCGGACGAAACTCCAGCGCGAAGTGCATGCGCACGGCCTGGCCGGGCTGCAGCGGCCGCGCGAGCGTGAAGATCCGGTAGTGCAGCTTCGCGTCGTCCGACGCACGTGCCGCGCCGTCGACGGCCAGCGAGCGGACCGTCAGCTCGCGAGCGGTCGACACATGGATGGCGGCGATCGGCACGCTCGACCGGTTGACGAGCCTGTACGTTCCGCGCAAGTCCGCGGCGTGCGCGTCCGGCTCGAGCTCGATCTGCAGCTCCGCGCGCGCGATGTGCGGCTGCGGCATGTTCGCGTACCGTTTATATCGCCGCTCGTACTCGGCGCGCAGCGCGTCGGCTTCGAACGGCGTGCGGTACTCGTTGAGGATGTTCGTGTTGTAGAAGATGAAGCCGCCCAGCGTTGCAATCAGCGCCACGGCCGCGATTGCGGCGCCGGCCGTCCTGCCGGTGAAGCGCGTGCGCGCGAGTGCGAAGCGGCGGCGCAGGCCGCGCTCCGTGCCTCGGGCGCGCAGCAGGCTGGCGGCGATCGCCAGGAGCAGCGCCCACGCGCCCCAATAGAGCTTGAACCAGACGAACGGCGCCACGAACGGGCCGAAGCCGCTCATGTCCGAATAGATCCAGCCGGGATCGGAGCCGTAGACCAGCAGGCGGTGATGCACGCCGAGGGGGCGGGCGAAGACCGTGAAGAGATAGGCGAGCACGATGGCCAGGTGGGCCGCGTACTTCTGCTCGAGCACCACGTGTACCGTCATGGCCAGCGCGGCGAAGAGCAGATAACCGGGCAGCGTCAGGCCGAAGAGGATGCGCACGTACAGCCCGAGCTCGAAATCGTAATAGCCGTGCAGCGCCTGCAGCAGCACGCCGGCGGCCAGCAGCACCGTCTGCAGGATGACGAGCATGCAAGAGAGAGCGGCGAAGCGGCCAGCCAGCGGCACCCAGTCCGGCACCGGCGTCGCGTCCGTGATCGCGCTGAGGCGGACGTCCCGCTCGCTCCAGACCAGTTCCCCCGCGAAGAGCGTGATGACGAGCGGCATCAGCACCGCGAACGGCATCGTCAGCACCGTCCCGGCGATGAGCTGCGTGACCGGCCACGACGCCGTTTCGAAGACGACCGCGCCGGCCTGCTGTCCGAACCAGAAGACGATGAACAGCGCACCGGCGACGACGAAGAGAAACGTGCGGCTGAAGATGAGCTCCCGCAGCGAAAACCAGGCAATGGCCAGCGCCTGACGCACGTCCGTGGCCGGGCCGAACGCCGGATCGACCGTCATGGCCGGGAGATCGGCGGACTCGGTGTGCTTGTCGGTGGCATCGCGCCGCCGCGAAGACGATGCCGATGCGCTCACAGCGGCGCCGGCACGGAAGCGCGCGTGCAGCAGCGCCAGCACGCCCATCGCCACCGTCGTCCAGAGCAGCCGGTTCCACAGCAGCGTCTCCGGCAGGCCGATGAGCCGCGTGTTGCGCTCGAGGGTCGTCCAGTACCGCGTCAGCCCCTGGACGGCTTGTGCGCCGAAGGGATCGAGCAGCGCCGCGAGCGTGCGGCTGCCGGTGAAGGACTGCAGGCGCGTGGCCAGTCCGTAGACGACGAACAAGCCGATGCCGCCGAGGTAGGCGGGCAGCATCTGCCGCCCGAGCGCGGCGATGGCGAAGAGGATGGCGGCCGTCAGCAGCAGGTTCGGCAGCAGGAACAGGATGTACGCCTGCACGTACGCGAGCGGCTGGGTCGGGCCGAGCGTGGCCGCGTCGAGAGGCAGCGTAAGCGTCGCCGCGAGCGTCCCGAGCGGGAGCGCCAGCAGCAGGACCGCGTTGACGGCGAGCGCGCCGAGGAAACGTCCGCCGAGGTACGCCGCGCGGCCGATCGGCAGCGTGTGAAACAGCGGCGCCATCCGCGTCTGCACGTCGCGCGTGGCCGCGTCGCCGAAGAGCGCGGCCGTGATCAGCATCCCGATCAGCCCCCCGACGATGCAGATGCCGGCGATGCTCTCGGGCGCGTTCAGCCACGCCGTCCCCCCATCGGCATTCGCCGCGACGGCCACGAACGGAAAGGCGAACAGCACCGCCCCGTACAACCAGGTGGAAAGACTCCGCAGCCGCAATACGACTTCGAACCGAACGACCTCTGCGATAGGGGACACACCCGCTCTACCGGCGCGCGCACGATTTGGTTCAGTCCACGCTGCGCCTCCTTCTCCCGCGCGGTCAAAAAGCGAGAAGCGGATGCTTCGGAGCGACCGGAAATCGGTTTTGAGTGATTCGAGTGTCCTCAAACCGAGAATCGAACACTCAAAACCGAATTCGAGTGTCCTCCAGACGAGACTCGAACACTCAAAACTGAATTGCAGTGTCCTCCAGACGAGACTTGAACACTCAAAATCGATCGCGGATCACTCAAAACCGAATTTCGATCACTCCAGGACCATCGCGGATCGCTCGAAAACGATTTCGGATCACTCCGGCTCCATTTCCCGATACTCAAAAACGATTCGCGGAGACTCGCGGAGGAATGCGGATCATTCCACGCTGGATTCGCGACACTCGAAACGTGAGCTCGCGGTCTCGGCGTCGATCGGGCGACACCGGAGATGCGTCGCGCGAGATGCGAAGGCGAATTCGGAACGCCCGGGGCGGGATCGGAATCGCTGACGCACTGTCGTTGCTCGAGAAATTTCGTCAGTCTCGGAGTGCGGCGGCGAACGCCGCCGCTCTCGTCCACGTGTTGCAGAGCGGTGGCGTGCGCCGCGCACTCGGGATGCACGATGATCATGTACGGGGGCGCATCACGCGCCAGCGGTCCTCGGCCGTGAGGGTCTCGCGGCCGCGCGATCGCTTCAGGACGCCGATCAGACGGCGCGCGATGCGCCACGTACGGGAACTGAACACGGCGTCGAGCAGCTCGCCGCGGAGCCGGAGCTGGTCGCGGAGCGTCTGGTTCTCCGCGCTGGCCTTGGCGTTCCGGGCGAGGAGGGTCGCGTAGCCGGCGAGCAATTGCAGGGTGCGCGCGGACGTCGGGGCGGCCGGTTTCGTGAGCGCCGCGCCGCTGGCGAGATCGGCGACGAGGGCGCGCTGGTCTTCGTCGAGCCGCGAGTGGTCGGGCGTCCGGCCGCTGCGGTCGAAGTCGGCGTTGACGAATTGACGGAGCTGCCCGGCTGAAGGAACGCTCAGGCCGTCGATGCCGAAGCCCGTGAGTGCCGCGTGGAGCTCGCGCGTCACGCGCTCGGGATCGGCGAGCAATTCCTCGTACGACACGAGCACGCGCGGCAGCCCTTCGCTGTCGCGGAGCAGAGTGCGCGTCGACTGCTCCCACGCCGCGAGCGACGCCATCAGCGGCAGGCCGTCGCGCGTCTCCAGCGAGCGAGCCACGGCCATCGGATCGCGCCAGGCCAGGACGCACACCGGCTCGCCGAGCGCCTCCCGCCAGAGCGGAAAGAGCAGCGACATGCGCGGGTCCTTCACGACGAACGGGCCATGCCCGTGGAGTGAGCGGGTCACGATCTCGCCGGCACGCCGGACGTATCCGGCACGCTGTTCGTGCGGCAGACGCGAGACGTCGGCGGCGTGCGCGTCGATCCAGCTCGCGCCGAGCGAAGAGAGGATTTCGTCGTCGAGCTGCACGACGTCTTTGTGCTCCCAGAAGCCGGTCGGATTGAACATGTCGGGCGGCGGCAGGTCGTCGGGGCTGCCGGCGTAAACGCCGAGGGTGGCGACGAGCTGCGCGACGAGCGAGGTGCCGGAGCGATGCATGCCGAGGACGACGATCGGCCGCGGCGGCCGCGCATCCGCCGTTGCCTGCGCCACGGCGTCCGCTGCCTTCGCCACGAAGCCCTCGGCGCGCATGCGGGCGTGAAACTGCTCGATGCGCTTCTGCGTCGCCGGATAGGGACACGGCAGCAGGAAGCCATCGTCCGTCGCGAGATGGTGATAGTGGATGATCACCGGATCGGTGTCGACGAACGCCCGCGGCGCGGCAAAGTGGGTGGCGTTGATCTGGTGATTCATCTCCTCCGGCAGGTCGGCGCACGGCACGCCCGTCTCCGCGAGTGCGAGCGCGAGACTGGCCTGATGCATGTGCCGCACGGACTGGGCGACGAGCTCGGGGCGATCGGCCACTTCCTGATTGAAGTGGCGCCACACCGGCGCGAGCGTGCGCGCGATGGCCTTCGGCAGCACGAGCACGCCGCCGTTGTAGTACGGAATCGTCGGCTCGCCCGTGAGGCCGGTCGTACGCGAGCGGGGTGGCTTCGGGACGCCGAAGTGGGCGAACAGGCGCTCGAACACGTCGTCCGTGACCGTGGCGCCGGGGGCGATCTTCGCCTGGAAGACGTCGCCGCGCAGGTAGGGGGACGGGTCCTGCACGATGATCGTGTCGCAGTCGAGCAGCAGGAAGACGTCCTCCGGCTCGTCGAGCAGGGAGGCGAGGAGCTGATGGCGGTTGGCCGTCGGGTTGCGCGGATGGAAACGGCTGACGGTGCGGACTTCCGCGCCGAGCGTTTCCAGCGTCGCGCGTGCGTTCGTCTCCAGCTCGCCGACGCCGCAGACGACCACGCGTGCATTCGCGAGCGTGCCGCCGAACCAGCGCAGGGAGCGCAGCAGACGGGTGGCCTGCGTGAGCATGCGGGGGGTGTTTTCCGTGAGCAGGCCGACGACGACGTTCACGACAGCAACTTCCGTTCGCGCAGCATCGCCAGGATCGCCTCGGCATTCGCGTCCGGCGTCGCGGTCGTGGTCTCGACGGTCAGCTCCGGCGCGAGCGGGCGCTCGTACGGATCGTCGATGCCGGTGACGCCGCGCATCTCGCCGCGCCGGGCCGCCGCATAGATCCCTTTTTCATCGCGCGCCTCGCAGACCTCGAGCGGGGTGTCGACGAAGACCTCGAGGAAGCGTTGCGCGCCGACGAGCTCGCGCACCATGTTGCGCGCGGCACGGTACGGACTGACCGCGGCGCAGACGACGGCCCCGCCGTGGCGCACGATCTCGGAGGCGACGAAGCCGATGCGCAACACGTTCGCGTCGCGGTCTTCTTTCGAGAAGCCGAGCCCCTTCGAGAGGTGCGTGCGCACGACGTCCCCGTCGAGGAGCGTGACCTCGCGGCCTGCTTCGAGAATGCGGCTCACCAGGAGCTCGGCGGTCGTCGATTTTCCCGCGCCGCTGAGGCCCGTGAACCAGACGCAGAAGCCGCGGCGGCGGTTCGCCGTCTCGCCGAGGATGCGGGCCACTTCCGGGCGGGTGAACCATGAGGGGAGAGGCTCGCCCGCTTCGAGCAGGGCGCGCACCCGCGTGCCGGAGATCGACAGCACCTTGCTGCCCGGCGGCACGCGCGACGCTTCCTCGTAGCGGCCGAGGTCTTCGACGTAGACCAGCTCTTCGAAAGGGATCAGTTGCACGCCGATCTCCGCGGCGTGCCGGGCGACGAGCTCCTGCGCGTCGTACGGTCCGTAGAAGGGACGGCCCCGCGAGTCGGTGCCGGGGCTGGCGTGATCGCGGCCGGCGATGAAGTGGCTCGCGCCGTAGTTGCGGCGGATGATGGCGTGCCACAGCGCCTCGCGGGGCCCGGCCATGCGCATCGCCAGCGGCAGGAGGGAGAGCACGATGCGCCCGGGCTCGAAGTGGCGCGCGGTGGCCTGATAGGTGCGGACGCGCGTGTAGTGATCGACGTCGCCCGGCTTGGTCATGCCGACGACGGGATGCAGGAGGAGCACGCCGTCGACGGCTTCGACGGCCCGGCGCATCAACTCTTCATGTGCGCGATGGACGGGGTTGCGCGTCTGGAAGGCGACGACGTTCGCCCGAGCGCGTTCCGCGAGCAATGCGCGCACTTCGGCCGGCGTCCGGCGCAGCTCGCGGAAGTCACGCGGCGCGGCGATGTCGAGGACGCGCAGCCTGCCGCTGACGTTGCGGCGTCCCCACGTGACCATCTCGGAGACGAGCGGATGCTTGGCGTCGGCCGTGCCGAAGACGCGCAGGGCCACGTCGTCCCGGTCCCACTCGTAAATCTCTTCGACCGTCATGACGGCGAGCAGCTCGTTGTGCGGGCCGCGCAGGACGACGTCCTGCCCTTGCTCGACGTGCACGTCGTCGGCGACCGGCAGCGCGACGGGGATGGGGAAGAGCGTCCCGTTGGCGAGCCGCATCGTGGCCACGACGGACTCGAAGTCGGCGCGCGACATGAAGCGGTCGAGCGGTGAGAACGCGCCGGTGGCCAACAACTCCAAGTCGCAACGCGAGCGCTCGGATATTCGGATGGAGGCAAGTGAGGCCGGATTCACCGATCGGTCGAACAGGTCGATCAGCCGGCCTCCGTACGGTTCGATGACGGACATCGGCGGCGCATGATCTCATGGCGCCGTGAAATTCATCACGCTGCACCACCGCCTCGGCGGTTACACGAGCCATCACTTCACCGAGGCGCACGGATTGATCGCCGAATGTGCGCGCCGCGGCAGAAAGCTCGAGCTGCTGATCCATCGCCACGCGCCACGGGAGATCGTGCGCGCGCTCGGTGCGAAGGCGGTGTTCGACGACCCGACGTTCCGCCGCGAGTGGAGCTTCGAGGAGCGCAGCGACCGCTTCGTGGCCATGCTGCACGAGCACGTCGATCGCCGCGTCCGTGCCGGCGATTGCGTGATGACGACGATCGCCACGCAGCTCGAAGCGCACGCCCTGACCCGCTGGCTGGTGGAACTGCCGCGGCGCAGGAAGCCCTGGGTGGTCATCACGTTCCTCAGCGACCGCTGGAACCGTGGCACGCGCGAGGAGTACGACCGGCAACTGGCCGAGTTCCGCAAGGTGCGCGAGCTGCTCGCCGCGATCTCCACGGACGATGCGCACCGTCTGCTGTTCTTCGCCGTGACCGAGCCGCTGGCCGCGGAGCTCACGGGGATGCTCGGCAGGCCGGTGGATTACGCGCCGATGCCGCAGGCGTATTCGGACCCGCTGCCGAAGGTCCCGAACGCCCGCCCGCGCATCGCCGTGCTCGGCGGTATGCGCGCGGAGAAGGGCTCGTATCTGGTGCCGGACATCGTTCGCGCCTGCAGCGCACGGCTGGACGTCGAGTTCCTCGTGCAGTTGATGAACAACTCGCTGAGCGAGGAGGAGGCGGCGCGGATCGCGCGCATTGCCGCCGAGCCGAACGTCGTCGTCATCCCGGACGCGGTGAAGCAGGAGGACTACATCGCCGCGCTGAGCACGGCCGATCTGGCGCTCTTTCCGTACGAGGTCATCCCGTACCGGCAGCGGACCTCCGGCGTGTTCGCCGAGTCGGTCGTCTTCGGGATCCCCGTGCTGGCGACGCCCGGCACCTGGATGGCGCAACAGATCCACGCCGGCCGCGCCGCGGGCATCGTGTTCGACGAGCTGACGCCGGAAGCCATTGCCCGCGCGGTGGAGCAGGCGGTGACGACTCTCGACGCGCTCCGCGCCCGCGCGGCCACGCTCGCCGACGCGTGGCGCAGCACGATCTCGCTCACGGCGTACGTCACACAGGTAGAGCACGCGATCGCGGAGCGGGCGGGGACGGGGAGGGGGACGGGGAGGGCGGGAGGGTGGTGGCGGTGGTGGTAGGTGGTGGATGGGTTACCGGACCGTGCCGCCCATCCCCCAGGTCCCTCGCTCGACGCTCTTAAGGAAACGTTCACGGACGCGGAGCGTTGGAGCGCCGGCATCCTGCCGGCTGGTCCGCCGGCATCCTGCCGGCGTGTCGGGCTGGGATCGCGCTCAGACCTGCATCCCCTGCCGGCGCGCAAGATCGCTCCACTTCCGCTCCTGCTCCGGATCCACGTTGAACCCCAACAGTCCATCGCGGTAGTAATAAGCCAGGACCTTCTGCGCCATCCCATCGCCCCCCTCGGCAGCAGCAACCAGCAGCCGCCGCCCGCCCTCCGATCGACCGGCCCACCCTCACCTTCGAGGAGCATCGACCCAAGGTCGTACAACGCCGACACATCCCCCGCCTCCGCCGCCCGCCGATACCACCGCCGCGCCCTCCGCGCATCCCTCCCGACACCTTCACCGAGCGCATACCGAGCAGCCACATTCCGCTTAGCCACCCAACTCGACGTAACGTTCGCCCGCACCCACTCGATGAGGAAAAGGAAACGCAATCTCACGCCCGAGGAGTGTAAGCCCGCACCGGCGACCCGCGACTGTTCGCCCGTGCCGCCAACCCTGCGCACGCGGAGCGTCGGGGCGCCCGCTGCCAGCCGGCCGGTCCGCCGGCAGCCTGCCGGCTCGAAGGTCTGACCCCCCGCCCGGAGCACTCCGGTCCGCGGTGATCGACACCGGCGACTACTACCCGAGCCGCGACGGGTCGCGGAAATCTCACGGCGCGTCCGTCGGAGCATGCGTGGAGGATAACGTCATGACCGACGCAACGATGAATGAACAGTTGAATGAACAGAGGAAAGCTCTTGCCCGGCAGATCGTTGGTAGCCGCTTCCCCATCACAAACCCGGAGCTGGACATCCGCGATCATCTCGACGAGCCGGGGGAGCAGATTGCGCTCGCCGATTTCCTGAACCGGCCGATCGCGAAGTGGGTTGCGGCGAACACGCCGTTCGTCTGGATCCCGATTCACCACAGCGAGCTCTCAGCCATTCATACGGTGCGCGACTTCGGGAAGGTCGTGCTGGCGCACCTGGCGCTGAAGCCGCGCCGGGCCAGCGCGCTCACCGAGGAAGTATTCGACGGTCCGGATGGTGGGGCATGAGAGCAGCCTGCCTCGCGCTCCTTGTCGCTCTCGGCAGCGGCGGGAGCGCCTTCGCACAGAACACGACACCGCCGCCCATTCCGACGCCGGACCCTCCGGCGGCGAATGTGGCGGCAACGGCTCCGAAGGCGGATGCACAAACCGTCGCGAACACGAAAAAGACCGGCACGTCACCGTGGGACTTCACGTTCGGCCCGCAGGAGGACGGCGCGTTCGCCACGACGATCAAAGGGAGTACCTACTATCCGCTCGCCCCGACGGACCCGAATTCCTGGCCGGATAGCGCGCGCCGCCTGTTCACGCCGTACGTGGGGGTCGAGGCCGATGGTGGCTGGAGCAGCGCCGCCGACGCAACGAACAACCTGACGTTCTCCGTGCGTCCTGCGATGGCCATTCAAGCCATCACACCAGGAACGAAGACTCTCCCACCGTCGACCGACGGACCGTGGCTCTTCGGCTTCCTCGACTTCCGCCAGCGTTACGGCGACTTCACCGGGGAAGACTCCGACACGACGACGCGCGTGAACCAGAGCCTCCTCGGCGCGGGCGTCGAGTACCGCTTCGCGAAGTTTCCGCGCCGCTATCACGACTTCCTGGAGAAAAGTAACCGTCCGATCGGCAAGCTGGTGCAAGCCCCTTCGCTGAGCCTCGCCTACTACACGGAACGCGACACGTCCGTCGAAGACGCGGAGCTGCCGGAGGGAATCGGCGACGATGTGCTCAGCGCCGTGGCACGTGCCGAGCTGACCCTTCCCCTGCAGTGCAAAAGCGAAACGGTCGCCGCCGATCCGAACGACCAAAACAACATCTTCGGCTCGGGTACGAAAACCACCTGCCCGTGGGCGCTGAGCGTGAAGTTCACCACCTCCTGGCCCTTCGATAGCGAGGACACGAATTTTCAGTACCTCGGCGACATCGCCCTGATCTACGAGACGGGACGCGAGTTGAAACCGGTCTTCCGCTACCGCTCCGGCACCGAGCACGGCCTTCAGGTCGACCGCCAGATCATCCTGGGAGTCTTGATGCGCCTCTTCGAGTGACCCCGCAATGACGCGCGCGGCGATACATGGCTTCGCCGCGCGCGCTCGAGGGGCGCACGAGCTGCATCGCCTCCGATGCCGTCTCTCCGCGCCGCCGCTGCCTGCTGTGGTTTGTCGTCCTCTCACTCCCGCGCGGAGGAGCGCACGCGGACGTGCGTGCCGGAATGCTCCCCCTCGCGCGGACGTGGTAGCACACGATGGCCACGGGGGAAACAGCGGGTCAGCTTGGAACAGCGGGTCAGCGCTTTTGCTTCGGGAAGCGACGCCGTCTACGTTCTGTAGAGCGGCCGACCCGCAGCGAACAATAGAGCTCTGACCCTCCACGCCGTCCCCGCCATCCGCGTCAGGCCTCGCCGGCCTCGGACCCGCCGGTTCGTCGGCTCGGCCAGATCGCTCGGCCAGCGGCTCTCAACTGCCTTCCCGCGAGGCGAACAGGATTGTCGGTTCTACTCATGGGCTGGCAGGCGCTTTGGCGTAACAGGGCGCCCGGGCGGACCGCGGTAGGAGTTTCCGCGTCTGTGTCACTCCCTAGAGGGGAAGAGATCCATGAACGAACTGTCCACCCGATTGGGGTTGTCCCAACAGGATCAGCGATCGCTTGCGAAGACGGTCGGCCGGGTCAAAACGATCAATGAATTCTTCGCCGACGCCGTCGACGGCCTGAAGGGAATCGACTTCGTCGAAGCGGCGCAAAAGGCGTCACCGTGGCTCGCCGCGATCGGATCTTC
The DNA here is from genome assembly GCA_036399695.1 of Thermoanaerobaculia bacterium. Taxonomy (GTDB): domain Bacteria; phylum Acidobacteriota; class Thermoanaerobaculia; order Gp7-AA8; family Gp7-AA8; genus DASVEE01. The sequence continues at coordinate 20,609 of DASWMP010000193.1, read as the reverse complement.
CGTCGCCGACGTCGTTCCGGCAGTGAAGTTCGTGGTGAAGCTGTTCGAGAAGCTGACCGCGATCGACGATCCGGCCTCTCTGGGATTGCTCGCCTACACCGTGGCGTACGAACAAGCCGTCCTCCAGGCGGTCCGCGCCGTCGGCAGGCCGGCCGGGGCGGCCGGAGAGACGAAGGTGCTGTCGGAGAAGCTCCGCTCGGTCGCTGATGCCATGCCCGAGGAGATCCTCGACTTCACGCGGGTCTCATTCGGCTCGCTCCTGGCGCATCCGTTCATCACGCACGCAGATCTCATCCTCGAAGACTCGGCAGGAGCGGTCGGATACACCGAACGGCAGCGTCGCGAGTTGACGAACGAAGTGCATCAACGGTTCACCGTTCATCTGAAGACCCTGCTGTCGCATCGCGACACCGCGGCGAAGTTCGAGCCCTTCACAAGATTCCTGGAGCTCCGCGGCGGCGACGCCCCGGCCGTCGTGGCGCTGATGGAGCACGCGCAGTATCATCGCGCGCTGTTCCAGGAGCGGCCGGTGTTCGGCAAGGAAGTTTTCGCGCTGTCGCACGTCTACGTCGACACGGAGTGCGGCAAGCTCCCCTGGGGCCAGATCCGCGAGGGCGGCGAGGACGGTGAGCGGGCCGATCCGTTCGACGAAAGATGGGGAGGCCGGCACCGTCTCGGACGGACGGTGCTCGAGCTGATCGCCGACCCGAAGTTCCGCGATGCCATCGTGATCCAGGGAGTGGCCGGTGCCGGTAAATCGGCATTCACGCAATGGCTCGCGGCAGAGCTGGTCCGCCAGGGCCTGCGGCCGATCCGTATCCTGCTGCGCGATGTGCGGCTCGAGCGCACGCGTCCCGTCGCCGAGGCGCTGGCGGAGGCGCTTCGCTATGGCGATGAGGCCGAGCGCGGCACCTTCTCCTATCCCCGTCCGGATGACCCTTTCCTCGGCGGATCGATTTTCAAAGAACGCGTAGGCTTCGGCAACGCCTCCATCTGCCCGTACGTGCTGATCCTCGATGGCTGGGACGAAATCAGCATCTCCGTCGCGGAAGGATTCAAGCTCCGTCTCAACCGGATGCTCGAACAACTCCGGGGAGAGTTTCTGACCAATCGCGACGTGCCGGTTCGTGTCATTCTCACCGGCCGCCCGTCGGCAGACGTGGCCGACAGCGCATTCCTCCTCAAGACCACCCCCATCCTCACGCTCCGCCCCTTCAATCCGAAGGATCTGGAGCTGTTTCTCACGCGGCTGACCGGCGCCGTCAATGGCCGGCCGCTGCCGGTCGAAGGGACCGGGTGGCCGCGCGTGGAGATGGAGAGGTTCGAGCCGGCGTTGAAGCAGTACAACGAGGACTTCGAGGCCTCGAAAGAGGGCCAATCCGTGGAGCAAGCCGAGGGCGGCGGCCCGCTCGGAATCCTCGGCCTGCCATTGCTGGCCTTTCTCGCCGCCCGGCTCCTCTCGCATGCCGAACCGCGTGATGCCGAAAAGGTCATCGAGAGTCCGACCACCCTGTACCGGAACCTCGTCGACCTGACCTGCGCCGGCGGCAAGTTCGTCGGCGCAGGCGAGGAGACGGAGCAGAGTATCGCTCTCAAGGGACACGAGCTCCGCGATCTTCTCCGCCGCACCGCGTCGGCCATGACGGTGTACGGCAAGGAGAACATTCCGTACGACGAGTTGGAGATGCGGCTCGACCTCGGCGAGCGCGCGCTCGACCGGGCCGTGGACGACGCAACCCGCGACAACGCCCTGAGCCAACTGATGGTCAGTTACTACTTCAAGGGCGGTCACACCGATCTCGGCTGCGAGTTCCTGCACAAGAGTTTCCGCGAGTACCTCTTCGCCGAAGGTGTGGTCGAGCTGCTGAAGGCATGGGCGCAGACCCACGGCACGCGCAAGCTGGCGGAGCGGGAGCCTTACTGGAAGGACTTCGAGCCCACCGATCCGCGGCACGGCCTGTCGCGCGATCTCGGCTCGATGCTCGGGGCGCAGTGGTTGCGGCCTGAAGTGGTCGGGCACCTATCAGATTTGCTGACCTGGGAGATTCAGCGGTCGGTCCATGGAGAGCAATCGCCGATCGCGGGGGCGCAACCGACGGCCGCTTTGTCCGTGGATCAGTGGGCCGCGGTGCGCGATGCCCTGGCGGACGTCTGGGACTGGTGGGGGGAGGGCGTGCACCTCCGGCCACAGCCCGTCTTCGACCATCGGCAAAGGCTCGACTTCCTGCCGCCGCTTGCGCATGAGATGGTGATGCGGACGATGCCGCTCGCGCTTGGGCCGCGACAGGTACCACAGCCGCCGCGCGTGACCACGGTGGACGGCCACCTCGGCGACGCACTGTTCCGCCTGAATCAGATCCTGCACTTCAGGATCGCGGAGGCGACGGGGTGGCTGGGAACGAAGGAGCAGCCGGTTGCCGCGGAAGACTTGTGGGGTGAGCGCAAGGACGCGCGCCGGTACCAGGTCGAGGTCGAACGGGGGGGAACATCCTGGGTGTTGTTTTCGCCCGGGGGGACTCTTTCGCGGTATTTGACGGCGTACACGGCCCGCATCAATGCGACTGGGTGGCGGCCTCGCGGAATGTTTCCCAGTAAGACCGATCTTCGTGCTCTGCATCTAGACGACGCCGAGCTTCTCGGTTATATCCACGACACAGATTTCTCGTACTGCAGTCTTCGGAACTGCATTTTCATAGGTTACGGCCTTGGATCAAGGTACCAACGAGCGCACATTGCGGACTCGAACTTCATTGCCTGCTACATGGCCGCCGTTGCATTCGAGAATGCACATTTCAAACGCGTGCATTTCGCTAGTGTCGAGGGGGCGGGCGCCTCTTTCCGCAACACTTCAGGGATGCTCCTCACCTTTAAGGCGTGTGATGTCACAGCCGCAGACTTTGGCGGTGCGAATATTGATGGCCTTGAATTCATCGACACCCCAGTGACTCGCGCTCATTTCGATCCAGGGGCTAGGGAGAGATACGGCATTGCAATCAAGGACAAGCCCTGAGGACGCGTCACGTCTCGGGACTCGCTGCGCTCCACATCGTCGCAGTGGTGCAGACGCAAACGACTCGCGCGACTCGGCGCTGTTTGCGCAGTTGCGGTGTGCGTGTGCGAAAGCGGCAGCTTCCGCTGCCGCAGTCCAAACGATCGCGAGGGGCCGTGCGTTCAGGTGCGGCATCGTGGCAGCGTCTGCCGGCAGCGCGATGACGCCCCGGAATCCGAGGCCCGTCGCCGAGTTTGGACTGCGGCAGCGGGAACTGCCGCTTTTGTATAGCCATCAGACGCAAGCTTAGCGCGCGCGCACACCTCGGCGAGCAACGCCGATGGCGAAACGCCGGGCGCGTCGCGGATCCGGAGGACGACGGTCAGGGTTGGGTTGCCGCCGTGCTCGAGGCCGTTCAGGTATGGCCCATTTACGCCCGCCGCGTCCCCGAGTTGAGTCTGCTGCATGCCGCGGCGTCACTCTATGCTTCGCGCGTACACCTGCGCACGCCCATGCCGCAACGCCACACGCCCCGTGTAGCAGTGCTACACGCCCTGCGTACACGTGCGCACGCCCCATGTAGCAGTGCTACACGTCCCGCGTACACATGCACACCCCGCCGTGTAGCAGTGCTACGCGCCCCACGTACGTGCGCACACCCCGTGTAGCAGTGCTACACGCCCTGCGTACACGTGCGCACGCCCCGTGTAGCAGTGCTACGCGCCCCGCGTACACGTGCGCAACCACCGTGTAGCAGTGCTACACGCCCCGCGTACCACCTGCGCACCTCGGCTGCCGCGGTGGGCGAGCAACACATCGTTCTTGACAAGTACGGCTGAGGCTCCTATATTTTTTGCGGGGTCGGAGGTCGCGAGATCTTCGGCTTCGGCGGCTGTCGGCGGTACGGACGTGCTGGATAGCACATAGTTCCGTACCGGTGCGGGAGTTAGAGCTTTGCTCCTCCTGCCGCGGGCACTCGAGGTGTGTACACGCCTCGGGAAATCATCAACCGGAGGTGTCGGCGCGTTGCCGGGACTTCCAGCCGGTGGCCGCTCGCACTTGTCGACGAGTCGTGCGTCACCTCCGGCCTGACAGCTCGCTAGGAGGCTATCCATGACCCAATCCAATCACACCACTGTTTCACCCGTCGTCGAGCACACCGAACCGCTGCCGCCCGAGGGGGTCATCGCGCAGTTGCGTACCCTGCGGTCGCAGATCGAGGAGGTTGCGCCGCTTTCCAGGGAGCAGCGCACGCTCATCAAGCAGCGCGTGCGGCTCCATCCCAAGTCCATCGTCGATGCATCGATCAACGTCATCGGCGTGCTCGAAAACGTCTCGCAAGCCCTCGGGCAGCCGCTCGACGAAGTCCGTCAGTTGCAGGACGACCTGCTCCGCTGGGACGCTGTGGTCGACGAGGCTCGCTCGTTCCTGAAAGGCGTCGAGGGCGCAACCCTCATCCGCCGGGAGCGCCTCGCACTCATCGCCACGCAGGCGTACGCGATCGGGACGCAACTGGCCAGGGATCCGTCGAAGGCGGTGCTCCTGCCGCACATCGAGGAAGTCAAACGGCTGAAGAGCGTCTCGCGCCGGAAGAAGGCGACGCAGGTCGCCAAGCCGCCGGCCCCGGCACCGTCCAACGGCACGTCCACATCCACGAAGGCGTAGAGTAAAAGGAGATTGTGAGCCCGGGCGCACCAGAGGCGCCCGGGCTCCATTACGGTCATGAAAAACGACAACGCGTCCGAACGTGCCGTAACGCTGATGCGGCAGGCCGTCAACCTGCTGCGGCTCGTCGAAACTGCGCCCCCAACGCCGGTGAACACGTACCTGCCGGCGAAGCTGAGACGTGCGCTGCGCCGCGACGCCGTACGCCTGCGCCAGGGAAAAGCGGAGCCACGCTTCAAGAACCTTCACACGGCCGAGCAGCTCGCCGCCATCTACGAGCGCACCGCTCAGTGCCATGAGGTGGTGGAGTGGTCGGTCAAGGACATCAAACAGATCGCCCGCGACCTGGCCCGGCTTCGGGAGGAACACCCTTCCGAGGTCCAGCAGGCGATGGAGACCTTCGTCCTCGAAGTGCAGCAGTCGGCGGAGGCGCAGGGACCCGGGAGTGAAGCCGCGATGCGATACCGGATCGTGGAGCGCCTGGCATCGTTCGGACACGAGCAGCACGTACAAAGCCGGAGACAGAGGACTCCGGCTCCGCAGCGCATCGTGCTGACGCCGGATTCATCATTCGTGACAGGGTACGAGCAGGCCGCGGCCGAGGTCCTGACCTCTCCTCCGTCCGCGGATGAGAAGGTCATCGCCATCCCGCCGGAGGGGCAGGACTCGGGACGCGGACGCATTTTTCTGCGCATCGGGACCGGCCAGTCGTCGTGGATCGGCAGCTTCGAGCGCGGTCACGCGTACGTCAGTACGATCTTCATGTTGCCCGACGGCAAGCATCTGTTCGTCTCCGCGGAAGGCGCCGGATACGTGATCGACGCCCAGTCACGGACGCTCGTGGAGACCACCGGTACGCGGGTGGCCGGAACGATGCGGAACGCGGCCATGACGCTGTACGTCGTCGATCACGACGGCATGAGCCTGGAGGCGTTCGGAAGGACCGGCCGTCTCTGGAAAACCGGCAACATCGGTTCCGGCGGCTTTCGAAGCATGGCCCTTAGAGAGGAAGAGCTGGTCGGCGAGGCGCGCTACCCAACCCGGACCGGGTGGGCGTGGTTCTCCGTGAAGCTCGCCACAGGCGAGGTGGAGATCGACGCGAGCGGTGCCGGCACGGAGTGAATCGCGCCGACTTCGCGGGAGCCGTGTGGATAGTATCGTGACACGACACTAGGCGGGTCTGGCTACCGGTCTCGGGCGAGGGTGATGTGGTAGACCGGCTGGCTCCGCTCCCGCAGTGGCAACAACAATCCATCGCGCTCGAGCTGCTGGAGCACGGCGCCGAGCTCGCCCTCGAGATGCGGCGCGTGGAGCTTCCCGAAACTTTCCAGGCGCGCCGTCATCTCGGCGCGCAGGGCTGGGCTGACCTGGTCATCAATTTCCGCTGTCAGGGATCGGTGGTCGAGCGACTGAGGCGCGGCGAAGCTGAGGTAGGCGATGTCGACGGTCGTGCCGAATTCGTGAGAGCTCGTCGTGTCAGCCGCATTGGGGTTGCGACGTTGCAACGCCGCTTGCTGCTGGCTCGTGCGCAGTACCGAGGTGATGTCGAGACGGAACGGCGGCAGCCCATGCTCATCGAGCCGTGCGTGGAACCGTCGCCCCACCTCCTCCAGGGCCGCCCGCGTATGGGGAGTCACGTACGGCAGCGAGTCATTCAGATCCCGCAGTACCCACCAATGGGTGGACGCCGGCAGTTGCACGAGTGCACCACGATCGACGAGGGTGGCCAGGTGGGCGTCGTCGCGCACGGGGCCGACGCCGTTGCTGCGGGCCGCCGCGACATGCGTCGCGTTGAGGTGCCGTCGCATGTCCTTCCGGATCGATCGGATCAATCCGGGCAGCCGCTGAATGACCCGCTCGATCTCCGCCAGCCGCTGTTCCAGCGCGGCTCGCGAACGCGCCTCCGCCTCAGCGTCAGACCGGTCCGCCGGCGCGGCAGCTCGAGGCGCGGTTGCCACGCCGTCAGACCGGTCCGCCGGCGCGGCAGCTTGGGGCGCAGGTGCCACGCCGCCCGTGGCGCTGGTCTCCGTACCCCCGCCGCCTTCGCCACGGCAGCCGAGCAGAGCGGCTGTCACGATGAACCCGGCGGCCACCAGTTTGGTCTTCATGGAAACTCGTACTGGCAAGGACTGCGCCGCGCGCGCAGGCGCGAAATCGAGGCAGGTGGTGAAGGCGTGGAAGACGATCCCGAACGTCCAGCCGAGCGTGGTGATCGAGGAGTACGTGATCGCGCCGCCATCTGGCCGCGATCAGCCGGGGCGCTGCGGACTGGCCGGCGTACGGAGTGAATCGCGCCGACTTTCAGCAGGTCCGCGGCAGGCAGCGGGCCCGTCGCTCGAAGCCGATCGGAGTCCCGCCGTGGCTGAGATCGAATGCACAGCAGACGTCGAACGTCGCCCGCAGTTTGACTCGCGCGCGTTGAACGCGTGACTTGAGCGTGGACAGCGGCACGCCGAGCGACGCAGCGAGTGCGATCTGGGACTCGCCTTCGAGATCGACCTTCCGCAGAACGTCTGCGTCGGCTGCGGAGAGTGCACCGAGCATCGGCTCGAGACAGTCGCTGAGCGCGCCGATCGTCCGTTCGGCGTCGTCGGATGAATCGGTTTCGGCGAGATCCGGCAGCGCATCGAGATCGACGGCGGGCCGCTTCTGCCGGTAGTACTCGGCGACGGCGTTGCGCGTAACGGCGAACAGCCAGGCGCGTACGGAATCAGCCTCGATCTCGGCGCGACGCTCCAGGAGCTTGACTATCACCGACTGCACGATGTCGTCGCTGTCGGCGGGAGTGACGCGCCGCGAAACGTACGCGCGCAGACGGTGCCCCAGCTCGTGCCATGCACCAGCAACATCCACAACTCGCGCGCCCGCGTCGTCGGGCTCGATCGTCGAGGCCTGCATCGTCTCTTCAAGATAGACGGAACCGAAGCCGAAAAGACGCACGCCGCGCAAAAAAATATTCTTCCCCCTCGACGCTGCATCTTTTGCCGGACGCCTGCATCTTTGAGAACGAAGCAGGAAGGAGACGGAGCAAATGACGCAAAGCAGTGATTTTCCCATCGCGGTCATTGCCGCCGGGCCGGTCGATGAGACCGTCGGCGCGACGGATCAGGACACGTCCGCCGGTTGCTGCGGAACGGAACCCAAAAAGGAGGAAATGATGGCTGAAGAGACGATGACTCGAACGGCGGTGGCATCAGCGTGCTGCGGCGGCCCTGCGCCGAAGGACGGTGAGGCGTGCTGCGTCAAAGACGCGGACGCGAAAGCGGCGGGCCAGTCCGGATGCGGATGCGGAACGACGCTGGTGGAGGAAAAAGTGGCACCCGTGGCCGCCGCCGCGGCGTGCTGCCGTTGACGACGCGGAGTGTAGACCGCAGCCTCCAAAAATATGAGGGCGGCAGGTTCGCTCGCGTCATCCGTGACGGTGTTGCCGGTTCCGCTCGATCCGGCTCACTCTGGTGCTCTGGAATCGTGGTCTTCGGGAGCCGAAGTCACCGGCGCGCGGCCATCCCGAAGGCCACACCTCCTCAGAACACGACCTCCCCAAACGATACGTGCGCCGACGGCGTGATGTGAAACTCCTTCACTTTCCGCGCACGAATGGCCGTCGAGGCGCCGTAGATCAGCGGCACCATCATCGCCTGCGACTCGATCAGATCGCTGATCACCTTCCGGTTTGCAGGCGACGGATTGGCGCGGTATTCGGCGAGGGCGGCGTCCGTGGCGGGGTCGCTCCAGCGCGCCAGGTTCGTCAGGTACTGACCGTTGCGCGAAACCTGCGCCGATGAGAGCAGCGACTCGTAGAACTCCGTCGGATCGGGATTGTCCGCAACCCAGCCGCCGAGGCCGATGTCGTAGTCGCCGTTCGCCAGCATCCGGAAGACCTCGGCGCTGCTGCGCGGCTGCGTGAGCTGGACGTCGATTCCATAGGCAGAAAGCTGGCGCGCAATCTCCTGCGCCGACGCCAGCGGCTTCGGGAGATACGGGCGCGGCGCCCATGGCATCAGCAACTGGATGCGCGCCGGTTTTGCGGGGTGCTTGCGCAGGAGCTCGCGGTCACGGGTGGCGGTCGTGCCGACCGCTTTGCTCATCAGCAGCGGGATGATGTCGCGCGCCAGGAACGCGAAATGGTTCTTCTCGTAATTGATCTGTGCCACCGGCTCGGGATTGATGGCGTCGCGCACGGCGCGGCGCAGCGACGCGTCGCGGAACATCGGCTTCTCGCAATTCAGGAAGAGGAACCCCGTGGAATTGCCGGGCTGCATCATCGGCTGAAATCCGGAGATGCCGTGGCGGATGACGTCCTGCGCGGCGAGGTGGAGCGTCACGTCGATCTGGCCATTCTTTGCCGCGTCGATCAGGCGCATAGGGGTGGCGTCGGCATCGGGTGGATAGATGCCGAAGACGAGCTCGTCGGCGTGGGCGGTACCGGCATATCGCGGGTTGCGCACCAGCCGCACCTCGGCCGCATCGCGCAGCATGTGCATCGACGTGGCGCCGGGAAACCGGTAAGGCCCGGTGCCGAACAGCCCCGTGCTTTTTTCGAGAACGATGCCGCAGTTCCATTGCGTCAGCACGTTTTCAAAACGGGGGCTGGGGCCGGTCATCGTGAAGTGCACTCTGCCGCCGCGTGCCGAGACGGTGGCCCGGCCCCGCAGAGCACCCGCTTTCGCGAGCGACGCCGCCGCAATCTCGGCCGTCAGCGGAGTGCCGTCGGAGAAGACGATCCCCTCGCGCACCGCGGCTGAATAGACCGGCTGCGCGCCGGAGCGCTCCTCGCGGAGCGGCTCCGCGAAGAGGTGCGGCTCGATCGCTCCGGACGGCGTGACGCGATACGCCATCTCGAAAATCTGCCCGAGCATCAGGCCGGTGATGGTGTCGCCAAGCTCGCGTGGATCGAGCGTCCCCAGCCCGGCGACGACGCCGATCCGCAGCGTGCGGCTCTTGTCAGTCGTGGCAGGAACTGGCGTCGGAGAAGTGGTCATGAATGTTTCACCTGGCGAACTTTTGTCGCAGACCGGAGCCCGCGCGTACGGAGGGTATATCGGACCGGAGCACAATTTGTAACCGATATGTGAGCGGTCGCGGAGAGATGGTTCCCCCGCTCGTCCACGAGCTTGGCTCGCGTCGACGCTCTCACCGCGCGGGCGTGCTCAGCTCATGTGCGAGCGTTTGCTCGAAGGCCGCGCGTCATCGCTTCCCGGCCACGAGATCGCCACCGCCGCGATAGAGCGCCGCCTCGGCCGGTCTGGCGAGGTGCATCGGATAGCCGGAGCGCGCCGTCCGCTCGCGATCTTCGGCACGCGCGATCGCGAAGCCATGCTCGAGCCACCGTCCCGACATTCTCAAATACTGCACGACGGCCTCGTAACAGTGCCTCGTAAAGCGGGAGCAGCGGGCGCGACGCGGGCAGATGCGTATTCCGCTGAACGTCAACCCAGAACGAACCGAGTTCGCGCTGCTGAAGAAACGAAACCGGATCCTGTTTGACAAGCTGAACATCATTTGAGAGGCGCCAAAATGCCTGCCGCTCAGCCTGCGCCGGTGCGTCTGGCTCGCGTCTAATTCCGGCGGTGTGGCCGTAGCTACAGTCGTTGACCTTGTTCCGACGGTCTACGTCCTGTGGCGGTAGCGGCGCGGTTAACGAAAGAAGCTCCGGCGCGCAACCTGCTCCTCGATACCCGCCGGAGAACGCAAACCCTTGCCGCCGCCGCCGAGGTACCTTCCTCGTTGAGGAGGCGCTCGATTCATGCGACTATCCGAGGCGCAGATGTCCCTTGCCCTGCCGGAGCTTACGTCAGCCTCAACTTCCTTCCACGCCAGCTTCCCGGAGCGGGCGAAGCGGTACCCACGGCTGCGGTACATGGGGAACAAGAACAAGCTTCTGCCGTGGATCTGGGAGACCCTCGCCGAGCTCGATTTCGATTCCGCGCTCGACCTCTTCTCCGGCACGGCGTCGGTGGGCTACCTCTTCAAGGCCATGGGGAAGCGGGTGGTCACGAATGACTTCCTGAAGTTCGCTCATGATCTTGCCATCGCCACGATCGCGAACGACGCCGCCACGCTTTCGGACGCGCAGGTGGCGGACCTCGGGCGGCCTCGGCGGGGTCGCAGGTTCTTCATCGAGAAAACCTTCGCCGGGATCTTCTTTACGAAGGATGACCTCCGTTTTCTGGATGTGGTGTCGGCGAACCTCGACGATCTTCCCGACCCGCTTCAGCGCGCCGTCGCACTGGCGAGCCTGAGCCGCGCCTGCCTGAAGCGCCAGCCGCGCGGCGTCTTCACCGTCACGGGAACGAACTACGACGACGGGCGGCGCGATCTCCGCCTCTCGCTCGCGGAGCACTTTGCAGAATCCGTGGCCGTGTTCAACGATCTCGTCTTCGACAACGGCCATCAGCACGCGGCGCTGCGCGGGGACGCGTTCACCGTCCGGCCGGGCGCCGTCGATCTCGTCTACATGGATCCGCCGTACGTGCCGCGCGCCGACGACAACTGCTACATCAAGCGCTATCACTTCCTCGAAGGGCTGGCGTCGTACTGGACCGATCCGGGGACGGAGATCGTGGAGAGCTCGCGTGTGAAGAAGATCCCGAAGCGCTTTACGCCGTTCTCCTATCGCGCGACGGCGACCGACGCGTTCGAGCGCGTCTTCCGGAAGTTCGCCGACAGCACGATCGTCCTTTCGTACTCGTCGAACGGATACCCGGACCTGGAGACGCTCGTCACGTTGCTGCGCCGCGCGAAGCGCCGCGTCGATGTCGTGCGCCGCGAGCACCGTTACCACTTCGGGACGCACAAGGGCGTCGCCGCGGATCGCAAGCTCGTCGACGAGTACCTGATCATCGGACAGGAATGAAGTTCAAGAAGATCGGCCTGGACATCCTCCTCAGGGAGCTGGCCGATCTCCCGTCGACGTGGATGGACGACGAGGCGCGACACCTCGTCGCCGGGATTCCGGCGGTCGTCGAGCGCATTCGCGCGAGCGGCCCGGAACTGGACGCCGCCGCCCTCGCGACGCTCCTCAAAGAGCAGCCCCTCGCCCTCGACGTCCTCCGCCTGCTTGCCGCCGAGGGGCAGGAGCCGATGGCCCACCGCATCTGCGCCGCCCTCGGCGGGAAGCGGCGAGGCTGGGACGCCCTCCGCGCGCTCACGCGAAAATCACCGGACGAAATGGCGACGGCGCTCGCCGCGATCGGCATGCCGGAGCGCGTTCGCGAGCAGGTGTGGCGACAGTGGACGATCACGGACGTCCTGGTCGACCGCTACAAACTCGGCCGCGGCCGTGCGATCGCGGGCCAGAGCCGCGGCCGAGGTCTCGAAAACGAGGTCGAGGCGATCCTCCGCGGAATCCCGGTGCCGTTTGAATCGCGCGTGACGTTCACCGGCGCCGGCGGCGTGACGGCGAAATGCGATTTCGCGATCCCGACGCGCGAGGAGCCGCTGATTGTGATTGAGGCGAAGGGCTATGAGGCGACGGGCAGCAAGCTGACGGACTTTCTCGGCGACGTGCTGAAGATCAAGCAGGCGAAGGGCTACCACATGTACCTCTTCGTGGTGACGGACGGCCGCGGGTGGTTCAACCGGCAGAGCGATCTGAAGCGGCTGATCGAACTGCACGAGGGAGGGATCGTGGAGATGATCTATGCGCGCGCCCGGTTGTCGCAACTTGGCGAGCATGTGAAGCAGATCTGGGAGACGGAGCGGTAATCGAGGCCGCACTTCCGTTGCCGCAGGGCGCGCCGCGCATGCAGCCCGGCTTCGCCCCCCTTCAGCTTGCGGCGAGAGAGCGGACGGTGCGCAGCATCACCGCGGCATCGACGGGCTTCGCGAGCTGGTCGAGAAAACCGGCCGCGAGGATGCGGTCACGGTCGTCCGGGCGGGCGAAGGCGGTGAGGGCGATGGCGGGGACGTGGCGGCACGACTCGACGGCGCCGTCGCGAATCTTCGTCATCAGCGTGCATCCGTCTTCGCCGGGCATGGCGATGTCGCTCAGCACGACGTGAGGCGTGCGCGCTCGCAGCGCGTCCAGCGCCGCCGGCGCCGAGGCCACGGCGGTCACGGAGGCGCCGTGCTGTTCGAGCGTCTTGGTCAGCATCAGGCGCGTGTCGTCGTCGTCTTCGACCACCAGCACGTCGATGCCGGCCAGCGACACCGCGGCAGAAACAGGCGAAGAGGCGATCGCGACGGCGTCCTCCTGTTGCGGCGACAGCGGAAGCGTCAACGTGAAGACGGAGCCCTGACCGTCGCCGCCACTCTCGGCCGTCACCGAGCCGCCATGCAGCTCCACGATCGATTTGACGATGGCGAGACCGATCCCGAGGCCGCCGTGTGCACGCGTCGAGGTGCTGTCGCCCTGCCGGAACCGCTCGAACACCGCCGGCAGCAGCCGTTGCGAAATGCCTTGTCCGGTGTCGCGGACCGACACGCGGACCGCACCCTCCACGGACGTCAGCTCGATCCGGATCGTGCCGCCTTCCGGGGTGAACTTGACGGCATTCGACAGCAGATTCCAGATCACCTGCTGCAGCCGTGCAGCGTCGCCCGCCAGCGTCCCGCGGACGGCGTCGTATGCGATCTCGAGGCGCAGCGATTTCGCGGTGATACTCGGCTGGATGGTCTCGACCGCCGACTGGATGACGGCGGCCAGATCGACCGATCTGAGCTCTAGCTGCAGCTTGCCGGTCACGATCCTGGAGACGTCGAAGATGTCGTCGATCAGCCTGGCCTGGGCGCGAATGGAGCGCTCGATGGTCTCGACGGCGAGGCGGAACGTTTCCGGCGCGAGATCCGTGAGCCGGAGCATCGAGGCCCAGCCGAGCGCCGAGGTCATGGGCGTGCGCAGCTCGTGCGACAGGGTGGCCAGAAACTCGTCCTTGGCGCGGTTGGCGGCCTGCGCTTCCCGATACAACCGGGCGTGGTCGATGGTATAGCCGGCGCGGCGCCCGAGCTCGACAGCGAGGGCGAGGTCGTTCTCGTCGTAGCGGCGCGCCGGATCGGCGGAGACGATGGAGATCGCACCGAAGACGCGGCCGGCGGCGCTGAGCGGGACCACGATGAGCGACTCGCATCCCAACTGGTCGTCGATGCTTCCGACCTGGGCGCGGCGCAGTTCTTCGCCGAGCTCCTCCATCAGGACCGGCGTCCCCGTCTCGAGGACACGCCGGATGACATCGAGCTCGGCGTGCCGGAGAAGCTCGGCGGCGCCTGGATCGCGGTGAGCCGCCGCGATCCGCGAGACCGCTCCGTCGTCCACGACGTCGACGACGCACCAGTCCCCGAGCTCCGAGACGATCAGATTGGCGAGGCGCGTGAGCGTCTGCTCGCCGTCCAGAGACGCATTGAGCACGCCGCTCGCCTCGGCCAGAAACGCGTTGCGGCTCTCGGCGCGCTTGCGCTCGGTGATGTCCATGGTCACGCCGCGGCTGACCAGCGTGCCGTTGATCATCCGGTGTGCGCTGCGCACCTCGATCCAGATCAGACGGCCGTCGCGCCTGCGCAGCTTGTAGTGATGCAGGGCGGGCGTGCCATGGTGAACGGCCCTCGCGGCGATGCCGCGCATCTCGCCCTCCACCCGCTCGACGATGATCCGGCTCCAGAAGCGGGGGTCGCGATACCACTCGGCGGCCGTATATCCGGTGAGCTCCTCGACGCCGTCGCTGACGAACGTCACCTGCTGTTGGTCGGGATACTCGCCGACCGTTTCCCAGACCATCCCCGGGACGTTCGCCACCGTGGCTTCGAGGCGCTCGCGCTCTGCTTCGAAAGCGTGCTCCGCGACGATGCGGGTGACGCCGAAGGCGATCTGTCCGGCGATCGTTTTCGCCAGCGCGACCTCCTCGGCCGTGAACGCGTGCGGCGCCGCGTAGTACAGCATGAACTTGCCGATGACGCGATCGCGATGCGTCAGCGCGAAGAAGCCGAGCGCGCGAATGCCTTCGCCGCGGAACACGTCGATGTAGCTCGACAGGGAGGGATCGAGCTCGGCGTCCGGGACGAGCACGGGCTCGGGGTTCTCGGTCTCGGGGCGCCAGGGCGTGTGGCCGTTCACGGCGCGACGGTAGCCGTCGGAGATCCCGCGCCAGGCGACGAAGCTCATCACCTCGTTGGCGTCGAACAGGAGAATCGACGCACGCTCGACGCCGAGGGATTCCTGCAGGCATTCGAGCGATGCCGCGTAGACCTCCTCGACCGACGCGGCACGGCTCAGCCGATCCGTGAGACGGGCCAGGGAGCTCAGTTTGTCGAGGAGCATCGTGGCAATTGTACGGAATTACGCGCCCGAGGGGGCATGCGGTGCGGCTTCCTCCCGGACACTCGCCACAGGGTCATCCCTTTCCCGCCACCATCGCCACCGCCGCGATGAGCTGCGCCGCCTCGGCCGGTTTGGCGAGGTGCATCTGATAGCCGGACCGGGCGGTCTGCTCGCGATCCTCGGCACGTGCATACGCGGTCAGGGCCACCGCCGGCAGTTCCGGCCATTGCTCGCGTACCTTCCGGATCAGCGAGTAGCCGTCCTCCTGCGGCATGCCGATGTCGCTGACGAGGACGTCGAACGGCCGTTCGCGTAGCAGCGTCAGAGCCTCGCGGGCCGAGGACGCGGTCGCAACCTCGGCGCCGCACTCCTCGAGCACGCGCCGGGCGACGTCGCGCGCGTCGGCTTCGTCGTCCACGATCAGGATGCGCAGGCCGGCGATGCGGCGGCCGTCGACGAGCGGCAGCACGGGCGGACGCTGCCCGTCCTGCATCTGCTCAGCGGACCCGGGTTGCTGGTCTGCCGCGACGAGCGGCAGCGTTACAGTGAACGTAGAGCCCTGCTGCGGTCCCGCACTCGACGCGTGAACCGATCCGCCGTGCAGCTCGACGAGCTGCTTGACGATCGCCAGACCGAGGCCGAGGCCGGCGTGGCGGCGGGTCGTGCTCGGGTCGGCCTGACGGAAGCGGTCGAAGACGTACGGCAGGAACTCGGGGCTGATGCCTTCGCCGGTATCGGACACGTGGATCTCGACGTGGGACGGATGCGCTTCCAGCCGCACCTCGACCCTCCCGTCCTGCGGCGTGAACTTCACGGCGTTACTGAGCAGGTTCCAGAAGACCTGCTGCAGGCGATTCGCATCGCCGGTGATCGGATGGGGGAGGCGGGGCAGCACCGTGTCGATGACCACGCGTTTGGCTTCGGCCGCCGGACGAATCGTGGCCACCGCGGCACCGATCACCTCGCCGATCTCGATCTCCTGCACGTCGAGCCGGATCTTGCCGGAGATAACGCGGCTCATCTCCAGCAGGTCTTCGATGATCTGCGCCTGCACGCGCGCGTTGCGCTGGATGACGGAGATCCCCTCGGCGATCTCTTCCTCCGTGTTGCCGCTGCCGGAGAGGATCTGCGTCCAGCCGAGAATGGCGCTGAGCGGCGTGCGCAGCTCGTGCGACAGCGTGGCCAGGAACTCGTCCTTCATCCGGCTGGCGCGCTCGGAATCGGAGCGTGCAGCGCGTTCCGAGGCGAGGAGCCGCTCGTTCTCTTCGAGCAGGCTGCGCTGCGCGTCCTCGGCCTGCTTGCGCCGGGTGACGTCGCGGGTGGTGCCGGCGATGACTTCCACCTCGCCGTCGGCACCGAAGACCGGCGTGAAGATGTATTCGTAGACGCCGTAGATGCCGGTCGGCGCCATGTACGGCACCTCGCCGGTGATGGCGTGCTTCTGCTCGATCACCTCGCGGATCTCGCGCATGTGCATGTCGGCGTGCCATTCGGGATAGCCGAGGTCGTACACGTTCTTCCCGATGACGTCGGCGAGCGTTCTTCCCCACACTTCGAGCAGACGGCGGTTCGCGAACAGGAACTTGCCGTCGCGGTCGAACAAGTATGCGAAATCGTCCGTGGCCGAGAGGATCGATTCGTAGACGCGGGTGTGGCGCTCGAGCTCCTGCTCCAGACGTTTGCGGGCGGTGATGTCGAGCACCATCCCGTGGAACCGCTCGGTGCCGTCGCGCTCGTCGGTGGTGATGCGGCCCCGCGCGATGACCCAGCGCTCGACTGGCGTGGTGATGATGCGGTACTCCGCCTCGTAGTCTTCCCGCGTCTCGATGGTGTGGGCGATCTTCGCCTGCACGTGCGCGCGATCGTCGGGATGCACCGCTTCGATGAAGCGCTGCAGCGGCGCCGTGCCGTCGGCGTCACGGGCGACGCCGAAAATGTTGTCGAAGTTCGGATCGCCCCACAGGCGGTCCGACACCATGTCCCACTCGTACGTCGCCACTTCGCCGGCGATGAGCGCGGAGTCGAGCTTGCGCCGCGTCTCGAGCAGCTCCTCGCGCGTGCGGCGCTGTTCGGTGATGTTCTCGACCAGGGCGACCAGCGCGGTCATCGTGCCGGAGTCGTCGCGGATCGGCGAGAGATGGACGCGCGCCCAGACGATCTCGCCGTCGGGGCGAACGTAACGTTTCTCGTACGTGGCGTGGGTGACCTCCTCGGTCTCGACGCTGCGCACGTAACTGCTGTTGGCGCTGCGGTCGTCCGGATGGGTGTAGTCCACCGAGTCGCGGCCGACGAGCTCCTCGCAACTGCGGCCGACGATCTCTTCGAACGCGCGATTCGCGCGAATGACACAGCCCGCTCCGTCGGTGAGGACCATCCCGATCACCGCGTGGTTGAACGCGGCGCGAAAGCGCTCCTCGCTCTGACGCAGCGCCGCGGCGGCTTTCTCCTGGGCGGCCAGGGTGCGGCGGAGCTCCAGTTGCGTCATCACCTGCCGTGACAGGACGCGCAAACCGGCGAGCTGTTGATGGCTGAGCAGTCGCGGGACGGTGTCGAGCACCGAGAGGACGCCGATGCGATAACCGTCGGGCGTCTGCAGCGGGACGCCGGCGTAGTAGCGGAATCGCGGATCGCGGCGTGCGGCATACACCGGGTCGGCTCCGAGATCGGGGATCACCAGAACGTCGTCTTCCGTGAGCGCGAACACGGAGATCGACCCGTCGAGCGGAACTTCCCGCCGGCCGATCCCGATCTCCGCGAGCAGGTACTGCTTTTCGGCGTCGACCAGCACGATGGCCGCCGCGGGCGCGCTGCAGATCTGCGTGGCCAGCGTGATGATGTCGCGGTAGGCCGGATCGGCCGGACCGTCGAGAACGTCGTAGCGCCGCAGCGCGTCGAGACGCTGCTCGTCCCGGATCAGGTCCCACTGGGGAATTGTCATCGAGTCTGTTCCTCCTCGAACAGCGCCGCGACCGCTCTCACGAGCGCGGCAGCCTCCACCGGTTTTTGTACGTAGCCCGCAAAACCGGAGGCCGCGATCCGCTGGCGCTCCTCGCCGCGGCCGAACGCCGAGACCGCCAGCGCACGCACGGGTCCACGCTCCTGCAGCCGCGCCAGCAGCTCGTAGCCGTCACATTTCGGCATGGCGATGTCACTGACGACGGCGTCGAACGGCTGTCGCGCGTACGCCTCCAGCGCCTCGGCCGCGTCGGCCACGGCAACGACTTCGGCGCCGGCGCGGCGCAGCACAGTGGCGAACAGATGGCGCGCCGCTTCCTCATCGTCCACAACCAGCAGCCGGCGCGTCTCCAACCGGGATTCCTCGCTCTCGGCACGCGGCTCCGCGCGGCCGGCGGGCTCGCGCGCCGGCAGGCGGACGCGGAACGTGGCGCCGCGGCCGATCCCTTCGCTTTCCACCGTCACCGTGCCGCCATGCCCCTCGACGAGATGATGCACGATCGAGAGGCCGAGCCCCAGTCCGCCGTGCCGGCGCGTGGTGGAACTGTCGGCCTGACGGAAGCGCTCGAAGATGTGCGGCAGCACTTCGGGATCGATCCCCTCGCCTTCGTCGGTCACGTCGAGCGTGACCGCCTCCTCGCAGTTCCACCGGACGCGAATGGTCGATCCCTCCGGGCTGAACTTTACGGCATTTGCGAGCAGATTCCAGACAACCTGTTCGAGCCGGACCCGGTCGCCGGAGACGGGTGCGGGACGCGAGCCGTGAGCGTCAATGGCGATCCGCTTCGACGCCGCGTGAGACTCGACCTGCTCGCGCGCGGAGTCGACGACTGCCGCCAGGTCGACGTCTTCGAAGTCGAGCCGCAGCTTGCCGCTGACGATCCGGGAGAC
The DNA here is from genome assembly GCA_036399695.1 of Thermoanaerobaculia bacterium. Classification (GTDB taxonomy): domain Bacteria; phylum Acidobacteriota; class Thermoanaerobaculia; order Gp7-AA8; family Gp7-AA8; genus DASVEE01. The sequence continues at coordinate 1,857 of DASWMP010000193.1, read as the reverse complement.
GTCGAGCACGTCATCGACGAGCTGTGCCTGAATGCGCGCGCTGCGCTGGATCGTGGCCAGCCCTTCCTGCAGGAGCGGCGACTCGCAAACGTCTTCCTGTAGCGCCGAGGCCCAGCCGAGGATGGCGGTCAGCGGCGTGCGCAGTTCGTGCGACAGCGTCGCCAGGAAGTCGTCTTTGGCGCGGTTGGCCTCCTGCGCCTCGGCGTAGAGCCGGTTGTTGTCGATGGCCAGAGCCACGCGCCGCCCGAGGTCCGTCGCCAGCTCAAGATCGGCCGCGCTGAAGACCCCTTTCGTGCGCACGAACGTCATCACGCCGAACGTCCGCCCCCGGGCGCTCAGCGGCGCGGAGATGAAGCTGCGCATGCCGACCGCGCGGAGGATCTCGAGATGATCGGCATCGCGCGCCACCGACTGAATCAGTGCGTCGTCGACCTGGTTCTGCACGACCGCCTGCCCGCTGCGCGCGGTGTTGACGACGTTGAATGCCGCTTCCTTCGGCGGAAAGTAGCGCGCGTGCCGGCGCACGATGGCGGGATCGGCGTCGGGAGGATGGGCGACGGCGACGCGGCGCATGCCTCCGTCGTCGTCGACGTAATCGACGAAGCACCAGTCCGACAGCCGCGGCACGGCCAGCCTTGTGATGGCGTCGAGCACCCGCCGGTCGTCGAGCGTCCCGGCCAGCAGATGACTGGCCTCGGCCAGAAACGCGGAGGCGCGCTCGGCGCGGCGGACTTCCTTCACGTCGTACAACGAGAGGAAGAACCCGCGCACCTCGCCCGCCGCATCGCGGTCGGGGACGTAGGTGACGCGGAAGAGGCAGGGATCTTCGAGCGTGGGGTCGTTGACGTCGAATTCCACGCGCTCGCCGCCGAGGGCGCGGTGTACGTGACCCTCGATGCGGTTCCAGATCGTCTCGCCGTAGAACTCGCGCAGCGTCATCGAACGGATCGAGTCCGGCGTCTGCCCGAACAGCGCGGCGTACCGCTCGTTGGCGAAGTGAAACCGGCACTCGCGATCCACCCACGCGAGGAGCAACGGCAGCTTGCGCGAGATCTCGTCCAGCACGTGCCACGTCGCGCGGCGCGTTGCGCCTTCGGCCTCGATCCTCCGCTGCCGCTCGCTCGCGAGCTCCTCGCGAAGGCGCGCAAGCTCCTCCGTTTCAGCAGCGGTCGTCGCCACAAACTCTCCTCGATCTCTGGCCATGGGTATTGAGCTGGCAGGCACGGGTCAGCTCGGGAAGACGAAGCGAATTGCGGGCCAGAGTCGACGCCGCTGTTCCGGAGCGTGCGTTCCGCAAGTATCTGGATCGAACCGGCTTGCGCGCGGCCCTGGCATCATGGAAGCGAGCGCCGCGCCTGATCGACGGCGCGCACCAGTTCCGCCGCCTCGACTCCGAACACCTCGGCGAGCTTGAAGATTGTCGCCAGCCCGGGCATGTTCCCGCCCCGCTCCAGCACGCCGAGCCAGGTCGCGTTCATCCCGCTCAGGCGCGAGAGATCGGCGAGCGTCCACCCGCGCTCCGTCCGAAGCCGAGTCACGATCGCGCCGAACCGCACCGCATCATCGTCAGGCACCCGAGCCCGCGGCATACGAATCCATGGTACGCCCGGCCGGCACGGCCGGCGGCGCTGGTTGCTGCGCTTCATCACGCTTCCGGGACAAACGCGTTCGTGCCGAGACCGTGAGTCCAGCGCAGCAAGAAGCGCTGCCGGCCGCGCCGGCCCGCCTATAGCTTGTCCGCCCGTCTCACCGCTTCTCCCTCAGCCCTTAGAGCAATACCCGAGAGGGGCCGATCGGGAGAATCCAGTTCAGGCGGCGCGATACTAAGAAGAAGGGTTCGTCCCGCTACGAATTTGG
>DASWMP010000192.1:0-25679 GCA_036399695.1 Thermoanaerobaculia bacterium | reverse complement strand
GCTCGATCGGGTTCGTGGGGTCCAGCCGATCACAATCCGATCACAAAATGGAACCTCGTTCTTCGCTCGCCACCCAAAATTGGTGGCAGGAGACCGACATGATCCTCATACCCCCAAAGTATCCTTCTCACCCAGCAGCAGCGCGGCCGTGGCGCCGATCCGCGGTCCTGACGATCCAAAGCAAACTGCTCTCGTTTGCGTGTGTGCTCGTGGCGCTGTTCTGTGCCCAGCCAGCGGCCGCGCAGTGCAACCCTTCGTACGACCCGCAATGCGGCATCACGACCGGCGGCGAGAGTCCGAACGTCGGGTTCTCGCCGGCCGGCGGTACGTTTTCGGCGGAGTTCCCGAACAAGACGGTTCCGGTGACGATCGTGTTCACCGATCCGGATGGTCTGAACGGGACGACTTTGCAGGCGAAGTTGTGGCGCGCCGGTTCGTCGACGGCCGTCCCGCTCTCGTGGAGCACGAACCTCGACGGTGTGCGTGGCACCGCCACAGGGAGCATCCAACTGAGCGCCTTCGGCGAGCACGTCCTGGTGGCGCAGGTGGCCGACAAGCTCGGCACCGTCGGCTCGAGCCGTGTGACGTTCTCGTTCACGCAGACGGTTCCCGGAACCCCCGTCGTTCAGAACGACTTTCATCACAACGGCTATCGAAATACCTCGGCCGGTGCCATGACGCTCGCGTATCCGGGCTGGTCGTATTCGAGCATGGGCACCTCCAGAACGACGGGGCTCATGTACAGCTCGGAGCTGGCCAAGCCGACGGCATTCATTCAGGTCGCGGCGTATCCGAGACTGAGCGGAAGCACTCCGGTGCTGAAAGCGCAGTCGCTGCGAATGGAGCAGTGGAACGATGGCGCGAGCGGGACGCAGCCGCTCCTCAGCGGCATCCCGGAAGTGTTCTACAAGGGCCTCGAAGCCCCGGCGCAGCGCCTCGGCGTGTCGTGGTGGTGGAGTGCCGGGACATATACAGGCACGATCTCCAAGGCCTGGGGTGTCGTGCGCACCTACAGGACGAGCAGCACTGATTTCAGCGAGACACGCTTCCCGGTGCGCCTGCTCATCCTGAATGAGGCGAACAGCCGCTATGGAGCCGGTTGGATCGTGACCGGCATCAAGCGGGTTTACGACAAAGGCGCCGACGGCGCGTTGATCCATGAAGGCGACGGTACGTTGCGGTTCTTCGAGCGCTCGTGCCCAACGCCGACGACCTGTTCGTACGTGACGCCGGACGGCGACTTCAGCAAGCTGGTCAAGGATTTCTCCGGAACATGGTTGCGAAGCTACCCGGATGGGAGCCAGGTGGCCTTCTCGGCCGCCGGCCTCATGACCAGCGCGAGCGACAGCGTCGGCAACACGACGAACGTCGAGTGGCAGAACACGCATGACGGCACGAACACGCCGGTGCTGTCGCGGATCGTCGATCCGGTGGGTCTCGTGACCACCTTCGCCTATGACTCCGCCTGGTACCTGAAGAGCATCACCAGCCCGGGCGGGCGGATCGTCACCGTCACCCGCAACAGCGCGAATGCCATCACGGAGCTCTCCGGTCCGGTGAACCTGCGCATGACCTACGACTCCCGCCGGCTGCTCACGTCGTACAACGTGAGCTTCAGTGCAGGCAGCACGGTCGATCCGGGCGTCACGACCGACATCACGTACGACCGCGACCTGAAGCTGAAGACGGTGACGGGTCCGGGCGTGACGGTGCAAGGCGGCCTGCAGGCGCGCCCGCAGGTGACGTACCGGCAGTTCCCGGAGATCGTCGTCCCCGACCAGTTCTGGGTTCCTGAGCTTCACAGCTTCGATCGTCCTGCCGAAGCGGTGATCTCCGAGAACGTGTACGCGGAGGTCACGGATGCGGGCGGTCACCTGACGAAGTTCACCACCGACCGTTATGGCAATGCGACGAAGGTCGTCGATCCGGTGGGCAACGTCACGACGGTTGGCTGGACCGTGGACGGCTTGCTGGAGCGAAGCCTCGGTCCTGAAGAATCGAGGAACAACGTCTGGGACAGCAAGGGCAACCTGCTGCACAGCACCGTCAATGGTGCGACGGTCTACGAGGCGTCGTATGACCCGGGTGGCCGTCCGAAGTTCGTGATGAACGGCCGGGCCGCGACCTGGTACTCGTACGGTGCCCGTGGGGAGGTGCTCCGCACGTGGTACGGCAAGAGCGATGACTACAACCGAACGGCGACGCGTTACGAGTACAACAGCCGCTATCAGGTCACGGCCGCCGTCGATCCGAAGGGGCTGCGGACGGAGTGGTCGTACGAGAACAACGTCTGGAAGAACGCCGACTCTCAGCGGGCCTATCGCGACGACGGGTCGTCCCTGACGACGACGTTCACGTACGATCCGGCGAGCCGCCTCCGCACGATCGCCAACACGCTCGGCGAGACCGTCACGATCGAGTACGACAGCCTGGATCGCCAGAGCATGGTGATCGATCCCCTCGGCCGGTCGACGTCGTATCAGTACACGGGGCCGCATCTGACGCGCGTGACCGACACGGCAGGGAAGGCGTACGACTTTGCATACAACGCTCTCGGCTGGCTGACGACGGAGACGTTTCCGGCTCCGGACGGCGGCAGCCGCACCTACGAGTACGACCGCGAGGGGCTGCTGGTCACTGCGAAGGATCGCCGCGGTAAGGTGGTGACGAGCTCGTACGACGCACTGCACCGCCCGATCGGACGTACGGCCGACGGAGTCACGACCTCGTTCGCGTACCCCGACACACTGACGCGCATCGTGACGAACAACGAGAGCACCGTCACGATCAAGACGGTCGAGGGTGTCCGGCTTCCCGACAGTGTGACCGCGACGCTGGGCGGAAAAGCGTTCGAGATCAAGCGGGTCTACGACAGTGCCAACGCGTACCACAACCTCGGTTTCGATCTGACCACCTGGAGCGGCTCGCTGCATAAGCTGCGCTACCAGCCCGACTTCCGTCCCAGCGACGTCACGCTCGGCATGTCCTACGCGCTGGACGACTTCTCCGGAAGGAGATCGACGATACACATCGACACCGCCGGCCGGCCGCTGCGCGTCACCCTTCCGAACGGGGTGACGGAATCGAGATCGTTCAAGAACGACGGCCGCCTCGACGCGGTGACGTTCAATGCGACCGGCGTCAATCAGAAGCTGGGCGGCACGTACGCCTGGGATCATCTGAACCGCCTGAATACCCGCACGTCGATTCTCGAGGACCGCTACTGGGGTTATGCCTACGACGCCCTCGGGCAGGTCACCAGCTATGGCGGCTACACCAATCCGGCGGAGAACTGCACCGGCGTGACCTGCCGTGTCACGACCATCCGGGCCGAGAACTACACGTATGACGCGGCAGGCAATCGCACCGATAGGGGCGGCGCCGTCACGCCGGGGACGAACCGCCTCACCACATTCAACGGCTACAACTTCGAGTACGACGCGGAAGGCAACGTCACCCGTAAGTACAAGGCGGGTTACGAGCAGGGCTTCACCTGGAACAGCCTCGGACAACTGGCTTCGGTCACGACGAATGGCGTGGTGATCTCGTACGGGTATGACGGACTGGGACGCCGCGTCCGGCGGACGGAAGCGGGCCAGCCGCGATACTTCCTGTACGACGGCGACGATCTGCTCCTGGAGGCAAACGCCAGCGGCGCGACGCTGCGTCTGTACACGTACTGGCCGGGCACGGACAATCCTCACAGCGTGCGCGTCACCAACGGCGGAACGAACGCGACGTACTACTACACGCTCGAGTACCCTGGACACGTCGCAGGGCTGATCAACGAAGCCGGAGTTGTCACCGGAGAATACCGCTATACCCCGTTCGGAGAGATCGAGAGCTCCAATGACCCGACCGGACAACCGCTGAGGTACATGGCCCGTGAAATTGATTCCGGGACGGGTCTCTATTACGTCCGCGCCCGCTGGTATGACCCGGCCATGGCCAGGTTCATCTCACAGGACCCGATCGGTCTCGCGGGCGGGATGAATACATATGTGTACGCCGGCAGCGATCCGGTGAACCAACGCGATTCCAGCGGGCTGATGCCAGACTGCCCCAATTGTCTGCCTCTCATCGTCGTCGAATGCAGGCAGGGGTTCGATCCTCGGTGCGATACGGATTGGATCATCACCGACGACTTGAGGGGCGCATCCGACCGCATCGCGCAGTTTGTGCGCGAGCTCAATGCGGAAAGGAATGCCCGCATGGGCCGCGAAACCGTGCCGGCGGATCCTGTAGGAATGGGCAACAAACCGTCCCTTCCGAAACAGACCGAGCCCACCACCACCATCGGCCCGCCGAGGCCGAGAACCGCATCCGATGAAACATGCAGAACGATGCGGAATCTCGCAGGGGCGTGGACCGGCCTGCAGTTTCTCTCCCTGGGCGTTCGATCGCACATGGCTCCATCGGCGTCGTTCTCGCGAGTCGGCCCAACAAGTCGCGATCAGAACATGATGACGATTCATCGGCCGCAGCAGGGTGCGATCAGTCCAGCGACGGAGTTCTGGAAGATGTACAACGAAATGGGTTGTGCGCAGTGATGTTCGTGTGAAGCTGCCGAGGGCCGGCCTCAGGGCCGGTCCTCGCAATCACTCGCTGCTATGAAACAGACGGCGCCGCAACTCTGTACGGCAGTCCCAGCGCCACGCCGAAGCCACCGCTGCCCGCGCGCAGATCGAGGACGAAGTCGTCACCGTAGGCCTGGGCCAGGCGCGCGCGTGTGTTCGAGAGCCCCAGCCCTTCGCGTGCCGGCAACTCCGCATCGGTCGCGCGCCCGTTGTCGTCGACAGTGATGTGCAGCGTCCCTTCGCTGATCGTCGCTACCACCGACACTCGGCCTCCCGTCCGGGGCAGCAGGCCATGGCGCAGGGCGTTTTCGACGAGTGGTTGCAGCAGAAAGCCGGGAACGAGCGCACGGCGCGCATCGTCGCCTGCCTGGATGTCGAGCGTGACCCGTCCACCGAAGCGCACGTTCTCGATGGCCACGTAGGCAGCGAGCGCGTCGAGCTCCTCGCTGAGGGGCACTTCTTCGCGGTCGGAGGTTTCCAGCACGCGCACCACGAACTGCCGCAGTTCCGCCGCCATCTTCCTCGCCGCGGCAGTGTCGTCCTCGAGGAGCGCCGCCACGGAATTCAGCGCGTTGAACAAAAAGTGTGGATTGAGCTGCAGGCGCAGGAGCGTGGCGCGCGTACGCAGGACGCGCGATTCCAGTTGCGCCACCTCGGCCGCCGCCACGCGCCACGCGCGGTATCGCGCCCGCGAGAGTGCTACGAACCCAACGGTGAAGAAACAGAAGGTATCGAGGATCCGGTTGCCGCCTCGGAAAACTTCATAGGCCACGTTCAGGTCATACAGCGTCGTCGTCACTGCCAGTTGCCAGCACCCCGGCAGGAGGATGGCGACGACGATCAGCAGCGGAATGCGCGGAGTCCGCGACCCCAGCCAGGCCACGATCAGCGTCACCGGGAAGAACACCACCGAGCCGGTGACGAACCGCAGCACCGGAGACGGCATCGTAGGCTGGTTTCGCAACGCCGCCGAGACCGCGAAGAGCGCGTTCACGACGAGATGGCCGGCTGGAATGATGCTGAACAGCAGCAGGAGGAGCCGAGGCTTGGACAGCGTGGGAAGGTCCTCCGCCATCTCCTCTTCGTCGTGCGCGATCTCGTCGACGTTTGCATGCAACTGCACCGCGTCCAGCGACTGCCGCAGGAACGCGCCGAATTCTTCGATCAGCAGCTCGGCCCGCTCCGCGTCGTGTGCAAGCGTTTCCTCGATCTCCCGCAGCCGCTCGTTCACGGTGTCGACAGGCAGTTGCAATTTGTAGAGATCGAGCTCGGCCTGGGCCAGCCAGCGGCCCAGCGCCAGCCGCTCCTCCTCCCGTCTTCGCGACGCCTCCAGAACGATGGTCATCCGGATGGCCACCACGGTCCCGCCATAGACGAGCAGCCCGAGGAGCAGATGCTGCGGCAGCCACGCAATCACGACGTCCGCGAGCGGCCGGCCGGGTGTGCCGGGAGTGCCGCGGATGAGCGTGCGCAGAAGAATGTAGACGGTCAGTTGCACCAGAGCGAACGCCACGGCGGCGGCGAGGTGCGTCAGAACGAACCTGGTCCGTGCATGGCGCCGGTACGGGACAGCGGCAGCCACCCGGACCACCATGGGCGCGAGGAGCACCCACTCGACCCAGCCGACGCAGTTCCACAGGAGCGGGTCGAGCAGTACCGGTATGCCGAGTACGAGGCGGAACAGTACATCGATGGCCAGCGTGCAGACGCCGGCGATGACGGCGACGTACTTCACGAAAGGTCGCGCGGTGCCAGCCGCTCGCGATAGGCGCGCGACAGCAGCAGCTCCGTGCCGTCGTGCAGCACCACGATGTGGTCTCCGTGCGAGGCGGAGCGCGTGTCGCGGATGCGCCCGAGGTTCACGATCGTCGTGCGATGAATGCGGACGAACTGCCGCGGGTCGAGCTTCTGTTCGAGACCGTTCATCGTCTGCCGCAGCAGGAACCGTTCGCTGCCGACGTGCAGGCGCACGTAGTTCCCGGCGGATTCGAACCAGTCGATCTGCTCGACGCGGACGAGCCGCACCCGTCCTTTCGACTTGACGGCGATGTGCTGCATGAACGCGGTCTGCTGCTGCAGGCGGGCGAGGAACTCGGTGAGCGGAGGATACGACCGCGCCGCGACGAGCTCCCGGACGCGGGCCATGGCCCGCCGCAACGGCTCGCGCTCGATCGGCTTGAGGAGGTACTGCACGGCCGACGCGCGAAAGGCGGCGAGCGCGTACTGCTCGTACGCGGTGACGAAGACGATCAGCGGGCGGGCGTCGGGCGCGAGGCGTCTCACGACCTCGAAGCCGTCGAGCCGCGGCATCTGCACGTCGAGGAAGACGACCTCCGGATGCCGTTCGCCGATCTCGCGCAACGCTTCCTCGCCGCCGGCGGCTTCTCCGACGACCGTCACGTCGTCCAGCCCGCGCAGGAGCTTGTGCATCCGCTTCCGCGCGAGCGGCTCGTCATCGACGATCAGGGCGGTGATGGGCATCCGCAGGCAGGTTAGTGCATCGTCAGACCGGGTTGAAGTAGCGTCGTCCTCGCGTAGGGGCCCTTCGTCACAAAGGTGGCGTCGTGGCCGGCATTTTTAGGGGATAGGACCGATGGGACCTATGGGACAGATAGGACCTATGGGACAGATAGGACCCAGGGGCGGCCAGAGGTCCTGTCTGTTCCGGGAGGTCAGTAGGGACCGAACGAGGCTACCCGCTTGAACTTGCGGATGTAGCTGGCCGGGTCGCCGATGGTCAGCTCGTTGTTGTCGTCGCTGAGCTTGAAGTCGCGCGGCTGTTTGGTGCCGGTGTAGGCGCGGAGGACGTCGGTGATGACGTGGTGGGTGACGACGCCCTTTTCGTAGTCGACGGTGTAGGTGCCGAAGTAGGCGTAGTAGTTGTCGAAGGACGCGGTCATGTCGCTGGTGAGGCTCTGTCCCACATCCCACCAGTTCGCGTTCGGATCGGGGGCCGGGACGTTGACGAGCGGCAGGGGAGGGTTGACGGAGATCTGCAGGGCGAAGTTGCCCGCGGGATCGTAGACCCAGTAGCCGAGCGGAGGGTTGCCCCAGGGATACGACTTGCCGGGCTTCCCCGGATCGTCGATGTCCCACGCCTCGGTCATCTGCCAGCAACCGATGATCGGTCCGTAACTCTTCATACTCATGCGCTCGCTCTCCTCGTCACAGGGAGAGTCGGCGGAGCGCCGATTCCCTACCCCGGCCTTCCAGCCAGGGATGGAACTCAGTACACTGCGGCCATCCTGAACGGAGGAAGAAAACAATGTCCCGCAAACTGTCCCTGCTGTCGTTGTGTTGTCTTCTCCTGATGTTTGCCGCCATGTCCGCGATCGCCGAGACGGCTGCTCCGGCGGATGCGAAGACGAAAGTCTCGGACGCGCGTTGCGGCAGGTGCGGCGACGGCTCGTGCGTCAAGAGCTGTGGCGAGACGCGCGAGACGTGCCCGATCGACTGCGGCGGCGTCGGTGAGCCGAGCGTGGCGCCCGCCGAGGTCGAGGTCGCGGCCGAGGCCTGCGGCAGGTGCGGCGACGGCTGGTGTGTTGCCATGTGCGGCGAGACGGCCGAGAACTGCCCAAGCGACTGCGGCATCATCAAACCGACCGTCGAAGCAACGCCCGCGGACTGCTCCGCCACCGTGGAGCCGGCGAAGAAGGCCGAACCAAAGAAAGAGTAGTCGCGCGAGAGAGGCCGGGCTTCGGTCCGGCCTCGGCGACTCGGCCGGCGGAGTAGAATGGCCTCCATCCCGCCGTGAAAAAAGTCTTCGAGGCCGTGCAGCGTCTGGGCGAGCGTTTGCTCGCTTATGTATTCGGGCGTGACGTATTCATCTCGTATGCGCACGCTGATGGACGCCCCTACGCTCGCGCGCTGGCGAATGCGTTGACGTCGCTCGACAAGCCGCTGCGACCGTATCTCGACCTCTGGGCGGCCAGCCCGGGCGCGACGTTGCCGCTGACGTTGTTGCTGGCGCTGCGCCGGGCCAGTGTGCTGGTCGTGATCGCGACGGACGAGGCGCTGAAATCGCCGCATGTGGCGGAGGAGATCAAACGCTTTGCGCCGCTGGCGCGGCCAATCGTGGCGATCGCGGCGCCCAAGCAGCGCCTCTGCTGGCCGTCGGTGGTCGATGGGGTGTCAGAGCCTGAGTCCGAAGAGAACATCACCGCCGGCCGGCCTTCGGCTCAGGTCATCAGGAACATCGTGGAAGTCGTAGGGGACGCGACGCAGGAGCAGCGTCTGCACCGGCTCGCCTGGCGTACGGCGCTCTGGCTCTGTTTCGTGGTGCTCCTCGGCGCGGGAGTGACGGTGGTGGCGTGGCAGTTGACGTCCGCCGCGGGCGCGGTGAGCAACGCGGTGGACGAGCTCGCGGATACGGCCCGTCTCGCGGCGCGGCGGGAGACGGCAAAGGCCGCGGGGGCGGTGATCGCGGCGAACGATGCGGAGCGCCGGCGCGGCGAGGCGGAGGGGCTTCGAGCCACAGCCCAGGCTCAGGCGGAGAAGCAAAGGCGACTGGGCGCGGCGCTCAGTCTCGCCAACGAGGCCTCCGTGATTCTCGATAAACTCAAGCCCGACCGTCTCACGACGGTAGCGCAGCTCGCGGCGCAGGCGATGATGGAGACGAATCGCCTTGGCGTACATTCGTTGCAGGTGGATCAGACGGTGCGGCAGGTGCTGGATCTGATGCCGACCGTTCACGACCCGCTGCAGAAGCTGAAGTATCGAAAGGTGCTGGCGATCTCGCCGCGCCAGACGGTCGTCGCGATCGAGCAGAGAGACCGTGTGGCGTTCGTCGATCTCGTGACGACCGAGGCGATGGCCGCCGAAGGGCTCCGCCCCGCTGGCATCTGGCGGATCGTTTTCTCGGCCGATGAGTCTCGCTGCGGCGTCGTCACGGGCGTTGGGCCGGAGTCACGCGTGTTGCGCGTCTGGGACGTGGCGTCCGGCCGGGCCATCGGGCCGCCCATCCCTCTTCCACCACGCGCGTACGAGATCGCGCTCGACCGCACAGGGGAGCATGCCGCCGTGGCTTACGGTGAGAACGCGGCCGCAGGACTCACGGTGCGCAGTACCACCGCGGAGCCGGCCGCAGCGCCGCCAGTGTGGAAGGCGCGGCACATCGACAGCGTGAATTTCAGTCCGGTGGCGCCGTTGCTCGTTTTCAGCGATCGCAAACATCTTTTTACCTGGCGCTGGCAGACGGAGAGCCAGCCAACCCGGATCGGTGAGGAGAGCGAAACGGGCGCGGTGCGCAGTCTGTTGTTTGCTCCCACGGGCGAATTGTTCGCGGCGAGCGCGAGGGGCGGCCCCGTCTCGTCGCGGCGGTTCCGTCCCGACCTCGCCGAAGGGCGTGCGGTCGTGGAGATGTGGTCATTCGCCTCAGGCGGCGCAATGAGTGTGTGGCGGGACGAACGGCAGTACGTGTACGGCCTCGCGCTATCGCGGGCGAGCTCGAAACTGCTCGTATGGGACGATAACGGCGTCACCGTCCACACGGCGGCGACCGGTGTGATGGAGAAAACGATCACACATCCGTCGACGTCCGCCGCGGCCGTTTCGGAGGACGGGACGATCGTCGCCAGCGTCGGGACGGATGGCACGACGCGCGTGTTCGATATGGACCGTATGCTCGAGTTGGATCGTGTGGTGTCCCTCGCCAGTCCCGCCGGCGACGGGAGGCCGGCACTCGGTGTGGACATCGACGAACACCAGGTGACCGTGGTGACTCGCTCTCGCATCCAGCGTTGGGCGGCGCTCGAGACTCCGGTGACACGCCAGGGTGTGATTCCGTCGGCAATGGCATTCCTGCCGGACGAGGAGGTGATCGTCGTCCTGGGTTTGGACAAGACGTTCAAGGCCGCGATGTACAGCGCCGCTGGAGCAACGATGGACTCCTGGGTGGAGAGGACGGCGAACGATACGGCGATCGCTGCCGCATCGCGGCGGCGCGTCCTCGTCGGCGACCGCCACGGCGACGTCGCGATTCACACACCGTCCGGACCTTTATCTGCGCTGCGCCACCCGGCGAATCGTGCGGCGATCGTCGCGCTGGCCGTAAGTCCGTCGTCGGAGCTCGTTGCTGCCGCCACGACAAAGGGCGTCTGCGTATGGACGAACTGGGCGACGAGCCACCGCCAGTGCACCCGGCTGCCGGATGCTGGGATGGTGAAGGCGCTGGCGTTCAACAGCAGTGGAGACGAGCTCGTGACGGGTAATTCCGCCGGCGAGGTTCACGTGTGGGACTGGCGAGCGCGAAAGAAGCGCCTGATGATGACGCACGGCGCGCCTGTTACGAGTCTGTCGATCGACAGGTCGGATGCGCTGATCGCTTCGGCCGGGGGTCACGCGCGGGTGAACGTCTGGAACGCCCGAACCGGTGTGCTGCAGCAAGAGCTGCCGCACGATCGCGAGGCTGAAGGCGTGGCGTTCGATCCATCCGGGAAATACCTGGCGACCACAGCTTGGGACTACCTGTTCCGCCTTTGGCATCTCGAGGCGGACGGATCGATGAAGACCGTGGCTCGGGTTCCGTTCGGCACGGGTGTAAACCGGGTGGCGTTCAGCCCGAGTGGCCGGACGGTCGCTTACGGCGGCCGGCTGACGCTTTCACTATGGAGACCGGAGGATCTGCTGCGCGCGCTCTGCGCGCGGGTGGATTGTTCGGAGCCGGCGCGGCATGAGGTGCAGGCGGCGAGTGCGCAGTGAGTGTGCTGAGCCTTCCGGTTCATGAGTGAGAGCCGGCACCTCACGAGTGACATGCGAAGTTCTCACTAGTCAGACCCGGAGTCTCACTAGTCAGCCCCGAAGTCTCACTCGTGAGACCCGGCCACTCACTCGTCGGCCGGAACGCGTGATTCGCGCGTCCACTGTTCTGAGACGAGGCGGCCCCGTTCGGGGTCGTCGACGACGAGGATGAGGTTGTGGTCGTGGTCGCTGTACTGGACCTCGATGTTCACTCCTGCTTCGGCCATGCGGCGGGCGATGCGTCCGAGCTGGCCGGGCTCTCCCTGACGCAGCTTCTGTACGAGCACCTCTCGTGCGGCGACGACGCGGATGCCGGCCGCTTCCAGCGCTTCGCGCGCGGCGGCACCGTCGGTGAAGAGGAAGTGAGCGACGCCGGCGCCGCCTGTGGCGAAGACGCCGCCGCCTTCGATGCTGACGCCGGCTTTGCCGAGGGCTTCGCCCATCTCCGCCAGCGCGCCCGGCCTGTGCTCCAGGGTAATCTGCAGATCGATCATGCCGCCATCGTAGGACACATGACGGGCGTGACGGCTTCAGGACGACTGGATCAGCTTGCGCACCGCGCGGATGTCGCCGTCCAGCGGGCGGTCGTGGAAGACCGGTCTGCAGGCTTCGCGGATGCGGAGGTAGAGGTCGCGGGAGCCGGTGCCGAGGTGGGGGGCGATGTCGCCGCCGTGGTCCTGAACGCGGGTCTCGAACTCCCGGGCCTGTTCGTCGGCGGCGGCGAGGTCGAGGAGCTTCGGGGCAGGTTTATTCGGGTCGAAGCTGAAGGTGACGCGCCATTCGACGGCCTGGGCGGCGCACATCAGCTCGATGGCGAGGACGGCTTCGACGTTGGCCAGGACGCCGCGCAATTTGCGGGCGGCGTGCGTGGACATCGACACATGGTCCTCGGTATTCGCGCCGGTGGGGATGGAATCGACCGAGGCGGGGTGGCAGAGGACCTTGTTCTCGGAGACGACCGAGGCGGCGGTGTACTGGGCGATCATGAGGCCGGAGTTCACGCCGGGGCGGGTCGTCAGGTTCTGCGGTAAGCCGCGGTTGTGGACGCCGTCCAGCATCATCTGGGTGCGGCGCTCGCTGATGTTGCCCAGCTCGTGGACGGCGATGGCCAGGAAGTCGGCGCTGAGCGCGAGCGGCTGGCCGTGGAAGTTGCCGGCCGAGTAGGCGAGACGGCGGTCGCCGTGGTACCACTCGGGCCAGTTGGCGGCGAACTGGAGATCGAACGGATCGCCCTCGTCGGGGAAGAAGAGGGGGTTGTCCGTGGCAGCGTTGATCTCTTTTTCGGCGATGGTGCGGACGAAGCGGATCGTGTCGCGCGTGGCGCCATGCACCTGCGGCGCGCAGCGCAGCGAGTAAGCGTCCTGCACGGCGCCGGCGCGCTCGACGAGCTTCGAGCCGATGACGGCCTCGCGGATGCGCCGGGCGCTTTCGATCTGGCCGGCGTGGCCGCGCTGCTGGTGGACCTTCTCGTCCAGCGCACGGGTGCAGCCGCACATCGCTTCGAGGGTGATGGCGGCGGCGGAGTCGGCGATGTCGGCGAGACGCTCGGCATCGTAGACGGCCAGGGCGAGCATGGCGGCGGAGAAGTTGGCGCCGTTGACGAGGCCCAGCCCTTCCTTGAAGGTCGGTTTGAGCTCCTCGGCCGTGAAGCCGAGGACTTCCGGCAGGTCGGTGGCGGGACGCAACGTCCGGTCGGCAGTCGTGTAGAAACGGCCGACGCCGAGGAGCGTGACGAAGAGGTGCGAGAGCGGGCAGAGGTCGCCGCTGGCGCCGACGGAGCCCCGCAGCGGGACGAGCGGGATGACGCCCTTGTTGAGCATCGCCTGCACGATGTCGACGAGCTTGCGGCGCACGCCGGAGTGCCCCTTGAGGAACGCGTTCAGCCGCGTCACGAGCGCGCCGCGCACGACCTCGGGCGCGAAGTAGTTCGAGAGGTCGTCCGGATCGGTGTTGTCGCCGACGCCAACGGAGTGCGACAGCAGCAGGTTGCGTTGCAGTTGCTCGAGGTCGGCCGGGGCGATCGGCTTGTCCTTGAACTCGCCGAAGCCGGTGGTGACGCCGTATTCATTCGGCGCCGGACGGCCGGCCTCGTAGGCTTCGCGGTAGTTCTGTACGACCTGGGCGATCGTCGCTTCGCTGCGGGCGACGCGCTCGTCGGTCGAGGGGTGCCGCTCCACGCGCGCGCCCTGGCGGGCGACCGCGACGAGATCGGCGATTGTCAGCGATTCGCCATCGAGGGTGACGGCGTTCGTCATCCGATCTCCGCGAGCATGCGACGGATGGTCTCGACGAGCTCCGTGCGCGGCACGTTGACCTGACCGGCGCGCTGGGAGAGGTACTCCTTGCGGTCGGCGACCGGCTTGGCGCGCTCACGTCCGGCGATGAGGTCCTTGATCGTGACGGTGCCCTGCTCTTTTTCGTTTGAGCCGTAGAGGACAGCCAGGGGGATGTCGATGGCGTCGGCGTACTTGAGCTGCTTGCCCGGGCCTTTGGCGTTGCCGAGGTAGAACTCGGCCGGGATGCCGGCGCGGCGCAGCTCCCAGGTCATGGCCACGTAGTCGCCGGCGAGCGAGGCGTCCATGTTGGTGATGAGGACGCGGGAGGTGGAGCGGCGTTCTTCGATCTTGCCGAGGTGCGTGAGGGCGGAGAGCAGGCGATCGACGCCGATGGAGGCGCCGACGGCGGGGATCGGCTGTCCGAGGAAGCGCATCACGAGGTTGTCGTAACGGCCGCCGCCGAAGACGGAGCCGAACTGCGGCGCGTCGAGGAGGATGGCCTCGAACACGGGCCCGGTGTAGTAGGCGAGCCCGCGGGCGATGGAGAGGTCGAGGGAGACCCGGTCGTCGCCGTAGCCGAGGGCGTAGAGATGGCTGGAGATGCGCTCGATGACGTCGAGCTGTGCGCCGGCGCCTTCGACGCCGGTGAAGAGCTCGCGCACCTGCGTCAGGACATCGCGGCGGGCGTCCGCCTTGACGGCCAGGAACCGCTCGATGCGGTCGACCTGATCGCGGGAGAGGCCGACGCCGCGGATGGTGTCGCCGGATTCGTCCTTGTAGCCGTCCATCAGCTCGAGGCCGACCTTCTTGAGGCCGACTTTGTCGAGCTTGTCGAGGACGCGGAAGACGTCGGCGCCCTGCTCGTGAGGGATGGAGGCGTAGTCGAGCAGCAGGTTGAGGACGGCGCGGCTGGAGAAGCGGACGAGATAGGGGCCGACGTCGAGTGCCGAGAGGGTGTCGCACATCCCGGCGATGATCTCGGTATCGGCGATCTCGCTTTCCGTGCCGACGGAGTCGAGGTCGAACTGCGTGAACTCGCGAAAGCGTCCCTTGTCCGGCTTGTCGGCGCGCCAGACGGGCGACACCTGATAGCGGCGGAAGGGGCGCGGCAACTCCTGGTACTGCGCGATGACGCGCGCGAGCGGGACCGTGAGGTCGAAGCGCAGTCCGAGCTCTTCGCGTTCGGGATTCGTGACGCGGAAGATCGACGACTGCGCTTCCTGGCCGGCGGAGCCGGAGAGGACGTCGAGGAACTCGACGGCAGGGGTGGCGAGGGGTACGAAGCCGTACAGCTCGTAGACGCCCCGGATCGTATCGATCATCTTCTGCCGGGCGAGAGACTGGTCGGGCAGCAGGTCGCGGAGACCTCGCGACAGCCGCGGCTCAACGGTGTTGGTCATTTATGGGCCTCTTCGGCGCCGCGGCTTTGTCGGATTGAGGATTGAGGATTGAGGATTCGCGGCGTCGCGATCGCTTCCTCAATCCTCAATTCTCAATCCCGCCGAAGGCGGGGGTTGGTACCGAGGGACGGGCTCGAACCGTCGACCTCTGGATCCACAATCCAGCGCTCTAACCAACTGAGCTACCCCGGCACGGGAGGCGAATCATAACGGCAGGCGAGGATGGAGGCAACTGGCCGTTACGTTGGCGGAGAACAGGGATTGGCGATTTCCGATTTCCGATTTCCGGGAAACGGTTCCGGAACCAGCGCCGGAAATCGCGGCCACTACCGGAACGCCACCACACCATCGGCCGAGCGCGGCCACTCCACCGTAACGCTCAAAAAGCTCCGCAGCCGTTCGCCGCCGTCTCGCCCGGTCAGGGTGTAGGTGCGCCCGGGGGTGTAGGTGAACGTGGGCATGGGCACGTAAACCAGTCCTTCTCTGACCTCCGCCGTGGCGGCGGTCCACTCTTCGCCGGTCTGATCGCAGACGACGAGGACATCGTGGAAGAGCGTTGCGGGGGAGGGCATCGGTCAGTCGGCGGCGAGGTAGTCGATCGTCTTCTGCCTGTGGACGCGGATCGAACGTGGGCCGGAGGTGTCGATGAGTCCCAGCTTGCGGAACTGCTGCATGAAGGCGGTGATCCGCGGACGTGTGGTGCCGACAATCTGGGAGAGCTCTTCGTGCGAGATGCGCTGCACGATGTGGAGGAACCCGCCGTCCTCGGCACCGAGCTTCTGCGCCAGCTCGAGCAGCACCTTCGCGAGGCGGCGCTCGGCCGACATCGTGCCGAGGTCGAACACCGCCTGCTCGCGCTCGACGGCTCGCGTGGAGAGATGGCGTAGCAGCGCTTCCATCGCGCCGGCACGTGTGACCTCCGCCACCGCATCGCGGCGGGCGATGCGGCGCACGGTCGTCGGCAGCATCGCCGCGGCGCTCTCGTGCCGCTTCTCCGACCCGGCGAAGCAGGACTCGCCGAACACGTCGCCGTCGGCGTAGATGGCGAGCAGGCAGTCCTTGCCACTCTCGGACGAGAGGTACACCTTCACCTGCCCTGATTCGATCAGGTACAGCGAATCGTCTGTCTCTCCGGCGGCGTAGATCGAGTCGTGCGCGTTGTACCTGATGCGCAGAAACTGGAGCTCTTCTCTCTCGAGTACGTCGCGGAGGGACGGGTCTTGCGCACGTGCGCTTCCGTCACGAATGGGCATAGAGTGCGACGCAGCGTAGGTAGTCGTGTGCGCTGCGTCAGTTCAGAATTGAACACGGACTTCCATCCATGCAGCCGATCGGCTACCGCGTGCAGAAAGTGGCGCATTTTCAGTGGCAGCGCGGGTGAGCAGAGGAGTCGCGCAAATCGTGATCGATCGTGCGCAAACGGGGTTCAAAGCAAGCGGATGACGCCCCGGCGCGGCTATCGTGCGCACCGCATGCGCAAAGGCGCTCTACGCTTTGTAGGTCAGCGTGCGACGAGCAGTGCGTCGACGAACAAATCGTTGCGATCCGTCCACGTCTGCTCGATGGCGAAGCCTCCGGCCGCCGCCAGATTCGCGAGCGTTGCTTCGTCATATTTGTAGGAGTTCTCGGTGTGGATCGTCTCGGTTTCGGCGAAGGCGATCTCCAGCTCGAGAGCGTCGATGTGCACGAGCTGATCGAGGAGGCTGACGAGGTGCATCTCGATCCGTCCGTGCTCCTGGTCGTAGAAGGCGCGGTGGCTGAAGGCGCGGAGGTCGAAGTGGCCGCCGAGCTCCCGGTTGATGCGCGCGAGGACGTTGAGGTTGAAAGCGGCGGTGACGCCGAGAGGATCGTCGTAGGCGGGTTCGAGGATCGTCTTTGCCTTGCGGAGATCGGCGCCGAGGAAGAGGGCATCGCCGGGGGCGAGGACGGTGCGGAGATCGGTGAGCATCGCGGCGGCGGCGAGCGGGTCGAGGTTGCCGATCGACGAGCCGAGGAAGAGCACGATGTTGCGCGGCCCATTGGTGAAGCTGTCGCGCAGCGCGGTGGAGGGGCGGCCGAAGTCGGCGCAGATGGCAGTCACGCGCATGGCGTCGTACTCGGCGACCAGCGCCTGGCCGCTGGCCTCGAGCATGCCGGCGTCCACGTCGACCGGGATGTATTCGAGCTCCGGCTGGCGGGCGGTGATGGCGTCGAGGAGGATGCGCGTCTTGCGCGCGCTGCCGCTGCCGAGCTCCGTCACACGGATGTGCGGGCCGAAGGCTTTGGCGATCTCGGCGGCGTGGGTGGTGAGGACGTCGGTCTCGGCCCGTGTGACGTAGTACTCGGGGAGCTGACAGATGGCTTCGAACAGTGCCGAGCCGAGGTCGTCGTAGAACCAGCGGGGCGGCAGGGTCTTGTGGGCGGCGGTGAGTCCGCGGCGCACGTCATCGGCAAAGTCGGCACGCAGCGTCTCGCCTCGGCGGAGGGAGAAGCGCGAGCCGTGGGCAAACGGCAGGACGGCTGATGGCATCGGGCAGGTTCATTCTAGCCGGATGGCAGGCGGGGCGGCAGGGGCAATGGGCTGACGGGGATGGGCCGGTCCCATACTCCGGCGTGAAGGGTCGTCGTCCGTGGGAGTTGATTCCTGGATCTGCCGGTTCGTCACTGCTAACCGGTCGTTCGTACCACTTTCGCAACTTTTTCGAAGGGGCGTCGTCAAACCGCTGACTACAATCGAATGAACACCTCCATGTTGCGTCACTCCTTTCCTGCAGTTGTACTTCTGCTGCTGGCCGGATGCTTTTCGGGCAATGCTTCCGAGACGGCCGGCAGCCCGCCTGAGATGAAGGCCCGCCGGGGGCAATTCCGGAACGACCTCGTGCTGACGGGGGAACTGGAACCGGCTCGCGGCGAGTCGCTCACGGTGCCGGCGCTGCCGAACTGGCAGACCTCCATCAAATGGCTGGCCGAGGATGGCTCGGCCGTCAAAGAGGGGGAGAAGGTCGTCGAGCTCGACAATGCGGCGCTCACGAACGATCTCGACGCCAAGCGGCAGACCCTGACGCAGGCGCTCCAGGAGCTCCAGCAGAAGGAAGCCGAGTGGTCGGCCGACCTTCAGGAAAAGCAATTAGAGGTAGAGCGGAAGCTCTCCGAGCACAACAAGGCGAAGCTCGAGGCCATCGTCCCGGCCGACATCCTCGCTTCGCGTGAGTACGAAGAGCGGCAGACGAAGCTGCGGCGCACCTCCGTGGAGTTCGACAAGACCCGGGACGTCCTCGGATCGCAGAAGCAGGCGGTCAAGTCGGAGCGGGACAACCTGCTGCTCCGCATCGAGAAGGCGCGGCGCGAGATCTCGACGGCCGAACGGGCCATCGAGGCGCTGGTGCTGCGCGCGCCGCGTGACGGCATCGTCGTGCTGCGCGACATCCCCTGGGAAGGGCGCAAGCTGCAGGCGGGAGATACGGTGTGGGTTGGTTTCCCGATCGCGCTGCTGCCGGACCTGACGTCGTTGCGCGTCGCCGCGGCACTGGCCGACGTCGATGATGGCCGCGTGGCCGTCGGCATGCGGGCGAACATCACGCTGGACGGCTATCCGTCACAGCCGTTCACCGGGCGGATCGAAAGCATCTCCGCGGTCGCGCAGGAGAGCGGGCGGCAGTCGCTGCGCCGGCTGTTCAAGGTGATCGTGGCGTTCGACAAGCTCGATCCGGAGCGCATGCGGCCGGGCCTCTCCGCGCGCGTGGTGGTCGATCGCGGCGCGACGGCGACGGCGCTGCTGGTGCCGCGCGCGGCGCTCGACTTCTCCGGCAAGGAGCCGCTGGCGTATCTGGCCGGCGGCGAGAAGAAAGCGGTGAAGGTCGGCGCCTGCAACGCGCAGGAGTGCGTGGTGACGAGCGGTCTCGAAGAAGGGGAGCGGCTCGCGCCGGTGCTGGAGGTGAAGCGTGGCTGAGCGGTACCTGCGTATCCGTTATCTCGTCCCGCTCGCGATCCTCATCCTCTTTCTGTTCGGCGGCTGGACGCTGCGCAACAAGCTCGCGGCCGACCGGCAGGGGGAGTGGGTACGCGCCACGCGCGGCGACCTCGTGACCGGCGTGGAAGTGACCGGGACGCTCGCGGCGCTGGAGTCCGACACCTTCGGCCCGCCGAACGTGCCCGACGTCTGGGATTTCAAGATCGCCATGATGGCGCCTGAAGGTACCGAGGTGAAGAAGGGCCGTCCGGTGCTGATGTTCGATACGTCCGACCTGCAGCGCCGCCTCGAAGAGAAGAGTGCCGAGGCGGACGAAGCACGCAAGCAGATCGAGAAGAAGCGGGCGGACCTCGCGTTACGCACCAAAGACGAACGGCTGAAACTGGCGGAGGCGGAAGCGCGGCTGCGCAAGGCCGAGCTGAAGCTGGAGTCGCCGCCGGACATCGTCGGCATCACGGAGCGCAAGCAGGCGGAGCTCGACTTCAAGCTGTCGAAGCAGGAAGTGGACGCGAGCCGCTCGCGCATCGGAGCGCTTTCCCGCGCCGCCGACGCGGAGATCCGGCTACTCGAAAGCAAACAGACCACGGCCGCGGGGATTGTCTCCCAGACGCAGCAGGCCATCGCCGCCATGACCACCGTCGCGCCGCGCGACGGCACGATCGTCTACGTCACGAACTGGCGCGGCGAGAAGAAGAAGGTCGGCGACACCTGCTGGAAGCAGGAGCGCGTGCTGGAGATCCCGAATCTCAACAAGATGAAGGCGAACGGGGAAGTCGACGAAGTCGATGCCGGCCGCGTTGCCCCGGGACAGCGGGTGCAGCTCCGTCTCGACGCTCACCCGGACGAGAAGTTCGAGGGGACGATCGTGACGGCCGGCCGCACGGTGCAGCAGAAGCAGCAGACGCGCGACCCGGTGAAGGTGCTGCGCGTCGAGGTCAAGCTCGATCGCACCGACCCGGCCAAGATGCGCCCAGGCATGCGCTTCCAGGGGACGGTCGAGCTGGGACGGGTGAAGCAGGCGATTCTGATCCCGCGCTCAGCAGTGCTGGTGAACGACCGCGGCCCGTACGTCTACCGCCGCAGCACCTTCTCCGTCGAGCCGGTGCAGCTCCGCCTCGGCCGTGAAGGCGACGAGCAGGTGGAAGTGCTCTCCGGCCTCGCGCCGAATGACCGCGTGCTGGTCCAGAAGAACGAAGAGAAAGAGCAGGAGAAATCGTCATGATGCGACGGCATCGAGTGCTCTGGTCGTCGGTGGCGCTGCTGCTCGTGGCGGTAGTCGTCGTCGCGGCGGCATGGCCGCGGACCAATGCGGATGCGGCGGCGACGTATCGCGTCGAGGCGGCGCAGTTCACCCGCCGCGTGACGGCCGAGGGAACGCTGCGGGCCGTGAAGGCGACGCCGATCGTGACGCCGCAGACGCGGCAGCCGCTGAAGCTGGCCTGGATCGCCGAGGACGGCGCGCTGCTGAAGCAGGGAGAGGTGGTCGTGCGCTTCGATCCGACCGACTTCGAGAACCTGCTGATCAACGGCCGCGAGGACCAGACCACCGCCGGCAACAAGCTCACGAAGACCGAGAGCGACGCGAAGACGACGCGCACGAACCTCAAGCGCGATGCGCGCCTGGCGGAGACCGAGCTGGAGTCGGCGAAGAAATTCAAGTTCGACGACTCCGAAATCTTCTCGCGCTACCAGCAGATCGAGTCGGAGCTGGACGAGAAGCTCGCCGGCGACCGCAAGCAGCACGCCGAAGAGGTCATGGAAGTGCGCGAGCACATCGCCGCGGCCGAGCGCGACCTGCTGGGCATCGAAACGCGCAAGGCGATGCTGAAGATCCGCAACGCGGAGGACGGCCTCAAGTCGCTCGAGATCGTGGCCCCGCACGACGGCATCCTCGTGCTCAAGCGCGACTGGCGCGGCGACGTGCCGCGCGTCGGCACCACGACCTGGGCCGGCAATCCGCTGGGCGAGATCCCGGAGCTGACGTCGATGGAGGCGGAGGTGTTCGTCCTCGAAGCGGATGCCGCCGGCCTGGCCGTCGACCAGAAGGCGCGGGTATCGCTGGAGGCGCATCCGGGCGTGATGTTCGACGGGAAGATCAAGAGCGTCGACAAGCTGGCTCGCCCGCGTATCCGCGGCGTCCCGGTACAGTACTTCGGCGTGGTCGTGACGATCGCGACGACCGACCCGAAGGTGATGAAGCCGGGATCGCGCGTCCGCGCGCTGCTGGAGGTCGAGAACCAGAAGGATGCGTTCGCGGTGCCGCGCCAGGCGCTCTTCGAGCGCGACGGCAAGCGTCTCGTCTACCGCCGCAACGGCGAAAAGTTCGACCCGGTGGAAGTGCAGATCGGCTCGGCGACGGCCGGACGTGTCGTCGTGACGAAAGGCCTCAAGGCAGGCGATCAGCTCGCGCTGAAGGATCCGACCGCGGACGCCGAGTCCGGCAAGTAATCGGGACGGCAAGGCACGCATGAACAACCTCGAAACCCTCACGACCGCGCTCCTCAATCTGGCGCGCCACAAGATGCGCACTTCGCTGACGATGCTGGGCATGATCTTCGGCGTCGGCGCCGTGATCGCGATGCTGTCAATCGGCGCGGGCGCCGAGAAGAAAGCGCTCGAAGCGATCGGGCGGCTCGGGCTGCGCAACGTGATCGTCCGTGCGAAGACCGTCAAGCCCGAGGAGCGCGCCGAGTTGCGCAAGAAGTCGCTGGGCGTCTCGCTCCGCGACGGCGAAGCGATCGTGGAGGCGGTGCCGGACGTGGAGCGGGTGCTGCCGCGCGTCGAGGTCAAGCCATACAAAATCCTCGCGCCGGGGGCGAAGACGAAGGGGAAGGTGTTCGGGATGTCGTCGCGCTACCGCGAGGTGGCGGACGTGCGTCTCGCCGACGGCCGCTTCTTCGACGCCCGGGATGAAGCGGAGCATGCGCAGGTGGCGGTGATCGGCCAGGAGATCCGCCGGAACCTGTTCGGCTACGGTCCGGTCCTCGGCAAGCAGCTCAAGGTGAACGACGTCTGGGTCGAAGTCATCGGCGTCCTCGGCGCCGACGCTCCCCAGGGCGGCGCACCGAGCGAAGTCGCCGCCAGCTCGACCGCGGAGGAAATCTGGATCCCGGTGACAACCGCCATGCGCAAATTCGACCGCGATCCGCTGGATGCGCCGGTCGACGAACTGCTGGTGAACGTGAAGGAAGGGGTCTCGACGCGGCGGACGTCGGAACTGCTCGAGCCGCTCCTGCAACGGCTGCACGGCGGCGCCGACGACTACGAAGTCGTCGTCCCCGAAGCGCTGCTCGAACAGAGCCGGCAGACGCAGCGGATCTTCAACATCGTCATGGGCTCGATCGCCGGCATCTCGCTGCTCGTCGGCGGCATCGGCATCATGAACATCATGCTCGCCAGCGTCCTCGAACGGACGCGCGAGATCGGCATCCGCCGCGCCATCGGAGCCCGGAAACGGGACATCCGGGCGCAGTTCGTCATCGAGTCGTTCGCCATCAGCTCGCTGGGGGGGATCGCCGGGATCATCATCGGGATCGTGCTGGCGAGACTCGTGGCCGCGTACGCGGGGTGGCCGACGGTGATCACGATCTGGTCATTGCTGCTGTCGACCGGGGTGTCGATCACGGTGGGCTTGGTGTCGGGGATTTATCCGGCGACGCGGGCGGCGGAGCTGAATCCGATCGAGGCCCTGCGGTACGAGTAGGGGCAGGGGAAACGATAGCACCAATCGTTTTTCTCGGAGTGCGGTGGCGCACGCCACCGCTCTTCTACACGTGTAGCAGAGCGGTGGCGTTCGCCACCGCACGCGAGACCGGCGTTCACCGTTCCGTGCGGTCGTTACAGATCGCGGAACTAGGCACTGGCGGACGGGTACACCTATAGAATCCGCCCATGCGACTGGCACGATCCATACTTTTGCTGCTCCTGTTCGCGGCAACGGCGAATGCCGCCACGGTGTTTCCGCCGATCAACTACAAAACACGCACGCTGCCGAACGGGCTGGAGGTCTATACCGTCCAGGACCGTTCGACGCCCACCGTCGCGATCCATGTCTGGTATCGCGTCGGATCGAAGGAGGATCCGCAGGGGCGGAGCGGGTTCGCGCATCTCTTCGAGCACATCATGTTCAAGAGCACGAAGAACATGCCGTCGGAAATGATGGACCGGCTGACGGAGGACGTCGGCGGGTACAACAACGCCACCACGTTCGACGACGCGACGGCCTACTACGAGGTGGTGCCGTCGAACTATCTCGAGACGCTGCTCTGGGCGGAAGCCGAGCGCATGGGAGCGCTGACGGTCGACGAAGGGAACTTCAAGTCGGAGCGCGACGTCGTCAAGGAAGAGTTCCGCTTCCGCATCCTCGCCCCGCCGTACGGGCGCCTCTACTACGCCATCGAGAAGAATTCGTTCGTGAAGCATCCGTACAAGCGGCCGGGCATCGGCAGCATCGAGGAGCTGGATGCCGCGACCATCCACGACGTGCGCGCCTTCCATGGCACCTTCTACCGGCCGGACAACGCGGTACTGATCGTGGTCGGCGACTTCGAGCAGCAGCAGGCCGACGCCTGGATCGATAAGTACTTCACGCCGGTGGCCAAGCCCTCGACGCCGCTGCCGCGCGTGGACGTGGAAGAGCCGGCGCGCACGGCGGAGCGCGTGGTCAACGAGTACGCGGACAACGTGCCGCTGCCGGCGGTCGTGCTGACGTATCTCGCCCCCTCGGCCGCGCACGCCGACGCCTACGCGCTGGAAGTGGCGGCGACGATCCTCGGCGAAGGGGAGTCGTCCCGCCTGCACGAATCAATGGTGCGCACCGGGATCGCCCAGGAAGTCACGGTCTACGCCGACCTGCGCGAGGACCTCGGCCTCTTCGACTTTTTCGCCATCATGGGGAGCGACAAGAAGCCCGCCGACGGCGAGAAGCTGCTGCGTGCCGCCATCAAGAACCTGATCGAGAAGCCGGTCTCCGCGACGGAGCTCGAAAAAGCGAAGAACCTCATCCTGACGCGCGAAGTGCGCGAGCGCGAGACGAGCAACGGCAAGGCGTTCGCCCTCGGGCAGGCGCTGGTGCTGCAGAACGACGCCAGCGCGGTCAACAAGGGGCTGGGCCAGATCCAGGCCGTCACCGCCGCTGACGTGCAGCGCGTCGCGCGCAAGTACTTCGGCGAAGGGAAGGCCGTCGTCATCAACTATCAGGACGACGCGCAGAAGCCGGGAGGCAAACAGTGAAACGGACGTTCATGCAGTGGGACAGACGTACCGGTCTGTCGCTCGTACTCGCGCTGACGCTGGCCACGCCGGCGTTCGCGCAGCAGCAGACGCCCCCCGCGCCGTCCGCGCCGCGCGAGGCGAAGATCCCGCAGCCGGTCGAGCGGACGCTCGAGAACGGCCTGCGGGTGATCGTGATCCCGAAACCGGACGTGCCGCTCGTGGCCTCACGCCTGCTGTTCAAGACCGGCGCGGAAGCCGATCCGGCAGGCCGGGAAGGGCTGGCGGCGCTGACGTCGTCGGTGCTGACGACCGGCACCAAGACGCGTACCGCCGAGCAGATCGCCCGCGGGATCGAAGCGCTCGGCGCCACGCTGGACGCCTCGGCCGGCTGGGACAACTCGACCATCGACGTCAGTGTGCTCTCGAGCAACTTCACGAATGCGATGACGTTCGTGGCGGACGTCGCCCGCAACCCGACGTTCGCGAAGGACGAATTCGACCGCGAGCGCGCGCAGGCGATCGACGCGGTCCAGGTGTCGCTGCAGGAGCCGCGTCCGCTGGCCGGGCTCGTCGCGTCGCGGGTGCTGTTCGGCAGCTCACCGTACGCCCATGCCGTGAGCGGGACGCCGGTGTCGCTGGATCGGATCAAGCGGGAGGAGCTGTCGAAGTTCCACTCCAGCTACTACCGTCCGGACAATGCAGTCTGGATCGTCGGCGGTGATGTGAAAGCGGACGCGGTCTTCGAGCTCGCGCAGAAGCTGTTCGGCTCGTGGCCTCGGGGCACCGCACCGAAAGCGGCGACGGAGGCCGCGGAGACGCAGGCCGCGGCCGGCCCGCGCGTGGTCGTCATCGATATGCCGGAAGCCGGACAGGCGGCGGTGATCGTCAATCGTCGCGGCATCCGCCGCAGCGACCCGCTGCTCTATCAGGCGCTGGTCACGAACTCGGTGCTCGGCGGCGGCTACTCCGCGCGCCTGAATCAGGAGATCCGCATCAAGCGTGGCCTCTCGTACGGCGCGGGCAGCTCGTTCGATCCGCGACGCGAGGTCGGCCCGTTCATGGCTACGACGCAGACGAAGAACGAATCGGCCGCGGAAGTCGTCGGCATCATCGCCGACGAAATGAAGCGGCTGTCGCAGAGCGATGTGCCGGAAGCGGAGCTGACGCCGCGCAAAGCGGTGCTGATCGGCGGTTTCGCGCAGTCGCTGGAGACGAGCGAAGGCATCGTGGATCGCGTCTCGACGCTCGCCCTGCACGGGATGCCGCTGACCGACATCAACAAGTACATCAGCAGCGTGCAGGCCGTCTCGGCCGAGGACGTGCGCAAGTTCGCCTCGGCGAACTTCGGCAGCGATGCGAACGTGGTGATCGTGGGGAACGCCTCGCAGTTCGTGACGCCGCTCCGCGCCCGCTTCCAGAACGTGGAAGTGATCCCGCGCGATGAGCTGGATCTCGATTCGCCGACGCTGCGACGTCAGCGGAAGGAAAAGCAGTAGCGCGGTGGCGGCAGGCCGGTTCCGGCCTG
>DASWMP010000191.1:0-5294 GCA_036399695.1 Thermoanaerobaculia bacterium | reverse complement strand
AGCCCCCGCTCTGCTACACGTGTAAAAGAGCGGTGGCTCATCGCCACCGCACTCCTCGATTCCTTCGGCGTCGGCCGGGAATCGGCGGCGCAGGCGCGGCATCGACTGCACGCGGCATCAGGCAGGAAATCCGGATCGCTGTCCCTCCAACACGGAGTCGATGACAGCGAGCTCGCTTGCAGTGAAGCAGTCCTGATTGTGCCAGGCCGCGGTTGTGCGGCCATCAACTCCCAACTCAGAAAGGTGAACCATGTACAGCTTACGTCGTTTGCTGTTTGCAGCCGTTGTGTGTGCGCTCTTCTCCCTCCCCTCTTTTGCCCAGGCGGGCAATCCGCCCAGCGAGGCTCTTCTTCAGGATGCCGCATCCTATGCGGCACAAAATGGCGTTACGCGCGATGAGGCCGTGCGCCGGCTTCGTCTCCAGGTGGAGGTCGGCCTGCTCGAGGCCATGCTCGCGGAACAGGAGCCGAGCTTCGCCGGCTTGTGGATCGAGCACAAGCCGCAGTTCAAGATCGTCGTGCGCTTTCAGGAGGCGGCGGCCGAAGCGCGGCTGCGGACGCGGCTCGCCGGAACGCCGCTGGCGGGCGTCGCGATCGAGAACCGCCGGGCCGCGGCGTCACTCGCGCAGCTCGACACGCGCCGGGCGGCTGCCCTGCAGCGCGTCAAGCGCCACGGCTTCGCCGTTGACACGGACATCAACGTCCAGGAGAACCGTGTCGAGATCCAGACCGATCGGCCACAGGCGCTGCGGTCGGCCATCGCGGCCGAGCGTGCCGCCCTGCCGGAGCGCGTCGAGATCATCGCCGTACCGGCGCTTGCGAAGCCGTCGGTCCTGCGCGGAGGCGACGGCGACCCGGGCTACTGCACCGGCGGGTTTACGGTCCGCAACATTTACTCCTATCAGGTCGGCATCTCCACCGCGGGTCACTGCGGCAACTACCAGACCTTCCAGGGGCTGCCGTTGCCGTTCGCGAATGAAGTCTTCTACGACTCGGCCGACGTGCAGTGGCACACCGCCTGTCCGTACACCGAGGTCACGAATGAGTTCAACAGCGGCTTCGGCTATCGCGGCTGCATCGGCACCCGCGGCCGCGCCGATCAGTCGACCGGCAGCTACGTCTGCAAGTGGGGCACGACGACGGGGCGCACCTGCGGGTACATCCAGTCCAAGAGTGCCAGGCCGAGCTACGTCCCGAACGCTGACGACACGTATGTGCGCGTGAACGGCTACGGCGCGACCTTGAGCGCGCCGGGCGACAGCGGCGGTCCCTGGTTCCTCGAAAACATCGCGTACGGCATCAACAGCGGTGCGTACAGCGATGGCGACGCGCTTTACATGCCGATCAACTACATCGACCGGCTCGGCGTGGCCGTGCTCACTTACAATCCGACGCCCGCCTGTATCGCGCCGCCGGTGGCGACCTTCACGTACACAGCGTCGAGCACCTGGGTGGATTTCAACGCTTCCGGCAGCTACGACCCTGACGGCAGCATCGTCGGCTACTCCTGGGACTTTGGTGATGGCACGGGCGGCTCCGGGGCGGCGGTCAGCCACACCTACCCGTACGAAGGAACGTTCACCGTCACGCTCACGGTAACGGACAACTCCGGCTACACGGGCCAGTCGGTCCAGAGCGTGTACGCCGGCACCTATGTCGATCCCTGCGCCGGCGACCCGTGCTGCGGCGAGCCCTGCTGTCACACGTACTGCTGCGACAGACCCTACTGCGTCGAACCTTGAGACTCCGCGTTGTGTCGGGGGGAGCGGTGGCGCGAGCTGCCGCTCCCCCCGATTGGGGTCAGAGCTTCGCACTTTGCCGAAGACCGAAGGTGTGACCCCAGCGTCATGTCTATGTCGAAGACCGAAGGTGTGACCCCAGCGTCATGTCTAATTAGGAGTGCGGTGGCGATCAGCCACCGCTCTGCTACACGTGTAAAAGAGCGGTGGCTGAATGGGAGCCGGCGTGAGCCGGCGACACCGTGCCGCCGGCTCACGCCGGCTCGATGAAAGGGAACCTGCGATTGACCCCGGGCTCGCGCCCGGGGCTACGACGCTGCCGCGCGCGGAGCGGGCTGAAGGCGCATCGCCCGCGCACCGGCTCGTACGGTAAGACAATCTCGGAGTGCGGTGGCTCATCGGAGGGTGTCTCAAAAACAGACGTTAGCGCCTTCGAGGAGCCGGGCGCCTGCGGCGCGGATAGACAAGAGTGTCTGTCCTACATTGAAACATCCGGCGAGAACTGAATGTAGGACAGACACTCCTGTCTGTCCGCGCCCGCAGGCGCCGTTTTGAGACACCCTCCTCATCGCCACGGCGCTCCGAGATTCCGCCGGCGTCGACCGGGAATCGGTGATCGATGAGTGATTTTCGGTGAGCGGTCACCGGATTTCGGTGATCGATCCGCGGAAATCAGTCATCGATGAGTGATTTTCGGTGATCGATCTCCGGAAAACACTCATCGGTCACCGGATTCCGGCGACCAGCGACTGAATTTCAGTCAGGCGTGACCGGATTCCGGTGACCAGCGACCGAATTTCGGTCAGGCGTGACCGAATTTCGGTGATCAGCGACTGAAAATCGGTCATCGATCTGTCGGGTCGACAGATCGGTCGCCGATTTTCGGTGACCGACGACTGATTTCCGGTGGCGCGCACCGCCGGCCGCGGCCATCTCACCGCGCGGTGGTGAGGGTCAGAGCTTCGCGGCTCCCATCGACGCGCGCACCTTGCGCAGCCCCTCCTGAACCGTGACGTTCTTCGGGTCGAGGCGGGCGGCTTCCTCGTAGGCCTGGAGGGCGAGTGCGAGCTCCGCGGCGGCGCGGTCCTGCTCTCCCGGGCTCTTCGACAGCTCGTCGGCGAGGTACTGGCGCCAGGCGGCCTGTCTGATACGGAAGGTGACGTTGTTCGGAGCCAGCGTTGCGGCTCGCTGTACGTCGATCAAGCCACTGCGGATGGCGTTCTCCCAGCCGGCGGAGCCGAGGTTGCGGCGGATCATGCCCAGGCCGGATTTCGCATCGGCGAGGGAGAAACGGTAGTCGGGGTTGTCAGGCTCGCGCTGCACGAGACTGTCGGCTACGACCACCGCCTCCTGCATCAGGCCGAGTGCCGCTTCGTTGCTTTTCCTCTCGTTCTGGGCGATCAGCGCCTGGGCGAACACGTTGCGCGCCTCGAGGAGCCGGTTGTTCATCGTGCTGCGCGCGGATTCGGGTGCCAGCCACGCCGCGATCTGGGCCGCGTGCATCGACGCGCTGAGAGCCTCGAAGCGCTCCGCTTTCCTTCCGAGTCTGGCGTCGGTCTGCTGGCGCCAGTCGTAGACGTTGCGAAGCTCGTCGTAGGTCGCGTACGACGCGGGCCGCCGGCGCGCCGCTTCCCGGAGCACTGACTCGGCGGCGGCGAGCTCCCGAGTCGCCGCTCCGTAATCAGGCGGCTGCGCATTCAGGAGCCGCGAGCCTTCGGCCACGTGGCTCATCCCCCGGCCGCGCAGCGCCTCGGATGCCAGCCGGTGTCTCGAATCGAGGTGCTCGGATTGCGCCGTGGCTCGCCTTTCCTCCGCGGACGCGGCAGCGGCCCCCTTCGCATCGCCGGCCTTGCCCAGGAGCACCGCCTCGCGCGCCCTAGTGACGGCCAGCGTGTCGAAGTAGAGGGCGTTCTGAGGATGGGCGGACACCAGTTTCATGGCCCGGTCAGCCGCGCGACGGATCGTCTCCCGCGCTTCGGGAACGCGTCCGAGCGCGAGGAGGATATCGGCCTCCTCGCCGAGGAGGCGCACCGCCGTTTGTTCGGCGCGGGCGTCGTGCCGATCGCGCACCGCCTGATCCTGGAGCCGTCGCGCACTGCCGATGAGCCAGAGCCGCTCGGCCTCCTGGCCGCCGCGCGCCGCCAGAATCGCGGAACGGGCCTGCGCGGCCCAGACGAGATCGTCCTGCAGCGACATGTTCGTCGTATCGGCCGCCGCCAGCGAACGGAGGGCAGCCGTGGCCTCGAACACCAGCGCTTCCGCATCGTCGAGCGACGGCATGGGCGCGCAGGCACCGGGCTTCTGATGGCAGGCCACGATACCGGCACTCACGAACAACTGCGAGGCCGCGCGCTCGCGCTGCCACAGCCGATCGTCCGGATCGGAGCGCCGCAGCTCTTCGGCTTCCGCGAGCACTCTTCGATAGTCGGCGAGCGCGGTTGCGGGCGACGTGACGCGATGCACGTCGCCGCGCGACGCCAGCGTGAGCAGCGCGGTCTTCCGCGCGGACATCGACGACGGCCGCAGCAGGCGTGCCTGTTCCGCGAGTACGGCAGCGCCTTCATGATCTTCCACCGAGGAAAAAATCACGGCTCGTGCGAGCGCGGCCCGGGTGAGGGCCTGCATCACGTCCGGATCGGGATACGGAGCGGCCTGCTGCGCCATCGGCCCGCATTCGGGCGGCGACTGGCCGCGGCCGAACATCAGCTCCGAGAGGATCGTGAACGTCCTTTCGAGATCGGCGAGCGCGGGCGCCGCGTCTCCCATGCGGGTCTTCACCTCGGCCGTCGTCACGAGGCTCTCGGCCATGCTCGTGCAATCGGCGCGGACGACGTCCACCGGCCCTGACGACGTGGCCACGATGCGCCAGTATTTGTCGGCGGCCTGGATGTAAGGCAGGGCCTCGGTGAGTTTCCCCTGGCTCACGAGCGCGTTGCCGAGGCGATCGTGGGCGCGGGCGGTCTCGCGCGCGGCATCCGGACTGTTGCCGGCGCTCTCGAACGCCTTCAATGACGCGAGGAACAGATTCGCCGCCTCGCCGACGTTGCCTCCGGTGCGCCGGATCTCACCTAGATTGCGCAGAGACAGCCCGCGATTCAACGCGCTGCTCATCCCGACGTCGCGGCGGTCGACCTGCTCCTGCACTTCCAGCAGCAACGTGCTGCGACCGACGTCGCGCACCTCACCGAGGAACTGCTCGCCGAGCAGGAAACCGAGGAGATTTTCGGCGTCGTCGCGTTCTTGCTGGACGGTCCGGTTCGAGAGCAGGAGGACAGCGAGGATCACCAGCGCCGCGACCAGCAGCGCCGCCGCCCCGGAAACCCACAACGCGCGTCTCACCGACTTCGGCAGCTTCGCGCTTCGCGCGGCAAACACCGACTCCGCGAGCCGGTCGTGACTCAGCTCGTAGAAGGTGCTCTCCATCCGCCGCTCCTCGCGCACGAGGCGCTCGCGGCCCAGCACGTCGAGCGTACGCTCGGAGATGCCGTAGTCGCTGAGGATCTGCTTCTTTTCGAGCATGAGCCGCTGGCCGGACGATCCGAGCACCCCCTCTTCG
>DASWMP010000190.1:0-12406 GCA_036399695.1 Thermoanaerobaculia bacterium | reverse complement strand
CCGCAAGGAACTATTCAGTTTTGGGACGGAGGTGCCGAGACGCCTCGCTGTCGCGACGCAGCAGGCCTCAGTCGACTAAGACAGGCCGGTAGTGAGCCGAACGTGACGTCCGCCCATAGGTCCTATCTATCCCATAGGTCCTATCTGTCCGATAGGTCCCATCGTTCCCTGCAACTAGTGCTCGCGGAACGCTTTCGGGAAGCGCGGATCAGCGGCCAGGTCCAGCTCCAACGTGGTGCGCCCTGGTCCGGCGACCGCGCCTACGGTGAAGGCGCCCCAGCAGGAGAGGGTGAGGGTGGCGTGGCCGTCGTGGGCTGCGATGGTCTGGGGCGTCGTGAAGGTGGGGTGGAGGTGGAACTCGACGCTGCCGGTCAGCGGCGTGCTGGTGGTGGAGTGGACGTCGAGCGTCACCTCGAACCACTCGTCGGAGAGCTCGGCCACCGTGGCGGTGAGCTCGAGGCCGTCGCGGCGCGGGTCGCCGCCCCAGAGGCCCTTCTGCGGGTCTTCGGGGTCCATCGGGAGCGACGCGGCTTCGGCGGTGCCGTCAAGGGCGGCGCGGAGGGCGTTGGCCTGCTGGCCGAACTGCAGACGCTTCTCCACGACGAAGGCGTTGTGCGATTGCAGCTCGTCTGGAACGAAGTGCCGGAATGCGCCTTTGACGAGGATCGGGATGAGCTGCTTTTTCTCACGCAGCAGGTACGCGAGCTCGTCCTTGCGCCGGCGGGAGAGCGAAGACGGTCCGATGAAGTAGAGGATCACGTCACTGCGCTCCAGCGCGCTCCGGAACGCGGGCAGCTCCTTGTTGTCCATGTGGTAGTGCGCCATCGGCACGTCGATGTTCACATCCGCCAGCACCTCGGCGAAGGCGGAGATGAACGGCTCGTCATCCCTGCTGTAGCTGGCGAAGGCGCGGATGGTCCGGCTGGTCGACGTCGCGCCGCGCTGCTCGAAGCGCGTCAGCACCTCGCGGCGCAGTTCTTCCGGCATCACGGGAAACGAGAGCGGCCCCGGCGTGAGCAGCGACGCCACCGTCTCCATCGAGTCGAGCATCGACCCGCGGCGCTTCCGCTTTTCGGCGAACGGGGCCAGCATCTCCTCGTACGCATAGAAGGGCTGATACAGCACCTGCACGTCGTCCCAGTAGGAGGTGCGCGCGGTGCGGGACAGGCGGGCGATGAAACGGTCGAAGGTGTTCTTCGCCTGCTCGCGGGCCGCTTCGAGCTTGGCCTGCTCGGCCATCTCGACGCGGGTGGGCACGGGCCAGATCTTCAGCCCGGGGCGGCCGTCGGCCGTGCGGCGCTGGCGGTCGGCTGACTCGGCGATCCCGGCCGCGCCTTTGATGCTCTGCTGGTTCAGGGTGAAGAGGACGACCAGCTCGTCGGGCATCTGCACCGTACAGATGCCGGAGGTATCGCTGATGCCGGTGCGGCTGTCGATGAGGATGTAGTCGTAGTCGTGCCGCAACTGCTGTTTGACGGCTTCGAGGAAGATGCCGCCGCCGTGCTCGTAGAAATGTTGCCATTCGAACGACATGGCCCACATCGCGTACGCGGCGTCCTGCTTGCCGGCGGGGACGAGCTCCAGCGTTCCCTCGTTCGGAAACTCCCACTGCAGTTGGGTGGTGTAGGGAACGAGGCTCACGTACGGGGCGAACCACGACGGCTTCTCCGAGGAGTTGCTGCGGGAGGCGGTGGCGAAGGTCACGAAGAAATCGATCAGGCCGGGAGTCGAGGCCAGCTCTTTGTCCTCGAGAAAAGGATGGAGGTAGCGGTGCAGTCCCGGCGCCTCGAAATCCCAGTCGATCAGCAGCACCCGTTTGCCGGCACTGGCCAGAATCCAGCCGACGTTCGCCAGCGCCATCGTGCGGCCGGTGCCACCTTTGTACGAGTAGAAGGTGATGATGCGCCCGTTGCGGCTCTTCGTCGTCACGAGCCCGCTCCATCACTCGACGAGACGGTCGGCTTCGCATCGACGGAGATTCCCTGTTGCTCGGCCGCGTCGCGGAGCACCTGCGATTCGACGGTCGACACACGGTCGCGATCTTCCTGCATCAACGTGCTCTGCAGGCCGCCGACGGCTCGCGTCATCGCGTCGACGCAGCTTTTCTCGTTCCCGAGGGCAAAGTAGGCGTGTAACGACCGGGCCGTGCTGCTGTTCGGCAGCAGCTCTTTGAGGTTGGCGTGAGGCGGCAGCTCCGGACGGTTCCACCCGACCAGCACCGCGCAGTTCGTTCGTGCGGCCGCATCGATGTCCGCGAGCAGCTCCCGCCAGGGGGACTTCTGCGCGGACTCGTAGTCCGTGACGACGATGGAAATGTGCCGCTTGTCGCGCGCCGCGTCGAGCTTCGGGGGGAGCGTCAGGAGATTGCCTTCGACGACTTCCAGCGCGCACTGCTTACCCTTCGCCACCGCGTCCGCGATCGAGCCGATCGAAGTGGCCACCGTTCCCATGCGCCATTGCGCGCCATCGTCGTGGAGCACGGTGAGCGTCACGTTGTAGTACGGGTCGCTCCGGGGGTTCTGCACGAACGGCGACAGCTCATCGAACCTGATCGGGTGCGGGTACGGCGGCAGATCGGAGCTGACCACCGCGTCCTTGATGATCTCGGCGAGCACCTCGATGATGTCCGAGAGGTTGTCCTTCTGGCTTTTCAGCCGGCTGAACTGCGACAGGCTCAACGTCACGCCGTACGCGGGCGGCAGGCGGGCATCGTTGAGCTGGTACTCGAGGATCGCCGAGGGGAAATTACCGCGCTCCCAGACGATCGGCACGATGGCCATGCTATGCGACTGTGCTTCCTGGATGCGCTTCTGGAAGACGGCGAACTCCTTCGCACAGAAGCGGCTGTTCACGTAGCGGGGGGAGCACATGCAGACCAGGACCTTCGTCCCGCGCAGCCCCTCCGCCAGCTTTTCCTCCCACTGCTGGCCGGTCTTGATGGAGTTGGTGTCGAAGAACGCGATCTCCGCGGCCGCGTCGGCACCCAGCAGTGAGCTGACCCGCTTTTCTATCCTGCGGATCGCGTTCGCCAGGTGAGCTTCTTCTTCATCGTTGTCATCACGGTCATAGCTGGCGAAGAACACGTGTGTGGACATGGGGAGAGTGAATTCTAGCGGAATGGATGGATGTATGGGCGGGCCTCCGCTCCCCCGAGCGGAGCGACGGACAACGGGCGACGGAAAACGGACGACGCACCCCCGGGTATAATCCGCCGCCTTATGACCACCGTCCGTATCAAAGACCTGTCTCAGCATGTCGGCCAGACCGTTACGGTCAACGGCTGGCTGTACAACAAGCGCACTTCCGGCAAGCTGCAGTTTCCGATCATTCGCGACGGCAGCGGGATGCTGCAGTGCGTCGTCTCGAAGAAGGAAGTGAGCGAGGAGTCGTGGGGCGATGCCGATCGCGCGGGGCAGGAGTCGTCCGTCAGCGTGACCGGGAACGTCGTCGTGGAGCAGCGGGCGCCGGGCGGGGTGGAGCTGCACGTGACGAAGCTCGAGGTCCTGGGGCTGGCGGAGGGGTATCCGATCACGCCGAAGGAGCATGGGACCGACTTCCTCATGAACCACCGCCACCTGTGGCTCCGCTCGCGGAACCAGCATGCGGTGCTGCGGATCAGGAACGAGATCGAAAAGGGCATCCGCGACTTCTTCTACGACCGCGATTTCGTGCTCATCGACTCGCCGATCCTGACGGCCAACGCGGCGGAGGGGACGTCGACGCTGTTCGAGACCGACTACTTCGGGGAGAAGGCGTACCTGTCGCAGTCGGGGCAGCTCTACCTCGAGCCGGCGGCGGCGGCGTTCGGGAAGGTCTACTGCTTCGGGCCGACGTTCCGCGCGGAGAAGTCGAAGACGCGGCGCCACCTGATGGAGTTCTGGATGGTGGAGCCGGAAGTGGCGTTCCTCGAGTTCGAGGGGTTGCAGGACCTGGCCGAGGAGTTCGTCGAGTATCTCGTCGGACGGGCCCTCGACAAGTGTCAGGAAGAGCTGAAGACGCTCGAGCGCGACGTCACGAAGCTCGAGAGCGTCCGCCGGCCGTTTCCGCGCATCAGCTACCGCGAGGCCATCGAGGTGCTGAAGAAGCACGGCGTCGAGGCCAAGTTCGGCGACGACTTCGGCGGCGACGAAGAGACCATCATCGCCAACTCGTTCGACAAGCCGGTGATGATCAGCCGCTATCCGGCGGAGATCAAAGCCTTCTACATGCAGCCCGACCCGAACGATCCCGAACTGGCCCTCGGACTGGACATGATCGCCCCCGAGGGATATGGCGAGATCATCGGCGGCTCGCAGCGCATCCACGACCACGACCTGCTGCTCCAGCGCATCCAGGAGCACAAGCTGCCGGTCGAGGCTTTCCAGTGGTACCTCGACGTCCGCAAGTACGGCAGCTTCCCGCATTCCGGGTTTGGTATGGGAATCGAAAGGTGCGTAGCGTGGGTCAGCGGCGTCCCGCATCTCCGCGAGACGATCCCGTACCCGCGCATGCTGAACCGAATTTATCCGTAGCGGGCTACGGGATTGAGGATTGAGAATTGAGGATTGAGGAAGAAGGCAACGGCGAGAACGGCGAGCATCGCGAAGCGGAGCCTTCCTCAATCCTCAATCCACAATCCTCAATCCTGCGTGTCATTCCGCTGGGCGGTCTCGGCGAGATCGGGATGAACATCATGGTCTACGAGTATGGCGACGACGCCATCATCGTGGACTGCGGGATGATGTTCCCGGACGCGGCCACGCTCGGCGTCGACGTCATCGTCCCGGACATGACGTACATCTTCGACAACGCGTCGAAGTTCCGGGCGGTGTTCCTGACGCACGGGCACGAGGACCACATCGGGGCCATCCCGTTCCTCGTCGAGCGGCTGGCCATTCCGGTGTACGCGATGCCGCTGGCGCTCGGGTTCGTCGGCGACAAGCTGGACGAGTTCGGCATCGACGGCATCGACCTGCGGGAGATCCGTCCCCGCGACGTCGTCGAAGCAGGCGTCTTCCGCGTGGAGGCCATCCACGTCACGCACTCGATCGTCGACGCCCTCGGCTACGCCATCACCACGCCGGCCGGCACGATCATCCACACCGGCGACTTCAAGATCGACCACACGCCCATCGACCGGAAGCCGACCGACCTCTCCCGCTTCGCCGCCTACGGCGAGAGCGGCGTGCTGCTCCTCGTCAGCGACTCGACGAACGCGTTGGTGCCCGGGCACTGCCCGTCGGAGAAGGTCGTCGGCGGGGCGCTGAGCAATGTCTTCGCGAACGCGAAGGGGCGCATCCTCGTGACGACGTTCGCTTCGCACATCCATCGCGTGCAGCAGGTGATCGACACGGCCCGCAAGCATGGGCGCAAGGTGATGATGGTCGGCCGTTCGCTCGTCGACAACGTCGAAACGGCCGAGCGGCTCGGCTACCTGAAGTTCCCGCGCGACGCCCGTGCGTCGTCCATCGACATCCGTCCCGAGCAACTCGTCATCATGACGACCGGGACGCAGGGGGAGCCGTCGTCGGCCCTCTCGCGCATGGCCGTCGGCGAGCACAAGCAGGTGCGGATCGAGGAAGGGGACATCGTCGTCCTGTCGTCGCGCACGATCCCGGGCAACGAGCGCGCCGTCGCGCACATGATCGACAACCTGTACCGGCAGGGAGCGGAAGTGGTCTCCCACGAACAGCCGGACACGCACGTGTCGGGGCACGCCTGCCAGGAAGAGCTGAAGCTGATGCTGAACCTGACGCGGCCGAAGTTCTTCATCCCCATGCACGGCACCCTGCGCCACCTGATCCATCACGCGCGCCTCGCCGAATCCGTCGGCGTGAAGCACGGCATCGTGATCACGAACGGCCAGGTGGCAGAGATCGGCGGCGAGCGCATCGACGTGCTCGAAGAGCGCGTCATCCACGGCAAGGTCTTCATTGACAGCGAGGCGGAGGAAGTGCCGCACGTGGTGGTGCGCGACCGGCAGCACCTGGCCGAAGACGGCTTCGTGATCGTGGTCGTGGCGATCGATTCCGATGGCCGGCTCATCCGCGATCCGGAGCTCATCACCCGCGGCCTGGTGCACGTGGACGCGAGCCAGGACATGCTCGAGGAAGTGCGCCAGCAGCTCGTTGGCACAATTAACGAAAGTCCCCGTGACGAGCTGCGCGATTCGGATCTCCTGCAGGAGAAGCTGCGCGCGCTGCTGAAACGCTACTTCCGCAAGAACATGGGCCGGCGTCCGCTGATTTTGCCGGTGATCTGGGAGATGTGACGCGCACCAGTGCGCGCGGATTGAGGATTGAGAATTGAGAATTGAGAATTACGCTCCGCGCATAGGAACCAGGCCGCCCTTCATCGTCCTCAATCCTCAATCCTCAATCCTCAATCTGGCGAACGCATGAGCCTGATCCAAGCCATCGTCCTCGGCCTCGTCCAGGGCCTGACCGAATTCATCCCCATCTCCTCCACCGGCCACCTGAAGCTCGTCCCCGAGCTCCTCGGCTGGGGTGATCCGGGGGCGGCGTTCTCGGCGGTCATCCAGTTCGGAACGATCCTGGCCGTCATCATCTATTTCTTTCGCGACATCATCCGGCTGATCGCCGGGTTCGTGCGCGGCCTGATCTCGCGCAAGCCGTTCGAGGATCCGGATTCGCGCGAAGCGTGGTTCGTCATCTTCGCCACGCTGCCGATCATCATCCTCGGCGTGCTGCTGAAGGACTTGATCCACGGCGTCTTCCGCAGCACCTGGGTGATCACGTTCCAGCTCATCTTCATCGCCGTGCTGATGCAGGTGGCGGAGGCGTACGCGAAACGGCGCGGCTTCCGGACGAAGGAAGACTTCAACGCCAAAGACGCCTGGGCCATCGGCTTCGGCCAGTGCATCGCCCTGAT
Organism: Thermoanaerobaculia bacterium; assembly: GCA_036399695.1. Classification (GTDB taxonomy): domain Bacteria; phylum Acidobacteriota; class Thermoanaerobaculia; order Gp7-AA8; family Gp7-AA8; genus DASVEE01. The sequence continues at coordinate 5,536 of DASWMP010000190.1, read as the reverse complement.
CCCCGGCTCGTCGCGCAGCGGCTCGACGCTGATGACGGCGCTGTTCCGCCGCGTGCCGCACGACTACGCGGCGCGTTTCTCGTTCGTGATGAGTATCCCGGCCATCACAGCCGCGGGTGTGTACGAGCTGATCTCCGAGCGCGAGCATCTCGCCACGATCGGCAACGGCCCGGTGATCGTGGCCATCGTGGTGGCGTTCATCTCCGGCTGGGCGTCGATCTACTTTCTGCTGCGGTATCTGCGGACGCACACGACGCACGTGTTCATTTACTACCGGTACGTGCTGGGGGTGGTGCTGGCGGCGTTGCTGATCGCGGGATACGTGAAGTAGCTACGCCCCACAATCCTGAGCGAAGCGAAGGATCAACGGAGCCACAGCGAAGGTCCATGCCACATGCGTGGCTCCATTGATCCTTCGCTTCGCTCAGGATTTCACTTCACGACGCGCTTGATCCGCTCCTCCAGCACCATGTCCTTGCGCCAGCCGCTCACGCGCAGGTGCCACTCGGCGACCTGATACAGCGCCTCCGCCGGTACGAGCCCGACGATCTCGCTGGAGACGACGGGCACGCCGTACCGCTCCGCCTCGTCTTTCACGACGTTGAAGGCTCGGACGATGGGCGTGCGGCGGTAGTCGAGGAGGTTCATCGACACCTGCACGAGCCCTTTGCTCTTCAGCTCGATCGGCAGCGCGCGGACGAAGCGCAGACCGCCGCTGATGCCGCGGACGGCGAGCGCGCACGCCTGCGCCACGTCCATGCGGTTCGTGCCGAGCTGCATGTTGAAGGCGATGAGCGGCACGCGGGCGCCGACGACGCTCACGCCGGCGGTGGGATGCACGACGCGCGGCCCTTCGTCCGGGGCCCAGCGCTCGTCGGTGATCTTCTGCGGGAAGTGCTCGAAGCCGCCGGAGCGGATGGCCGGCAGGGAGCTGCGGTACTCCTGCGACGCCGCGGCTTCGTACAAATAGATGGGGATGTCGAACCGCGCCGCGATATCGGCCGCCGTGCGCCGGGCCACCTCGACGCACTGCTCCATCGACGTCCCCTCGAGCGGCACGAACGGCACCACGTCCACCGCCCCGACGCGCGGATGCGCACCATGGTGAATGCGCAGATCGATCCGCGGCACCACCACCTCGTACAACCGGAGCGTCGCCTCGCGAATCGCCTCCGCATCCTCACTCACATAGGTGAAGACGGAGCGGTGATGGTCGGGATCCGAGTGGAGGTTGAGCAGATGCACCCCCTCGGTCGACCGGATCGCCTCAGCCGCCGCGTCGATCGTCGCCTGATCGCGGCCTTCGCTGATGTTGGGGACGCACTCGAACATGGTTTTGGTTTTCGGTTTTTGGTTTTTGGTTTCCGGCTTCGACCAACAACCAAAAACCAATGACCAACAACCAAGTTAGTCCGACAGCACCTGCACCTCGGGCACGTTCCGGTACTTTTCGGCGAAATCCAGGCCGTAGCCGATGACGAACTGGGGGTCGATGCTGAAGCCGGCGTAGTCGGGGGTGAAGGGGACTTTGCGGGCTTTCGGCTTGTCGAGGAACGACGCCGTCTTCACCTTCGCGGCGCCGCGGCTTTCGATGTAGTTGTGCACCTCGCGGATCGAGAGGCCGCTGTCGATGATGTCCTCGACGATCAGGACGGCCTTGCCGCGCATGTCGAGCTGCGGCTCCTTGAGGATCGTGACCACACCGGAGGAGTACTTCTGGTTGCCGTAGCTCGAGATCTGGATGAAATCGATGGCCACGTCCATGTCCATCGCCCGGACGAGGTCCGCGCAGAAGAACATCGCGCCTTTCAGGACGCAGAGGGCGATGAGCTCCTGGCCGGCGAATTCGGCGCTGATCTCGCGTCCCATCTCGGTGACGCGCTGCTGGATCTGTTCGCGAGTAAATAACGTCGTCTGTGCCATTCGTGGCAGAATCATATCTTCCCAGGGGATGTCATGGCGACCGAAGTAAGCGTTCTGCACGGCAGGTACGTCCGACTCGCCGATCGATTCAAGTCGATGTGGACGTTCCACCAGTTTGCCACCGGCGTCTTCAAGGCGTTCGTGAGCGAGCCACCGGCTTACAAAATCGATTTCCAGCGCATCTTCGACGGTATCAAGCACGCCAGCGGCCTCCTGACCGACAGCCAGGCCAGCAGCGCGGCGAAGGCGCTCGACTCCAGCGAGGCGGCCCTCGACGCCGCCACCAGGCAACTGCTGAAAGCGGACGACCTCCTCGGCCCGTCCCTGGTGCGGCGCTTTTTCGAAAAGCTGCGCAAGCAGGACGAAAGCGTCATCCACAATCTCATCAAGTTCTACCTCTACGCCGACGCCGTGGAAGGGGACCGCCGCGACAAGCTCGACTTCCTCTTCACCCGCATCGGCGAGGACTTCATCAGCGACAAGGGGGAGTACGTCTCGCGCGATTCACTGGAGTTCCGCGAGCGGGTCATGGCCCTCGTCTCCGTCGTGCGGGTCGGCGAGGCGCCGAAGGACGAGATCGTGAACCTCATCCGCGCCATCAGAACGATGCGCGAGGACCTCCTGTCGGTCCGCACCTTCGACGAGCTGACGCAGAGGAAGCTGCTCCGCAATACCCGCACGTTCAAGCACCGCATCGGCGATCTCTACTTCCAGCCGGACGTGCTGCTCGCGATCGTGGAGCTGAACGTCGTCACGAAGAACCGCTTCATGCGCCTGTACGAAGGGGAGGAACAGCGCATCGTCGAGGACGCCCGCAAGCTGATGGAGCACGGTCCGGCCATCGAAGCGTCGTTCGGCGACACCAACCCGGCGCTCATCGGCGAGATCGCCCGTTTCCGCGAGTTCAAGGAGCGGTTCGACGAATCGCGCGCTCAGTCGAACGTGAAGCACGACATGCTCGCGCAGCTCAAGGCGAGCATGAGCAACATCCTGGCGCAGCTCGACCGCGGGCTCGACGGCGACGAGGTGATCTCCGAGGAGATCCCGGCGGCGTTCTTCGCGGAGACGCACCAGGCCGAGGCCGTGACGGAGAAGTTCGGCCGCGACGACGTCCTCCTGCCGTTCCTCCTCCGCATCGCTCACGCCATCGATCCGCTCTCGCCGTCGCTGACGCTCGACGAGCTGGCCGAAGTGCCGGCCGTCCGCGAGCTGCGCCTTGAAGCGTGGGAGATCGCCGCGCACCAGAAGCTCTTCGCCCGCCGCGCCGCCGACTGCGACGAGGACAACGAAGAGCTCTGGATCGTCTTCCTCCGCGCCTCCGCGCTCCGCGTGAAGGTGGACGAGGAAGCGACGATCCTGGCCACAGCCATGGCCGCCGGCGTCCGCCCCGAAGCCGACCTCCTCGCCCGCGCCCGCGCCAGCCTCGAATCCGCCAAAGAGCTCGACGAGCTGTTCGGCGATTTCCTCCAGGAAGCCGTCTACTACTCCAACCCCAGGATCCTCCACCAGCTCTACCGCTCGCGCTTCCGCCTGCTGCGCGGCTTCTCGGGGCTGTGGTTGATTTACGACAGACAGCAGTAGGGGGGAGGGGGGACGAGAGGCGTTGTTGGTTGTTAGTTGTTGGTTTTTGGTTGTTCCTTCATGATTGCGCGCCGCGTAGAACACCAAAAACCAACAACCCAAAACCAACAACCAATCAAAATGAAAATCTACCGCTTCCTCCACCAGGGCACTCCCCGCATCGGCGTCGGCGAGAACGACCGCCTCTGGCGGTATGACGGGACCGACGTGTTTCACATCGGCAAGATCGAAGATGCGCGGCCGGTGCCGCTGGCGGAGGCGCGGCTGGTGCCGCCGCTCATGCCGGGGAAGATCATCTGTGTCGGGCGGAATTACGCCGATCACGCGAAGGAACTGGGGAACGAGGCGCCGGCGGAGCCGATGCTGTTCCTCAAGCCGCCAAGCGCGGTGCTCGCGCCAGGCGGGACGATCCAGCGGCCGGCTATCTCCGAGCGGGTCGATTTCGAAGGGGAGCTGGCCATCGTCATCGGCCGCGAAGCGAAGGCGATCGACGAGGCCAGGTGGACGGAGTACGTGTTCGGCTACACCTGCGCGAACGACGTCACCGCGCGCGACCTGCAGAAGAAGGACGTGCAGTTCACCCGCGGCAAGGGCTTCGACACCTTCTGCCCCCTCGGCCCCTGCATCGAGACGAAGCTCGACGTGAGCGACCTCCGCGTCGCCACGCGCGTCAACAACGAGGTGCGGCAGGAGGGGAGGACGTCGCAGATGATCTTCACCCCCGGGTTCCTCGTCGCCTACATCAGCAACATCATGACGCTCTTTCCCGGCGACGTGATCCTCACCGGCACGCCGTCCGGCGTCGGCCCGATGGCCGCGGGCGACAGCGTGGAGGTGGAGATCGAAGGGATCGGAACGTTGCGCAATGCAGTGGCGTGACGAGCTGACGCGCCTCTTTCCGGGGCTCACGAAACTCCCGGCCGGCACGTTCGTCGTCGGCGGCGCCGTCCGCGACCTGCTCCTCGGCCGCCCTCCCGCGGATGTCGACGTCGCCGCGCCTGACGCCTTCGCCGCCGCCGGTGCGCTGCGGAAGAAGGTCATCCGCCTCGGCAAGGAGCACCTCAGCGCCTACCGCGTCGTCGTGGGGGAGACGGTCTACGATTTTGCGGACATCCAGGGAGGCAGCATCGAGCGCGACCTCACCCGCCGCGACTTCACGGTGAACGCGATGGCGGTGGACGTCTCGAACGACACGCTCCTCGACCTCAGCGGCGGGCAGCGCGACGTGCGGGAAGGCATCGTACGCATGGTCCGTCCGGAGAACTTCGACGACGATCCGCTGCGCCTGCTGAAGGGCGTGCGCATGGCCGTCAAGTACGGGATGGAGATCGATCCGGCGACTTTGGAGGCGATCCGCGCGCGGGCCGCGACGATCGTGGACGTGGCGCCGGAGCGGGTGACGTACGAGCTGTCGGTGATCTTCTCCTCGGGGGTGTTCCGTCGGGCGGTTGCGCTGCTGCGCGAGACGGGGCTGGATGCGCCGCTCGGTTTGCGTCACGTTGAGTTCGAAGGGGACGACGTCCCGCTCGCGGCCGCGCTGGCGCTGCTGGTGGCGGACCCGCGCGCGTACGCGGAACGCTGGCGCTGGAGCGAAGCGTTGTTGCGCGACGTGCTGACGCTGCAGTGCTTGCGCGAGCAGCACGATCTCGTCGCGTTGTACGACGCCGGTGAAAGGGTCGCGAGGCAGTTGCCGGCGCTGCTTCGCCGCGAACTGGCCATGCCCGAGTTCACCATCCGTGCGTTGCTCGATGGCGCCGACATCACCCGCCTGACGGGCCTCCCCCCCGGCCCCGAGCTCGGCCGCGTGAAACGCGCGCTGCTCGAGGCGCAGGTGCGCGGAGAGGTGCGCACAAGAGAAGAAGCCGAGTCGTTTGTGCGGGGGAGCAACGCATAGTTTGGAGTGCGGCAGCGACGCTTCATCAGCTGCCGCTTTCCCACAGTGGCAGCGTCGAGCTGCCACCCTTCCCGGCGCACCACGCGGGCCGCAGCTCGCCGCTGCGGCTATGTGAAAGCGGCAGCTGATGAAGCGTCG
>DASWMP010000189.1:0-14601 GCA_036399695.1 Thermoanaerobaculia bacterium | reverse complement strand
TGTCTTTCATACGTGTACCAGAGCGGTGGCGTGCGCCACCGCACTCCAAGATAGCTGTTGTGGTGGAGGCCCCGCCCCCCTACTCCCCCAGCTTGCCCTTCAGCTCCCGCAGCTCCGCGGTCAACTGCGACACCTGTTCCTCCAGCCGCGTCACCCTCGCGCTGAGCGGCTCCGTTCCTCCGCGCTCGGGTGCAGCGCTCTCCGTCTCCGGCGCGACATCCACCACCATCCCGCCGACCGTGTGCGCCCAGCGCTCTTCCTTCTGGCCGGGGCGGCGCGGCAACTGGCGCACGAGCGGTTCGCTGTGCGCGGCCATGTCGCGCAGCACCTCCTCCACCTCGGCCACCGACTCGAACGTCTGCAGGCGGTCGCTGCGGCCGCGCAGCTCGCCGGCGGTCTGAGGGCCGCGCAGGAAGAGGAGCGTCAGCAGCGCCTTCTCCGGCTTCTTGATGTGCCAGACGTTGTCGAGGTTGTGGTCGAAGCGCGTCGCCCGTCCGCCCAGCACTTTCCAGACGAGCTTCTCGTCCTGCAGGCGGTCGAGCGCGCGCGTCAGTTCCGAATCCGACAGGTCCATGACCGGCTCGCGGTTCGACTTCTGGTTCGCGGCCGCCGAGAGCGCGTTGAGCGTGAGCGGGTAGTACTCGGGCGTGGAGAGTTGCTTCTCCATCAGGCTGCCGAGGACGCGGATCTCGACGGGATCGAGCTCGCGCGGCAGCCGAGGACGTTGCTTGGTTTCGGTATCGAGCGGCGGGATGAACGTCATGGATCGATTCTAGAGTTTTTGGTTGGTTTTGGTTACGGGGGAGCGAAGACGGGTGGCTTCGCGGTACGCGTGCGGCCGAAGGCGTTGTCGACGCGGAGCGCCACCTTCTCCGCGAGGGCCATGAACGTCGTGAGCTTGCCGCCGAAGACGTTCACCAGCGTTCCCTCGCGGACGACGCGCGCGTCGCGGCCGATCGCGCTCGGGTTCGCGGCACGGCCGACGAGCGGGCGGACGCCGGCGAAAGTCGACTGCACGTCGTCGCGCGTGATCGGATTGCGGAAGTAGCGGTTGAAGCGAGCCAGCAGGTAGTCGATCTCCTCGGCCGTGGCCTGCACGCTGTCGAGCGGCTCGGTCTGCACGACCTCCGTCGTCCCGACGAGCGTCGTCCCTTTCCACGGCAGGACGAAAAAGACGCGCTTGTCGGTCGTCGACTGCAACAGCAGTCCGCTCTCGCTGACGCGGTGCCGCAGCACGAGATGCGAGCCGCGGACGAGCAACAGGACGTAGGACGCGCGGATGCCGTTCGCCCGCAGCAGCTCGTTCATCCAGGGACCGGCGGCGTTGACGACGACGTCGAACGTGGCCTCGTCACCGCGGTCCGTGCGGATCAGCCAGCGGTCGCCGCGGCGCTCGATCTTCTCGACGCGCGTCTGCTCCCGCACCGCCGCGCCATCGCGGATGGCCGAAGCGATGACGGTACGAACGAGCTGATGGTCATCGACCTGCGCGTCCCAGTAGGAAAAGCCGCCGAGGAGTCCTTCCGCGCGCAGCGGCGCGCGGTCGGTCAGCTCCTGGACCGACAGCTTCCGGTGACGGGCAATATTGTGTCCGCCGGAAAGCGCGTCATACATCGTCAGCCCGAGCCGGATCGTGGCGCGGCCGCGGGGGCTGTCGCGGTACACCGGCAGCATGATCTCGAGCGGCTTGACGAGCTGCGGCACCGCTTCGAGGAGCCGGGCCCGCTCGCGGAGCGATTCGCGGACGAGACCCACGTGCATCCGCTCCAGATAACGAAGTCCGCCGTGGACCATCTTGGTGGTGGCGGAGGAGGTCTGCGCGCCCGCTTCCCCCTTCTCGTACAGAACGACTTCGTAGTTCCGCCGGGCCAGCTCCCAGGCGATGCCGGCGCCGTTGATCCCCCCGCCGACGATGGCTACACGCCCTGCGGTTTCACGCGTTTGCATCCGTTGGCAATTGGAATGCAATTGCTCAGCCGTAATGAGCGCCGCCATCCCTTTTGCGCCTCACGCAAATACCGGCAATGGACCCGAGCTGGCGGTGATGCTGACGGGAGGCGGCGCCCGGGCTGCCTACCAGGCCGGCCTGCTCAAAGGGATCGCCAAACACTTCCCCCACGTCCGCTTCCGGATCGTGACCGGTGTCTCCGCCGGCGCCATCAACGCCGCCTTCCTGGCCGCACGCCGCGGTACGCTCGCCGAGCAGGCGAACGAGCTGGCCCGGCTCTGGTGCGGCCTCGATTGCAGCAGCATCTACCGCTTCGACTGGACGAAGCTCATCCCGTTCCGGTCGGCGCTGTCGTCGCTCTACCCGCGCCACAAGTGGAGCCGCCCGCGCGGACTCGTCGACACGGCGCCCCTGCGCGATCTCCTCAGCCGTGTCCTCGGCTGCCGTCCCGACGAGCCGATCCCCGGCATCATCGACAACCTGCGCCGCGGCGATCTGCACGCACTGGCGCTCATGACCCTCGACTACTCCACCGGCCAGGCCGTGCGCTGGGTCCAGGGACGCAACGTCGACGTCTTCGAAGGACCGAACCGCCGCTCCGTGCCGGCGCAGATGACGGTCGAGCACATCCTCGCCTCCTCCGCCCTGCCGTTCGTCTTCCCCGCGGTGCGCATGGGCGCCGCCTGGCACGGTGACGGCGGCATCCGACTCGCCGCGCCACTCTCCCCCGCCGTCCACCTCGGCGCCACGCACATCCTGGCGATGTCCACCGGCTACCAGCGCACGCCGGACGAGGCGAGCACGCCCGTCGTCACCGGCTACCCGCCGGCCGCCCAGATCCTCGGCCAGCTCGTCAACGCCGTCTTCCTCGACAACATCGACGAAGACGTGGTGCGCATGGAACGGCTGAACGAAATGCTGCGCAAGCTCCCGGAGGAGGATCGCAACGGTTTCCGCCCGATCGATCTGCTCGTGCTCCGCCCCTCCGTCGATCTCGGCAAGGTCGCGGGCGAATACCAGCAGTACCTCCCACGCAACCTCAAACTTCTCGTCCGCGCCCTCGGCACGGAGGAGACGGACTCCCCCGACTTCATCTCTCTCCTGATGTTCGAGCCCCACTACACCCACCGCCTCATCGAGATCGGTGAAGCCGACGTGGAGTCCCGCCTCGACGAGATCCGCACCTTCTTCGGCGAAGCCAGGCAGCAGGCACAGCTCACCGAAGCAGTCGGCTGAGCCCCCGCAAATTTCGTCTCCGTGGTCTTCGGACAAACCTCTGCGATAATGGCGCGCCCTGACGCAGTCTATGGTTCTTCTTTATCTCGATCTCTTTGGCGATTTCCGGATGCGCAGCGACACGGGTCACATGGTGTCGATCTCCGCCAGGAAGTCGCAAGCAATGCTGGCGTACTTGGGGGTGAAGCCTGCCCAGTTGGTTTCGCGCGACAAGATGGCGTCGCTCCTCTGGAGCAGCACGGCGCCGGAACAGGCGCGGCAAAGCCTCCGTCAGACGCTCTCCGGACTGCGCAAGGAGCTGGGACAGATCTCCTCGACGCAGAAGATTCTTGTCGAGGAAGGTGACTTCCTCGCGGTCGACGGCACCCTGGTGCACGTGGACGTGGCCGAGTTCGAGTCGCTGATCGCAAACGGCTCGGAAGAAGCGCTCGCCCGCGCCGTCGAGCTCTACGCCGGCGATTTCCTCGAGGGCTTCGCCATCGACGAGGAGAAGTTCGACCAGTGGGTGCTGGCCGAACGCGACCGCCTGCACCGCCTCGCCTGCCGCATCCACACGCAGCTCGCCGAGATGCAGGCGAAGCGCGGCGCGGTGGACGACGCCATCGCAACCTGCCAGCGCTCGCTCCGCATCGATCCGCTGCAGGAGCCGGTACATCGCCTGCTCATGCGGCTCTTCCTGCAGAGCGGCGACCTCGTGAACGCGTTGCAGCAGTACGACGCGCTGGCAAAGACGCTGCGCCGCGAGCTGCGCGTGGAGCCGGACACGGAGACGAAAGCGCTGCACCAGCAGATCGTCGCCCTCCGCACGAAGCGCAGCACGCTCCTCCCCGACGACCGGCGCACGGCGAAGAAGACGGTGCTGGTCGTCGAGGACAACCTCCTCAACCGCGAGTTGAACAACGCGCTCCTCAAGTCGGCCGGCTACGAGGTCATCCTGGCAAAGGACGGCGCCGAAGCGCTGATGCTGATTGGCCGCGAGAAGGTGGACCTCCTGCTGCTGGACGTCGACCTCCCCTTCATCGACGGCCACAAGGTCCTCGAAGCGCTGAAGGAGCAGGGCATCAACATCCCGGCGATCTTCGTCTCCGGCCTCCCGGGCGACGAGCCGGAGGTGAAAGCCTTCGAGATCGGCGCGGCCGACTTCATCCGCAAACCGGTGAAGAACAACGTGCTGCTGGCGCGTGTGGCCAAGGTGTTACGAGAAGAGTGAGCTGGCCGGGGGCTCGGGGCCCTGGGCCCGGGGCCCGGTTGGGAGTCAGGCCCGAGGTTCAGGGGCGGTTGATTCCCGCGCCGCGGATATCGATACCAGCCGAACCGCGAATCGCTGCCGAGCGAAGCGTCATCGCTGCCACGGACAGTGCGATCGTTACCACGGACAGCGCGATCGTTACCACGGGAAGCGCGACCGTTACCACGGGAAGCGCGATCGCTGGCAGCGGAAGTTCGGCGTCGTTCCAGCCGAGGCGAACCTGCTTACGCGGCAACCGTTCCCGCTTCCGCGGGAGGCGTGCACGCTTCCGATGGCAGGGAAATCGATGCACGGGCAACCGCTCGAGCCTTCCGCTGGCAGCGATGACGGTTCCCGTGGTAACGATCGCGCTTCCCGTGGTAACGATCGCGCTTCCCGTGGCAGCGCTCGCACCTTCGTTGGCAGGCGGTCAGTCTTCCATCGCTTGCATTTTTTCTTCCGCTGCAAGCGCGCACGCTTCGCCGGGAAGGCGATCATTCCTCCGCCGGTAGTGATCTTTCTTCCGCTCGAAGCGCGCACACCTGCGGTGGAAGCGAGCACTCTTCCGCCGGTAACGGCGATCGAAGCGCGCTTAATGGTTAACTCACGCGTTTCCCGGTAGATAGAAGCCCTTGCGGGCGGCAGCGTCGCAGCCGCGCGCGAAAGCCCCAATGGCGTTGGCTTTAGATGTGGGACAGACACTCTTGTCTGTCCGGTGCACCCGAACGGCCGCTTGTCGCGAGGATCTCGGGGGTGGGCCGGACAGACAGGAGTGTTCAGGGAGCGGTCGATCTCCAACCACGCCCCCCGAACCCCGGGCCTGAGACCCAACCGGGCCCAGGGCCCGGGGCCCCGATCCCTACTCCGCTACCACGTAGGTCGGATCCTGCGTCACGTTGTCCACCACCGAGCCGAACGCCACCACCTTGCCGTTGCCGCCCATGACGCGGACGGAGACCGTCGCGTTGTAGGCGTCGGACATGCCCATCGTGCGGAGCATGGAGTTGAGCTGGCGGTATTCGTTGGCTTTGAGCTGCACCTGCACGGTCGAGGTCACCCGGCGGCCCGGGAGCGTGACCGTCAGTTCCACGTTCGTGTCGGCGCCGTTCACTTCGACGAGGCCTACATTCGTGCGGAAGCGCGGCGACTCTTCGGCGTTGAGGATCATGCGCGGCTGCTCGCCGAGGGCGAGCGCTTCGTCCGAGGAGACGCCGCGGATGAACTGGCCGTAGGTGCCGTCGCCGCGGTTGTGGTACGTGCGGGCGGTCGGGACGAGCGCGCCGGCGATGGCCGACTTGATGCGGATCGCACCACCGGTCGAGCTCAGGCCGAAGAGGTCACGCAGCACGTCATCGGTGGCGCGGACTTCGCCCGGCTGGAGCGTGAGCTCGCGTGTGGCCGTCGGCGTGCTCGAGCCCTGCGGGTAATACTCGAGCGTCGCCGGGACGCTGGCGTCACTGGCGTTGAAGAGGCGGAGGTCCGTCTGCCAGCGGCCGGTCGGCGTGGCCAGATCGGCGGCGCCGGCGATGACGTGGCTCGTCGCGTTCGACGTGCTGAAGGCCGGGATGAACGACGGGTCGCCGGTCTTGTTGTCGACGACCGAGGCGTAGGCGTAGGCGCGGCCCTTCGGCGAGACGACGCTGACGTTCACACGCGCGTTCGCCGTCGTGACGTTGTTGGCCGCGAGGTAGGCGCCGAGCTGGCGGTGCTCGCCCGGCATCAGGTCGAGCATCGACTCGAACAGCTTCGCGCCGGCCTGATCGAACGCTTCGATCTTCACCCGCGCGGCGTTGCCCGAGCCTTCCACGATGCCGAAGTTGGTGCGGAAGGCGTCGGACTGCGCGATCTGCGTCATCGAGAGAGCGCGGGCGCCGCCGGCGACGAACTTCGAGAGCGGTACGGCGGCGACGAACTGGCCGAACGAGCCGTTCGCTGCCTTGTTGTAGAGACGGCTGGTGGCGACCGTCCGTCCCGGGACGACGGCGTTGTCGGCCTGGCGGACGAGGAGCAGGCCGGTGACGCCGTCACCGAGCGCGCCGGCACCGAACCAGCGGCCGACGAGATCGTCGAGCGCGAGCGTCTGCCCGGCCGGCACGGTGACGACGGTCTGCAGGCCGGTGCTGCCGTTGGTGGCGGTGGTCGTGAGGGTCAGTTCGTAGCGCATGGCCACGGGCCACGTGTGAGCGATGCGGACGTCGCTCTGCCACTGCGAGTTCGCGCCGGGGGCGTGGGCGATGGCCGGGATGACCAGGACGCTGTCGTCTGCCGGCCGCGGAGCCGGGCGCACGGGTGTGACGAGCGAGATCGTGACCGGGACGCCGCGCGTGGTGCCGTCATCTTCGGTGCGGAGCGCGCCGCCATTGCCGATCTGCAGCGTCGCGGCGCTCGTGCCCTGCGGCAGGCCGCGCGGATCGACGGTCAGCGTGAAGGTCACGCCCTCGGCCGGCACGATGCCGGACGAGGGATGAATCGAGAGCCAGCTCTCGGAAGCGCCGATGTGGAAGCTGGCGCCCACGCCGCCGAGGGTCTCGGCATCGAGGTGCATCGTCTGAGTGATGATGGAGAGGGTGCCGTGCGCCGCCACGATGTCGGGGCCGGCGCCGCTGACCTGCGGGTTCGGTACGACGACGACGCGCAGGACGCCCGAGTACTCGCCGAGGCGGCCGTCGCAGACGCGCACGCCGCGGACGCGGTAGAAGAAGCGTTCGGCAGTGCCGACGTCATGACGAAAAGCCATGGACGTCGCCTGCGTCATGAAAACGCGCGGATTGGTGAAGTCGCTGGAGGTCGATTCCTCCACCTCGTAGCTGATGCCGACACCGAGGGACGGCCAGGCCACTTCGTAAGGCACGGCGCTGCGGGCCTGGGCAATCACGGACGCGAGCGGCGCGTGGACGTCGCCGTCACAGGCGGCGCGCTTCTGCACGTCGACGGTGATGGTGGCGCTGGCGGTGCCGCAGGCATTCGTCGCCTCGATGCGGTAAACCGTGGTCTGCGTCAGCGCCGGAGTGGTGAAGCTCGGGCCGCTGCCGACGAGCGTGGCGCCGTCGAACCATTTGACGTCGGTCGGCTCGCTGCCGGCGACGGAGACTGAGAGCGTCGTGGTCGAGCCTTCCTCGATGGTGAACCCGGCGGGCGCGACGACCGCCGGCGGGGTGCACGACTGCGTCACCGTGACGGTCACGCTGTTGCTCGAGACCGTACCGCAGGCGTTCGCGGCCTCGGCGCGGTAGGTCGTGCTCTGCGTCAGCGCGGGCGTCGTGAACGTGGCGCCGCTGCCGACCGGCGTGCTGCCGCTGAACCATTGGATGTTGACGGGCTGCGTACCGGCAACGCCGATAGAAAGCGTGGCGGTGGCGCCCTCGACGATCGTGGTGCTGACCGGCTGCGACGCGATCGACGGCGGCGTGCAGGTCTGCGTCACCGTGACGGTGACGGTGTTGCTCGACACCGTACCGCAGGCGTTGGTGGCCTCGGCACGGAAGGTCGTGGTCTGCGTCAGCGGCGCGGTCGTGAACGTGGCGCCGCTGCCCACCGGCGTGCTGCCGCTGAACCACTGAATATTGATCGGCTGCGTGCCGGTCACGCCGACGGAGAGCGTCGCCGTCGTTCCTTCGCTGACGGAGGCGCTCGATGGCTGGGTCGCGATCGCCGGCGGGTTGCACGCGGGGGTGACGGTCACGGTGACGGTGTTGCTCGTGACCGTGCCGCAGCCGTTCGTGACCTCCGCCCGGTAAGTCGTGGTCTGCGTCAGCGTGGGCGTCGTGAAGGTGGCGCCGCTGCCGACAGCCGTGCTGCCGGAGAACCACTGAACGTTGACCGGCTGCGTGCCGCTCACGCCCACGGAAAGGGTCGCGGTCGAGCCTTCATTGATCGTTGCCGAGGAAGGCTGCGTCGTGATGGAGGGCGGGGTGCAGACGTTGACGGCGATGGTCGCGCTCTGGACGGTGCCGCAGTCGTTCCGTACTTCGCAATGGAACGACGTCGAGGCCGTGACCGTCCTCGTCAGAGTCGCGCCGCTGCCGATGCTCGTATTGCCTTCGAACCAGGTGATCGTCTGCGGCGAGGAACCGCCGGCGTTCGCCGTCAGCGTGATGGTCTCACCGGCCACCGCGCTCGTCTTCGAGGCGGTGGCGGTCACGGAAGGAGGCGTGCAGGTGCCGACGCTCCGGAACTTCAGCGAGCCGCTGCTACAGGATTGTGAGCCGTGGCGGATCTCCACACGCCATTTGATGAGCCCCACCGGCATGTCGACCGTGAGCTCGCGCGCCGGCAACTTCGTGCGGCCGGCTTCCACATCTTTGCCGCTGCCGCCGTCGATGGTGTAGTAGACGCGGAACTCGGTGTGATCGGCCGGATGATCCTGCGGCCCGGCATGTCCGCCACTCCAGCGGAACTCGACCGGGTTGGCGGAGCGGATCGATCCGGTATCGTCGCCCGGCCCGATCAACGTCGGGGCCACGCAATCGCCGCCATCCTCGTCTTCGACACGGGGCTGCAGGGAAATCGTGCTTCGTGACTCGTTACTCCGTTGGCCCTTCGCGGTTTCCGTGCTCGAGACGGCCGGCGCGTAACTGAATGCGTCTGCTGGTTTTGCGGAATCTGCGGGAAGGTGCCGCGTGGAGAGGAACGTAGTCACGAAGAGTATTGCAACTCTTCGGCTCGGTACCATGGTGTGGTTCCATCCTCGTCAACATTTTTCGCGTCACTACCTGCCCCGGCCAGTGCAGTGGAAATGCCAAATAAGAGCGGAGTGGAGCGTTTCGCGCGCACGTCGAACGCGTTGTCCGTTGCGCGTTGTCCGTTTCTCGTTGTCCGTTGTCCGTGTGCCTCAGCGAGAGGTCGGCCACGAACTTTCCTTTACGGACAACGGACAACGAAACGGACAACGCGCGTCTCCACGGTCCTGCTTGCCTGTTTCTTGCAGCAGGGCCTACGCTGAGGGCCACATGAGAAGAGACGAAAAGATTCTGGTAGTCGAGGACAACCCGGTCATCTGCCGCGCCATCGAGGAAGCGGGAGCGCAGCTCGAGATTTCGTGCGATTGCGCGTCGGACGGGTGGGACGCGATCCAGAAGCTCGAGCTGGAGGACTACGCCGCCATTCTCATCGACACCGACGTGCCGCTCCAGAGCGGCTTCGGCGTGCTCACCTACCTGCGCGAAGAGAACGGCCAGGACATGGGCAACGTCATCCTGATGACGTCCGCCACCGACCACGACGACCTCCGCCGCCGCGTCGGCAAGGATCTGAAGGTGGTCGCGAAAGCGGATGCGGTGGCGGAGATTACGCGACGGTTTCAGTAGGGGCCGCGCTACGCGGGCCGATTTCCGAGGTCCGGTTACACGATAGGACCCATAGGACCGATCGGACCTATGGACGGATGGGGAGCCGCACGACACCGCAACTCACATACGTCCCATGAGTCCTCTGGGTCCGATTGGTCCTATCGCTTTCTGTTGACTAGCTACTCACCCTGCCACGCGCGCAGGATCGCCTCCGCGCTACGCGCCACATCCTCCTCATTCGTGGCCCAGTTGGAGAAGGCGATGCGCATGGCGGCGACGCCGTGCCAGGTGGTGCCGCCGAGCCAGCAGGTGCCGTCCTGCTGGACACGGGCGATGACTTCGCGGGTTTTGACGTCGTCGTCGCCGAAGCGGACGAGGACCTGGTTGAGGACGACGTCGTTCAGTACGTCCACTCCCGGAGCCTTACGGAGCAGGTCGGCCATCTGCCGGGCGCGCACGCAGCCGGCGTCGATCATCGCTTCCACGCCGCGGCGGCCGAGGGTGCGCAGGGCGGCGTAGATGGTGAAGCCGCGGGCGCGGCGTGAGAACTCAGGGGTCCAGTCGATGTTGTCCCGCTCCACGCCTGACGTCTGCTGCAGGTAAGCGGCGGACGAGGTCATGGCGGCGCGGTGCGCGGCGCTGTCGCGGACGAAGACGATGCCGTTGTCGTACGGCACGTTCAGCCACTTGTGGGCGTCGGTGGCCCAGGAGTCGGCGAGCTCGATACCGTCCGCGAGGTGGCGCAGATCGCGGCTGGCGCGCGCCCAGAGACCGAAGGCGCCGTCGACGTGCAGCCACGCGCCATGCTCGCGGGTCACCTCGGCGATGTCGCGGAGCGGATCGAAGGCGCCGGTGTTCACGTTGCCGGCCTGCGCGCAGACGATGGCCGGGCCGTTGAGGTTCTCGAGCAGGCGCCGGAGGCGATCCGGGCGCATCCTCCCCTGCCCGTCGCTCTCGACGCGGAGGATGTTGCGCGTGCCGAAACCGAGGAGACGGAGGGAGACGTCGATCGTGACGTGCGACTCGGCGCTCGTGATGATGTTCACGCGCGGCGCGCCCGCCAGCCCATCCTCTTCCACGTTCCAGCCGGCGCGGCGGAGGACGCCGTGACGCGCGGCGGCGAGCGCGGTGAAGTTGGCCATCTGACAGCCGGTCACGAAGCCGAAGCTCAGGTCGCGCGGCAGGTCGAACAGCTCGAGCAGCCAGCGGCCCGCCACCTCTTCGACCGTCGCGCCGAGCGGAGACGTGGCGTAGATACCGGCGTTCTGGTCCCACGCGCTGGTGAGCCAGTCCGCCGCCAGCGTCACCGGCAGCACGCCGCCGATGACGAAGCCGAAGTAGCGCGGGCCGACCGTGGCGATGGCGCCGCGCTCGACCTGGCCCGCCAGCGTCTCCAGGACCATGGCCGGCTCGTCGCCACCGTCCGGCAGCTCGGCGTCCAGTCCGCGCAGGAGCTCCTCGCGCGAGGCGCGGGCACCGACGTGCCGCTCACCGACACCGCGGAGGTAGTCGGTGGCCCGGCGGTGGGCCAGATCGAGAAGGTCTTCGTCGAGGAATTCGGTACGCGCGGCTGAAATCGGCTCGGTCATCGTCGTCATGATGCAGGAGATATAGGTGCTACAATCGTCATTCGTCAAGTATGACAACCGAGTTATGACACTTTGGACACCGCGATTGCACGATTCCGAGACGCCGCTCTATCAGCGGATCGCGGACGCGCTCGAACGTGACATCGCTACGGGCATGTTGCTGGCCGGGAGCCGGCTGCCGACGCACCGGGAGCTGGCGCGGCAACTCGGCGTGACGGCGGTCACGATCACGCGTGCGTACGCCGAGGCGGCGAGGCGCGGACTGGTGGAGTCGACGACCGGACGCGGGAGCTTCGTGCGCAACGTGCGGCGCGAAGCGCAGGCGCCGGCCGAGGAGCTCGACCTGGCCACGAACATGTTGCGCATCCCGCTCGCGCCGCTGGCGCAAGCGATGCTGCAGCGGATGAACGCCGCCTTCGTCGCAGCGCAGTACGAATCGCCGGCAGGCTCGGAACGCCATCGCGCTGCCGGAGCGGCATGGCTCGGCGGCGGGGCCGATCCTTCGAACGTCGTCATCACGGCCGGCGCGCAGCAGGCCATGTTCGTCGCCCTCGCCGCCCTCACCCGCCCCGGCGACACCGTGCTGACCGAGAGCGTGACGTATCACGGCATCCGCTGGATCGCCTCCCTGCTGCACCTGCGGCTCGAGCCGCTGCCGATGGACCGCTACGGCCTCATCCCCGACGCCATCCGGAAGACGAAGGCGAAGGTGGTCTATGTGACGCCGTCGATCCAGAATCCGACCGGCACGGTGTTGCCGGAGAAGCGGCGCCGCGAGCTGGCGGCCATCGCCGAGAAGCTCGGCCTGACGATCGTCGAGGACGACGTCTACGCCTTCCTGCTCGACGACCCTCCCCCGCCCGTGCAGTCGTTCGCACCCGAGCGGACGGTGCGCGTGACCGGCACCGGCAAGAGCCTCGCGCCGGCGCTGCGGACCGGCTTCGCGCTGGCGCCCGACGCCCTCGTGCCGAAGATGCACGCGGGATTACGGGCAGCAGCGCTCTTCACGTCGCCCGCGCTCGTGGAGATCGCCGCCACCTGGATCGAGGACGGGACGGCGATGCGCATCGTCGAGCAAAAGCGCCAGGAGATCGCCCTTCGCAACCGCCTGGCCCGCAAGATCCTCGGCAGCCGCGCCGGCGGCGGAGATCCCCGCTCACCGCATCTCTGGATGGAGGTGCCGCGCCGCTGGACCGGCGATTCCTTCGCCGAGGAAGCGCGGCGCAGGAAGGTGCTGGTGACCTCCGCCTCCACCTTCTCGGTCGCCGACGACTCCCCCCGCCACATCCGCATCTGCCTCGGCGCCGCGCAGACGATCGCGGAGATGGAGACGGCCCTGCACGTACTCGCCGGAATCGACGAGGAACGGGCGGAGGGGCCGGTGGTGTAGGCGCGCGCCAGCGCGCCGTTGTTGGTTTTGGTTGTTGGTTGTCGGTAAAACCAAAAACCAACAACCAAAAACCAAAAACCAGAAACCAATGATCACCACCGATCGCTCCAGACTCGACATCCCGCTCATCCACCACTGGCTCGCCACCGTGTCGTACTGGGCGCGGGAGGTTCCGTTGCAGGTGGTGGAGCGGGCCATTGCAAACTCGCTGTGCTTCGGGGCGTTCGACGGCGAGGCGCAGGTGGGCTTTGCGCGGGTGATCACCGACTACGCCACGTTCGGCTATGTGGCGGATGTGTTCGTGCTGGAGTCGCATCGGGGGCGGGGTGTCGGGAAGGAGCTGATGCGGGCTATCCGCGAGCATCCGGAGCTGCAGGGACTGCGGCGGTGGCATCTCGTCACGCGCGATGCGCATGGGCTGTACGAGCAGTTCGGGTTCCGGCCGCTGGCCGATCCGGAGCGGCACATGGAGATCGGACGGCGGGCGGGGGGTTCGGAGAACCGGTAGGTCGCCGAGTTTGGAGTGCGGCAGCGACGTCTTATCATCTGCCGCTTTCCAACAGCCGCCGCGTCAAGCTGCGGCCCACGTGCCGCACCCGGCGGGCGGAAGCTCGACGCTTCCGCTATAGGAAAGCGGCAACTGATGAACCATCGCTGCCGCACTCCATACACAGAGCGACGCCCAGGTGGCGGAGGAACATTCGTCCCCCCGCCACCCGATCCACGATTCACCTCACGACGACCGTCGCGGCGTAGTCGCTCGTATCCGTACCGCAGGAGCCGGTCACACGCACCCAGTAGGTGTACGTGCCCTTGCTGCCGTGCGAGACCTGGAGCGTCTCAGTGGTCCCGACGAGCGTTGCGCTGCCGGGGTTGCCGAGCGTGCCGCCGCGATACCAGGCGAACGTCAAGCCCGTGCCCGCCGCGTCGACGTCGATGCTCACCTGCGTGTTGCGCGTCGTCTGCTGCGACGACGGCGTCGGCTGCTTGGTGATGGTCGCGGTCACGAGCTGCGTCACCGTTGTCGTGCTGCTGCGCACCGTGCAGCCGTTGAGTGTCACGTCGACGTAATAGCTGCCGGCGCCCGCCGCGATGGACGGGGTCGTGGCGCCGGTGGACCAGAGATACGTATAGCCGGCCCCGGATGACGCGGTCAGCGTCGTGGTGGAGCCGGGGCAGACCGTGGTCGTGCCGCTGATCGTGGCCGTCGGCAGCGGCTTGGTCGTGACGGTCGTCGTCGCCGAGCGGCGCGTGCAGCCGTTGAGCGTCACGTCGACGTAGTAGCTGCCGGCGCCCACCGTGATCGTCGGAGAGGTGGCCCCCGTCGACCAGACGTAGCTGTAACCGGCGCCGGTCGAGGCGCTGAGCACCGTCGTCGTGCCGGCACAGATGCTGGTCGTGCCGGTGATCGCGGCGTTCGGCAGCGGCTTCTCCGTCACTGTCGTCACGGCACTCTGCGTCGAGCAGCCGTTCGCCGTCACGGTCACGGAGTAATTGCCGGCGCCGACGCTGATCGACTGCGACGTCGCGCCGGTGGACCAGAGATACGTGTAACCGGTGCCGCCCGGCGCCGTGAGCGTCGTCGTCGTACCGGCGCAGATCGACGTCGTGCCGGTGATCGTCGCCGACGGCAGCGGCTTCTCCGTCACCGTCGTCACGGCACTCTGCGTCGAGCAGCCGTTCGCCGTCACGGTCACGGAGTAGTTGCCGGCGCCAACCACGATCGACTGCGACGTCGCACCGTTGGACCAGAGATAGCTGTAACCGGTGCCGCCCGGCGCCGTGAGCGTCGTCGTCGTACCGGCGCAGATCGACGTCGTGCCGGTGATCGCGGCGTTCGGCAGCGGCTTCTCCGTCACTGTCGTCACGGCACTCTGCGTCGAGCAGCCGTTCGCCGTCACGGTCACGGAGTAATTGCCGGC
>DASWMP010000188.1:0-5189 GCA_036399695.1 Thermoanaerobaculia bacterium | reverse complement strand
CGAAAGAAAGCCACCGCTCTTTTGCACGTGTAGCAGAGCGGTGGCGTTCGCCACCGCACTCCGAGATGGTGTCGGGTATGCGGCGGCAAGTGGCGTTAACGTTGCGCCACCTCCTGATGCGGATCGCGCAGCAGCTCGGGCGGGGCGGCGGTGCCGCCGCTCAGCGTGCGCAGGAACGCCGCGAGCTGCTGGAGCTCCTTCGCGTTGAGGCGCAGCGGTTTGAGCTCGGTGTGGCCGGAGGGCGCAACAGGCGCGCGGTTGTAGTGGGCGACGACGTCGTCGAGGCTCGCGAACTGCCCGGCGTGCATGTAGGGCGCGCGGTCGGCGACGTTGCGCAGCGACGGCACCTTGAACGCGCGCTCGAGCGTGTGCCCCTCGGACACGAGGAACTCCAGCTCGGAGCACTGCCCCCCTTTCGCGTCGCTCCAGCGGCTGCGGCAGTTGAACTCGTCCGTCAGCACGTCCTTCGCGCCGGTGGTGCGGCCGTGGTCGGCCTTGGCAACGGCAGCGGCGGCGGGGACGCCGGTGTTGTGGAACTCGTTGTTCGTGAAGAGCGGGCCATTGTGGCACTGCGTGCAGTTGGCCTTGCCGATGAAGAGGCGCAGGCCGGCTACTTCGTCGCGGCTCAGCAGGTTCGCGGCCGCCTGTCCGTCCTCCGCGAGCGCCTCGACGTAACGGTCGAAACGCGACGGCCCGTACTGCAGCCGCCGTTCGTACGCGGCGATGGCTTTGCCGATGTTGACGTAGACCTGCGTCACGGCGACGCGCTGTTCGTCCGTCATCACATCCCAGGCCGCGCGCGCCGTGGCATCGGGCACGGGGCCGGCGGCGCGTGGGATGGCGCTCAGCTCGGGCAGCGGTCCGAACGTGCGCTCGTAGTCAGCGCGATAGTGCTCGGCGATGACGTGGGCGTACTGGGCGCGCGAGCCGCCGTGCTCCACCGGGCTCTCGAGCGGGCCGAGGGCCTGCGCCCACTGGCTGTCCTTGCGGCCGTCCCAGAAGAGGAAGGGGCTGTACGCGGTGCCGGCGATGGGCATCGTCCGGCGGTCGGTGGTGCCGACGCCTTTGGCCAGCGGCGTGCCGTCCTGGAACTCGCGATCCGGCAGGTGGCAGGTGGCGCACGAGACTTTGCCGTTCGAGCTGAGGCGGGCGTCGAAGAAGAGCCGCTGCCCGAGTTGCACGGCGCGCGGATCGTCGGCGACGCGGTTGGTCGGGTCAGGCGGCAGCGGCTCGAGCTCCGCGAGCGAGAGGCCGCGCAGGATGTCGAGCTCCTCGTCCGACCACCGTTGCGACCACCGGTCGCCGCGCGTGGCGGCGACGGTGGTCAGTGCAACGGTGAGGATGAGGGCGACGGCGGCGATGGCGATGCGTCTGCTGTTCATGACAGGCCTCGGCGGGACGTCTCAGACCTGCAGGTTGAAGGTGACGCGCTCGGCGCCGGCGGCCGGGGTGGAGATGTCGAGGTGCAGCTCCCACCAACCGCCCATGTTGAAGCGCAGTCCTTCGATCTCGTACCGGCCTTCGCCGAGGCCGCGGGTGACGCGCGGCTGGGTGGGCAGGCCGTGGCCGTGCTGCGGCATGCCGCCGTCGACGGCGATCGTGGCTCCGTCGACCGGGGCGCCGGCGGCGTCGCGGATCGTCACCTGCAGCTTGAGCATCCGCCGCGGCTTGAGCGGCTGGGCGGGCGACTCGATGGTGGCGGTGTAGTGCCCCTGCGCGGACGTCCGCGGTCCGAAGCCGAACTGGTCGGCCGGCGGCTTCGGTACGCGGTTGAACAGCATCCCGGCCCCAGCCGAGACGGCGACGGTGATGACGGCCAGGACGGCCATCGTAGTGACGAGACGTTTGGCGATGTGCTTCTGGGTTTCTTTGTTCTTCATGCGGTCCTCCATGACGGTGTGCCGTCGTGATGGACCCAAGATAGGCAGCGCCTTCGTCCGGCGATTGAACGAGCCCGACGGATTTCTTGTACAAACCGGCTATTCGAGTCGGGGTGGGTTCTCAGGGCGCAATGGCCTCAGGCTAAGCCTCGGAGTGCGGTGGCGAACGGGGCATTTCTGGCCCCTACCCTCCCGGCGCTGCGTTTGCAGCAGACGCAAACCGCGATGTCTTTGGCCAAAGCGTTACTAGGGCGGCGTTTAGCCTCGTGGGAAGCTGAACATACGAAGATCGGGGCGGTGCGGGGGGTGCCGGTGCTCGGGCTCGATGCACTGGCCTCGGCCGCTTACGGGCCTGAGGCGGCGCTGGCGATCATGATTCCGCTCGGTGCCGGCGGGCTCGGATTCATCCGGCCGATCACGGCGGTCATCCTCGTCCTGCTCTTCATCCTCTATCTTTCGTACCGGCAGACGATCGCCGCCTATCCGAACGGCGGCGGGTCGTACGTGGTGGCGAAGGAGAACCTCGGGACCGGGGCCGGGCTGTGCGCGGCGGCGGCGCTGATCCTCGATTACGTGCTCAACGCGGCGGTCGGCATTTCGGCGGGGGTCGGGGCGCTGGTGTCGGCGTTTCCCTCATTACACGAGCACACGCTGGCGCTCTGTCTGTCGATCCTCGTCGTCATCGCCCTGATCAACCTGCGCGGCGTGCGTGAGTCGGGGGTGGCCTTCGGGGTGCCGACGTACGTCTTCGTCGTGGCTTTCGCGGTGGTCATCGGCATCGGGATCGTGAAGACGATCGGCGCCGGCGGGCATCCGCAGCCGGTGATTCCGCCGAAGCCGCTCGTTGCCGGCGCCGCGACGGCCGGACTCTGGATGCTGCTGCGCTCGTTCGCCGCGGGCTGCACGGCCATGACGGGGGTCGAAGCGGTCTCGAACGGGGTACCGATCTTCAAGGATCCGGCCGTGAGATACGCGCAACGGACGCTGACGACGATCGTCTTCATCCTCGGCTGTCTGCTGGCAGGCATCGCCTACCTCACGCATGCCTACGGGATCGGAGCGATGAACCAGGAACTGCCGGGCTACCAGAGCGTGCTGTCGTCGCTGCTGGCGGCGGTCGTGGGACGGGGGCCGCTGTACTACGTGACGATCGGCAGCCTGCTGGCGGTGCTCTGCCTCTCGGCGAACACCAGCTTTGCCGGCTTTCCGCGGCTCTGCCGGATGATCGCGGAGGACGACTTTCTGCCGCACGCGTTCGCGAACGTGGGAAGGCGGCTGGTCTACTCGATCGGCATCGTCGTCCTGTCAACGCTGGCCGGGCTGCTGCTGATCGCGTTCGGCGGGATCACGGAGCACCTCATCCCGCTGTTCGCCGTCGGCGCGTTCAGCGCGTTCGCGCTGTCGCAGGCCGGGATGGTCGTGCACTGGCTGCGGCTCGGCGCGCGGCGGCACTGGCACGTGCTGACGATCAACGCGCTGGGCGCGGCGACGACGACGATCGCGCTGGCCGTGATCATCGTCGCCAAGTTTCACGACGGCGCCTGGATCACGATCGTCCTGCTGCCGGCGCTGCTCCTGCTCTTCCGGATGATCCGCAATCACTACCGGAAAGTCGACCGGCAGACGGAGCGCGACGAGCCGCTGGAGGTGGAGACGGAAGCGCCGCCGGTGGCGGTGGTGATCCCGGTCAAGTCGTGGGACAACCTGACGGAGAAGGCGCTCCGCTTCGCGCTGGCGATGACGTCCGACGTCACGGCGGTGCACATCTACGCCGATGCCGAGCAGGGGGATGCACTGAAGAACGCGTGGCGGCAGCACGTGGAGGAGCCGCTCGCGAACGCCGGAAAGGCGCCGGTGCCGCTCGTCTGCGTCGCGTCACCGTACCGCCGGCTGTTCACGCCGCTGCTCGACTACCTCGACGAGTTCCGCAAACAGCGCGCGGGGATGATCGCCGTGATCCTGCCGGACCTCGTGGAGGGCAGATGGTGGGAGTACCTGCTGCACACGCATCGCGCGAACGTGCTGCGCTCGATGCTGCTGCTGAAAGGAAACCAGCGGGTGGCGGTGATCAGTGTGCCGTGGTACCTGGATCGGCGGCACGGACGCGGCTCCCAATCCACAACAACAGGGCGCCGATGGCACATGCAACCGGGCACACCAGCAGCGAGTACCGCATCTGCTGCGGATCCGCATTCACGCCGAGAAGATCGCTGATCTTCCCGATCATGGGTGAGGCAATGCCGTAGGCCGTGAGGTTGACGATCGAGAAGAAGATCCCGATGGCCAGGCCCCGCAGATGGGGGCCGGCGATGTCGATGACGTCCGCGGTCGCCGGGCCGACCCAGAGGATCGCCAGCGCGTAGAGGACGACGTTGACGGCGATCAGCACCGGGACGTTGTTCACGAACAGGAGCGCGAGCCAGAGCGGGACGGAGACGAGCGCCACGGCCGAGGTAAAGGCCATGCGTCCGCCGCCCAGGCGCCGGCTGACCTTGTCGGAGAAGTAGCCGCCGAGAATCATCGCCGGCACGCCCACGGCGATGGAGATGAGGCCGGCGGCGATGCCGACCGTGAGGAGCGGAAAGCCGTGGACGCGGACGAAGAACGCGCCGCCCCAGATGCCGAGGTTGTTCGAGGCCAGGGCGACGAGCGCGTAGCCGGTGTAGAGCAGCCAGAGCGTCTTGGACCGGAACAGGCGCCGCCAGTCGCCGCGGCCGGCAGGTTTCGGGGCGGTCTCCGTCCGTCCGCGCGCTTCTTCCCGCAGAAAGAAGACGAGCACGGCCAGGAAGAGGCCCGGGAAGCTGAGCAGATAGAAGGCCGGCCGCCAGCCGTAGGACTGGCCGATCCAGCCGCCGAGAAAGAAGGCCAGACCGCCGCCGAAGGCGATGCCGGTGGAGTAGATCGACTGCACGGTGGCGCGCATGCGCGGGGGAAAGAAGTCACCGAGGAGCGACAGGGCCGCCGGCCCGAGCGTCGCTTCACCGACGCCGACCATGAGGCGGCAGAAGAAGATCGTCCAGAAACTGTCGGCGAAGCCGGTGAGGCCGGAGAAGAGGCTCCAGACAGCCAGCCCGCCGGCGATGACCTTCGTCCGGCTGGTGCGGTCGGCGAGGATGCCGAACGGGATTCCGAGCGCCGTGTAGAAGATGACGAAAGCGAGCGTCCCGAGGAGCGCGAGCTGAAAGTCCGTGAACTTCATCTCGCGCTTCATCGGCTCCATGAGGATGTAGAAGACGGTGCGGTCGAGGAAGTTGAGGACGTAGACGAGAGTCAGGACGCCGAGGGCGTACCACGAATAGCCAGGCACTT
>DASWMP010000187.1:0-43030 GCA_036399695.1 Thermoanaerobaculia bacterium | reverse complement strand
AGCGTGCCCGCGGGTGCCCGATATTCGGCGGAATCTGAATGTGGGACAGACACTCCTGTCTGTCCGCGCCCGCAGGCGCCGGTTCATCGACGGCAGAACCAAGGGAGTAGATCGAAACGCACCGTTTTGAGACACCCTCCGAACGCCACCGCACTCCGAGATGGCTAGCGCTGCACGGGCGCTTGCTCCACCTCCCGCAGCAACGCCGCGGCGGCGGTGCGGAACTGGTCCGTCCACTCGTGGCCTCCCGCGAACAGAGACGTGCGTACCGTCGTCTTCGTCTGCAGGTACTGCACGTCCACGTCGAACTTCTCGGCCGTGTACCAGTCGTCCGTCGCTCCCCTGCCGAGCAGCGTCGGCGGCAGCGTTACGTTCGCGTCCTGCACGACCTCCGGCGGGATGTCGCCGCCCAGCAGGATCATCGCCGACGGCTCGGCTCCGGCATACGCGGCGGCGCGGACAGCCATGGCCACCCCCTGCGAGAAGCCGGCGAACACGAGGTGCTTCGGCTTCGGCAGCGCCGCCAGGACGCGCCGCACGTAATCAATGTTGTCCTCGATGGCCAGCTCCCGGTCCTGCGACGTCATCCAGTTGGCTACGACCCGCACGCCGCGCTGATAGAAAGGATGCAGCGCCTGCACCGATGCCACCGACCAGGCGTCGATGCCCGGGATCTGCTCCAGTTCGGCAAAGAGCACCTCCGCGGTCTCCGCGTAGCCGTGGAACCCGAGGAGTAGACGCTCCGGCGACCGTGCTTCGTACAAGACGCGCCCATGGACCCGCGCTTCGATGTGCTGAATCTTCGTCATACGAGCATCGTAGAATGCGCGGCCGTGCATCTGATCATCGTCGTTCCCTGTTACAACGAAGAGAAGCGTCTCGACCTCGACGCCTTCCGGCAGTTCCGCGCCGAGGAGCACCGGGTCGATTTCCTCTTCGTCGACGATGGCAGCCGCGACGGCACCGCCCGCCTCCTCGCCTCGCTCGAGCAGGAAGACCCCTCCCGCTTCTCCTTCCTGAAACTGGACCGGAACCGCGGCAAGGCCGAAGCGGTCCGCCGCGGCCTGCTCGCCGCGACGGAGCGGGGCGCCGACCTGGTCGGCTTCTGGGACGCCGATCTGGCCACACCGCTCGCCGAGCTCCCCTCGTTCCTGCACGTCTTCACCACCCGCCCCGACATCGTCATGGTCTTCGCGGCGCGCGTTCGCCTCCTCGGCCGGTCGATCAGCCGGCGTCCGCAGCGCCACTACGTCGGCCGCGTCGGGGCTACGCTCATCTCCTCGTCCCTCGGTCTGGCGGTCTACGACACCCAGTGCGGGGCGAAGCTCTTCCGCTCCGACGACTCCGTCCGCGAGCTCTTCGCCGATCCGTTCCTCTCGCGCTGGATCTTCGACGTCGAGATCATCGCCCGCCTCATCCAGCAGCGCGGACGCGACGCCGCGGCAGCCGCCATCTACGAGCTGCCGATCCGCACGTGGCACGACGTCCGGGGGTCGAAAGTGAAGTCGCACGACTTCATCCGCGCGCTGCGGGATTTGTGGAAAATTCATCGGCGGTACAACCGGAAGAGGTAATAATCCGGTTCGCGATGACCGACCTGCTCACCCGCTGCTCCGACACGTCTCTCTCTTCACTTGCACAGGGGCTCGTCGGCTCCGAGGTGCTCAAGATCGCGGGTGAGATCAGGACATTGGCGGCGCAGGGGAAATCGATCTGCAACCTGACGGTAGGCGACTTCTCGCCGACCGAGTTCCGCATCCCCGCCGGACTCGAAGAGCTGATCGTCGAGCAGCTCCGGAACGGCCAGACGAACTACCCGCCGTCCGACGGCACCATGGAGCTGCGCAAAGCCGTGGTCGAGTTCTACCGCCGGACGACGGGGCTCGAGTACCCGGTCGGGTCGATCGTCATCGCCGGCGGCTCGCGCCCGATCATCTTCGCCGCGTATGCCGCGGTGGTCGATCCGGGCGACAAGGTCATCTTCCCGACGCCGTCGTGGAACAACAACCACTACACCTACCTGATGCGCGGCACGCCGGTGGAGCTGGTGGTCGGACCGGAGACGAACTTCCTGCCGACGGCGGCGATGCTGCGGCCGCACGTGCACGACGCCCGTCTCATCTGCATCAACACACCGCTGAACCCGACCGGCACGGTCATGGCGCGCGAGGAAGTGGCAGCAATCGCCAAGCTGGTCGTGGAAGAGAACGAGCGTCGCGCCTCGACCGGCGATCGCCCGCTCTTCCTGATGTGGGACCAGGTCTACTGGCTCCTCACCTTCGGCGATCACAAGCATTACGCGCCGCCGCAGCTCGTCCCCGAGGCGATGGAGTGGACGATCTTCGTCGACGGCATCTCCAAGGCGTTCGCCGCGACCGGCCTGCGCGTCGGCTGGACGGTCGCTCCTCCGGCCGTCACTTCACGCATGCGCGACATCCTCGGCCACGTCGGTGCCTGGGCGCCGAAAGCCGAGCAACTCGCCGTCGCCGCCTTCCTCGGGCGCACCGACGAGATCGCCGCTTTCCATGAGGTGATGATCCGCGAGCTGCAGCTCCGCCTGAACCTCCTGTACGACGGCTTCGAAGCGATGCGCCGCGATGGCCTCCCGGTCCGCGCCATCGAGCCGCAGGGCGCGATCTACCTCTCCGTGCAGTTCGACCTCATCGACCGCCTGCAGACCAACGAAGCGATCCGCCGGATGCTCCTCGACCGCGCCGGCTTCGCCGTCGTCCCCTTCCAGGCTTTCGGCCTGAAGGAAGAGGATGGCTGGTTCCGCCTCAGCGTCGGCGCGGTGAGCCCGCGCGACATCGAGGAAGGTCTGGCGCGAGTGCGCGCGGCACTGCAGTCCGCGTAATCCAGCAAATACGGCGCATAAGGTCAGTGGTACCTATGTGTCTTCTGCAGAAACGTCAATCGCATCGGGTGTAAACTCATTTGTGCCGTCACTCCGGACAAATGGAGGCGACACTCATGCGTGTCTGGTGTTTGATCATTCTGCTGTTGCAGGGCGCGGCCGTTGCCGCCCAGGAAGCCCCGGCCAAACGTCCGTGGGAATGGACGATCGATGAACGGCTCGCCGCCCGGTTCGACGTCAAAGGGAAGATGGAGCGGCGTGCACTGAGTGAAAAGCGGCGCGCGGAGTTCCGCGCGCGGGACCTCGCGGATGGCATCCCTGTCGAGCCTCCGGCCCTGTTCTCGAACCCCCTCATTCTCACGAGTGACAGCATCAACGGCGCCGAGCACCCGGAGATGCTGCTGCCGCACGAGATCTTCAATACTTATGCGTTTTTTGCGTACGGCATCGGCGACGACGAGTTTACCGCCTCCATACAGGAGGAGGCCACGAATCGTGCTATCGAGGTCGGTCTTCCGCCCGACATGGTCGCCGTCATCGGACGCGAGAGCTTCGAATTCGTGGCAATGCTGTGGCGCGAATACGAGCTCGGCGAACTGACGCACGCATTCAACCCCGACCCTGAAGATTGGAAGAAGCTGAGAAAGCTGCGGGAGGAGTTGTGCCCTGTGCGTGCCGACGCCATCCGCCGGCTGCGTACGATTTACGGCACCTGCTTCGATCGCTTCCTCTACGACGTCGCCGCCCGGAACGTCTCCCGCAAGTATCTCGGTGATCCCGAACCGGAGGAACTCAAGAAGATCGAAGAGGGTTGTCGATGAAGCGCGCAGTGTTCGCTGCGCTGCTGTTCATCGCGGCGCCCACCGCGTTTGCCAGCATCTGGGGTGACGTCGAGGTCTATGCCACGCTCTCGGTCGACAGCACCGGCAAACTGATCTCGAACGGTGGTGGCCTCTACAGGGAGAAAATCGCGCTGTGTATGACCGGATGCGGCTATGAGTTCAAGGGCCTGCATCAGATCCGCACGTCGTACGGCGGATACACCATGGCGCAGAAGAGCTGGCGAGTGACCTCTCAGCTTTACCGTGGCTCCCTCACGGTAACCGCCGCCTCGGGTGAGTGCTACTTCGCGCAAAACGAAGGGGCCTACTACCTCACCGCCTACGCAACGCTCGCCGGACCGCTACCGGCGCTTCCGTATGAGCTCGACCGTGCCGCGCCTGAGCTGAGCTCGAGCGCCTGCCGTCCGGCGAAGCCGGTTTGTCCCGGCGATCCTTCGTGTCCGCCGACCGGCACCGCCTGCGGGCCGGAGACGCCGCCCGAGGAGTGCCAGCTCTCGCCGATCATTCTCAACCTCGGCCGCGGCGCCTATGAGCTTTCCGACGCCCACGATCCCGTCGAATTCGATCTGAATGCCGACGGACGGCGCGACCGCATCACCTGGACTGCCCGGGATGCGGAGTTGGCGTTCCTCGCCCTCGACCGCAATGGCAATGGCGTCATCGACGACGGCTCGGAGCTCTTCGGCAACGCCGCGGACGCGAACGGCTTCGCGGCGCTGGCCCGCTTCGATCTCGATGCCGATGGCGCCATCACGCCGGTCGATCCCGTCTGGCCGTCGCTCCTGCTGTGGACGGACGCGGATCACGACGGCCTCTCCGATGCCGGCGAGCTCCAGCCGTTGCGGCAATCGAGCGTCCGCGAGCTCGGGCTGCAATACCACTCGACGATGCGCCGCGACCGCGCCGGGAACGTCTATCGCTACCAGGCGCTGGCCCGTGACGCGCGCGGAGCCGAGCCCTACTACGACATCTTCTTTGCGCCGGTGCCGTAGCCCTGCTCGAACCGTCTCGGAGTGCCGTGGCACGCTCACGGAAATGCGGATCACTGGTTTGGAGTGCGGCAGCGACGCTTCATCAGTTGCCGCTTTCCAACAGCCGCAGCGGCGAGCTGCACTCCAAACGCATTCACTACACGAAAATCCGCGCTTCCTTGAGCTCCTTGAGCTTGTCGCGGATTTCGGCGGCGCGCTCGAAGTCCAGGTTCTTGGCGGCGTCCTTCATCTCTTTCTGGAGGCGGCTGATGGCCTTGTCCAGGTCTTCGCCTTCGCCGAGGTCGAGCTTCGAGCGCTGGCCGGGGAGCGGGACGTCGAGGTAGTCGAGGTTCGACATCTTCACGAGGTCCGAGTCGATGGCCTTGATGATCGTGGCCGGCTCGATCCCATGCTCCTCGTTGTACGCCTGTTGGATGGCGCGGCGGCGATTCGTTTCGCTGATGGCGAACTTCAGCGAGTCCGTCATCTTGTCGGCGTACAGAATGGCCACGCCGTTGACGTTGCGGGCGGCGCGGCCGATGGTCTGGATCAGCGACGTCTGGGAGCGGAGGAAGCCTTCCTTGTCGGCGTCGAGGATCGCCACGAGCGAGACCTCCGGCACGTCCAGCCCTTCGCGCAGGAGGTTGATGCCGACCAGCACGTCGAACACGCCGATGCGGAAGTCGCGGAGGATGGCGATGCGCTCGAGCGTCTCCACGTCCGAGTGCAGGTAGTTGACCTTGATGCCGAGCTCCATGAGGTAACGCGTCAGGTCCTCGGACATGCGCTTGGTGAGCGTCGTGACCATCGTCCGCTCCCCTTTCGCGATGCGCGCTTTGATCTCGCCGATCAGATCGTCCACCTGCCCCTTGACCGGCTTGATGACGATGACCGGATCCAGCAGGCCGGTCGGACGGATGACCTGCTCGGCGAACAAGCCGCCGCTCTTCTCCATCTCGTACTTGCCGGGCGTGGCCGAGACGTAGATCGTCTGCGTCAGCTTCCCTTCGAACTCGTCGAACGACAGCGGACGGTTGTCGATCGCGCTCGGCAGGCGGAAGCCGTACTCGACGAGCGTCTCCTTGCGCGCGCGGTCGCCGCCCCACATTGCCCGCACCTGCGGGACCGTCTGGTGCGACTCGTCGATGACGAGCAGGAAGTCCTTCGGGAAATAGTCGATGAGCGTCGGAGGCGGCTGGCCGGGCAGCCGTCCGGAGAGATGGCGCGAGTAGTTCTCGATGCCGTTGCAGTAGCCGAGCTCCGCGATCATCTCCAGGTCGAACAGCGTCCGCTGCGAGAGGCGCTGCGCTTCGAGCAGGCGGTCGTGCGCGCGCAGCTCGGCCACCCGCTCGTCCAGCTCGACGCGGATGTTCTCCATCGCCTGCATGAGGCGCTCGCGCGGGGTGACGTAGTGCGTACGCGGATAGATGGCCAGGCGGTCGTACTCGCGGCCGGACGTGCGTCCGGTGATCGGATCGATGCGGGTGATCTTGTCGATCTCGTCGCCGAAGAACTCGATGCGCACCGCGTCGTCTTCATACGCGGGCCAGAGCTCGAGGACGTCGCCGCGCACGCGGAACATGCCGCGCCCGAGGTCGTACGGCGTGCGCTCGTACTGCATCTCCGTCAGCTTGCGGAGGTACTGCGTCATCGGCTTTTCGACACCGCGCTCGAAGAAGAGCAGCATCCCGTAATAGAGCTCGGGATCGCCGATGCCGTAGATGCAGGAGACCGAGGCGACGATGATGACGTCCCGGCGCTCGAAGATCGCCTTCGTGGACGCCAGCCGCAGCTTGTCGATCTCCTCGTTCTTGGTCATCTCCTTTTCGATGTACAGGTCCGACTGCGGGATGTACGCCTCGGGCTGGTAATAGTCGTAATAGGAGACGAAGTACTCGACGCGGTTCTCCGGGAAGAAGTTCTTGAACTCCTGATAGAGCTGCGCCGCGAGGATCTTGTTGTGGCTGAGGACGAGCGTCGGACGGTTCACCGCCTCAATGACCTTGGCGACGCTGAACGTCTTGCCGGAGCCGGTGACGCCGAGGAGCACCTGATCGCGGGTGCCCGCCCGGACGCTCTCGACGAGCTGCCGGATGGCCTCGGGCTGGTCACCCTGAGGCTGAAAAGGGGAAACGAGTTTGAACATATTCGATGACCGGGAACGGCCGTGTTACGACAGCCCGGCTCAGCGCGCGGGCGTGGTTTTCTGTGCGTCACGGGCGATGCGCGTGAGCGTATCGACCTCTTCGGGCGAGACCTTCTTGTCGCCGATCGCGTCGCCGAGCCCTTTCAGGAGCGGCTGCAGCCTCGCGACGTTGATCTTCTCTTCGCGAACACCCGTACGCAGCTTCTCGATTTCCGTCTCGAGGGCGCTCTTCTGCGGCGGCGTCACCTCGGCGGTGTACATGCCGCGCATTTCGCCGAGAGACATACCCACGACCATGTCCAGGAGCTGCGCCATACCGCCGGTCGCGAGGTACCCGCCCCCGATGAACAGCACCAGCAGAAAGAGGACGGACGCCGCGCCGCAGCCATAAGTGACACCCTTCGGGAAAGCGCGTCGCGGCGCCGGTCCGGAGTAGTATTCGGCCGGCATGCGAAACCCGTCATTTGCTGCTGGTGCAACAGGTTGCGGGGGCGGTGTTTCCTCGAAATTTCCCGATGTCATTGAGGCCGGAGAATGTATCATGCGCGCCTATGCCGCCGCTGTCGAACATCACGGTCCTGATACTCGATGACAACCCGCTGGTGCTGAAGCTGGGCAGGGCTCTGCTCGAGCGCGAAGGGTGCACTGTTTTGACTGCCTCGAGCTGGATCGAGTTCAACCACGTCCTGGCCGGCAACACGCCCGACATCATCTTTCTCGACGTGAACCTGCCGAGCATCAAAGGCAACCGTCTGAGCGAAGTCCTCAAGTCGCAGTCGAACAAGAAGGACATCCCCATCGTACTGATCTCCGACCTCCCGGAGAAGTCGCTCGAAGAGATGTTCCCGAGCTCCGGCGCCAACGCCTGGATGCGCAAACCGCTGACGCGCGACAAGATGGTCGACATGATCACGCGGTACGTTCAGGCTTCGCAGTAGCGGCTGCGGCGGGTCCCCGATCTACAGGTCGTAGAGTGGCAGCGCTCTAGTAGTAACTGCTCATCCACCGCGAGAGATAGGGGTTCCGCGACTGCTGCACCTCGCCGATGTACGTGGTCATCTGCGAGCCCGCGGCAATGGCCTTCCCGCCGCCGTCCTTGAACGCGCCCCACATGCCGCGCGCGTTCGTACGCGCCAGATCCTCGGCGGCGAGCAGCTTCTCGGTGTACGGCGTCTTCACCCGCCGATTCACGATGGCCAGCCCCTCGGTCACGAGCTTCTCATTGAGGAACGTCGCGGTGGAGCCTTTATGGACGTAGACGTACGCGTCGACGATCCCATGCTGGTCGGCCCTCGGCTCGCCGCCCGGAAACTCGACGTAGACCCACTGCGCCTTCAACAGCGTCGCCAGAAATGCCGTCGACTCCTTGCCGAGGCGCTGCAGCTCCGCTTCCTTGTCGTTCGGATCGGGCGTGGCGACGCCGTACATGCGCACCGTCATCGCCTTTCCATGGAGGTCGACCTTGATCGTCGTCCCGTTCACCGCCTGGACGTACTTCGCCATCACGCTGCTCGCGTGGGCCGTCGAAGCGAACATCGTCAGTGCGAGGAGAACCGAGGCTAGCCGCGGCATGGCGTGATTCTACGCCGGAGGGGCCGCCGGCGGGGCGGTCGTCGTCGGTGCCTCCGCCGGGGGTGCCGCCGGGGGTGCCGTTCGTGGCGTCCCTTCATCGACGTTCGGGGCCGGCGATTCCGCCCCCTCACCCGATCGCGCCGAAGCGTCCTCGGCGGCCTGCGTCGGCTCCGCTTCCTTCGGCTGGTAGAACGCCCGCTGCATGTAATACGGCAGCTTGCTCACCGCCACCGTCGCGCCGCTGCAGTCCTTGTCCGGCTCCTGCCCGGCCACGAACGCCTGCATCACCACGCGGCCGCACGGACCGGTGCCACGGCGTCCGGAGTGGAGATCCATCGGCACGATCACGACGCCCGGCGGCGGCTCGAAGTCCGGCTTCGCCACCCGCAGCTTCTGCTCTTCGAACTGCTTGAAGATGTCGATCCAGATCGGCAGGGCGATGTCGGCCCCCGTCGCACCGCCACCGAGCGAGCGGCTCGGATCGTCGTAGCCGACCCAGACGCCGACGGTGTACTCGGGCGAGAAGCCCATGAACCAGGCATCGGTGTAGCCGTTCGTCGTCCCGGTCTTGCCGGCCAGCGGATCGAGCAGCGTGTGCGCCACGTAAGCGGTGCCGCGGTCGACGACGCCCTTCATCATGTACGCGGTCTCGAACGCTACCTGGGGCGACATGGCCTCGGAGAGCTCGGGCAACTGCTCTTCGAGCACCCGCTCCGACTGGTCGGAGATCTTCCGGATGTAGCGCGGCTTGATGTAGACGCCGTTGTTGACGAAGACGTTGTACGCGGCCGTCATCTCGAGCGGTGAAACGCCGCCGGCGCCGAGGGCGAGCGACGGATAGCGCTGGAGGTCGGACGTGATGCCGAGGCGGCGCGTGAGGTCG
This sequence comes from Thermoanaerobaculia bacterium, assembly GCA_036399695.1. GTDB lineage: Bacteria > Acidobacteriota > Thermoanaerobaculia > Gp7-AA8 > Gp7-AA8 > DASVEE01. The sequence goes on along the minus strand of DASWMP010000187.1, from coordinate 33,762 downwards.
ACGACGCGGTCGCCGCCGGCCATCATGTAGGTCTTGACCGCCGGGATGTTGATCGAGAGCTCCAGCGCCCGCTGGATCGTCACGATGCCGGCGTACTTGCCGTAGTAGTTCTTCGGGGCGTAGATCTGGTTGCCGACCGGGATGGCGATCGGCGCGTCGAAGAGCGTGTCCGCGGGGGTCAGACCCTTCTCGAAGGCCGCCGCGTAGACGAACGGCTTGAACGCCGAGCCGGTCTGGCGGCGCGACTGCACCGCGCGGTTGAACTTCGAGATCGCGAAGTCGTAGCCGCCTGCCAGCGCCCGGACCTCGCCGCTCTTGACGTCGATCACGACGACCGCGCCCTGCACCTGCGGGAGCTGGTCGAGCGTCCAGGCCTTCGCCTTCGTCTTCGGATCTTCCTTCAGGATGACGTGGACGACGTCTCCCCGCTTGAGGATCCCGTCCATCGTCTTCTTCTTCGTCCAGGCGTAGGCCGCGGGGTCGAACGTCAGCTCTTCCCGGTGCAGGCGCACCTTGACGTTCTTCCCTTCGATGCCCGTCACGACCGCGGGGTACAGCTTCTCGATGGTGTACGGCTCGTTGCTCCAGGACGGGTCGCGGTACTTGTCCGGATCGATGCCCTCGGCGACGAGGTTACGCGCCGGCTTCCGGAAGCCGCGACGCTTGTCGATGCGGCGCAGGCCTCGCTGCAGCGCGCCTTCGGAGATCTGCTGGATGCGCAGGTCGAGCGTCGACTGCACTTTCAGGCCGCGCTGATAGAGGTTCTCGACGCCGAACTTCTCGCTCTTCTCGATGTACTGCCGGATCTCCTCGGCAAAGTAGGCACCGACGCGCGGTGCTTCCTCTTTATAGGTGCCGAGAACGATCGGCGTGTTGAGCGCCTGCTGGTACTGGTCGTTGCCGATGAACTTCTCGATGAGCATCCGCCGCAGCACGTGATTCCGGCGCGGCAGCGCCCTCTCCACATGCGCGATCGGGCTGTAGGCGTTCGGCGCGCGGATCATGCCGGCCAGGAGCGCCGCCTCGGGAATCGTCAGCTCCTTGGCGTGCTTGCCGAAGTACAGCCGCGAAGCCGCTTCGACGCCGTACGCGCCGTGGCCGAGGTAGACCTGATTCGCGTACATCTCGAGGATCTGGTCTTTCGTGAAGTCCTTCTCGATCTGCACCGCCAGGAACACTTCGTTGATCTTGCGGCGGAAGCTCTTCTCCGGCGTGAGGAAGACCTGCTTCGCGAGCTGCTGCGTCAGGGTGGAGGCACCCTGGACTTTCTTCCGGGCGATGACGTCCTTGATCGCGGCGCGGGCGATCGCTTTCGGGTCGACGCCGCCGTGCTTGTAGAACTCCGCGTCCTCGGTGGCCAGGATGGCCTGCACGAGGTGCGGCGACATGTCCCGCTTACTGACGACGATCCGCTTCTGGATCGAATACTCGGCGAACGGCACGCCATTGCGGTCGTAAATGCGGGTGATGATGGCCGGCTGGTAGTCGGCCAGCCCCTTGACCACCGGCATGCGCACGGCGTGGGCGAAAAGGAATCCCGCCGGGACGCCGAGAGCGAGCGCGATGAAGAGCATCAGCATGCGCGATTTGCGGCGCGACGGAGGTGCTTCGGGCTCGAGCTGATGGTCGGTCACGGGATCAATTTTAGCGTAGTTGGCGGTTGGCAGTTGGCGGTTGGCAGCGGCCCCCCTCGATCGTCGTCCTTACTGCCAACCGCCAACTGCCTACTGCCAACTCCCTCCTGCTAAACTTTCGGCAATGTCCTCGATCCCCATGGCCCCCCCGGCAGCCGACTGGAGCCGGCTCGTCGGCGACTCCCTGAAACAGAATGGTGTCTGGCACACGCACGCGAAGCTGCTCGAAGCGCGTAATGCGTATCCCAACGATCTGTCGCTGCGCGGCTACATCGAGATCGTCCGCGCGAACATCGTCCGCGACTTCATCGCCCACCCGAAAGGGACGCAGGCCGTGCCGAAGCTCACGGCCGAGTTCCTGACGAACTTCGACCGCTTCAACCTCAGCGCCCAGGAAGGGTATCTCGTGTCGCTCATCGACGGCCGCCTCGACGTCCAGAAGCTGCTGATCCTCAGTCCTTTCGACCCTTTCACGACGCTGTTCATCCTGGCCAAGCTCCAGCACGAGCGCGCCATCACGGTGCCGCAATGACGTCTTTTGCCATTTCCCTCCTGGACCGGATGCCGACGGCCATCGCCGTCGTCACCGACGCCGGGCACATCGAGTACCGCAACCAGGCCTTCACCGATTCGTTCGGCGGCGGAGGGACGCAGTGGCTGACCGACGCCGCGCGCGCCGTCGGCGGCGAGACCGGCTGGCTGCAGGGCTTCTTCATCGACGCCGACGAAGCACGTACGATCGACGTGGAGATCGAAGGGCGCGTCTACCGCATCGACAAGATCATGACGGCCGACGGCGACTCCCCTGCCGTGGCGCTGTCGTTCGAGGACGTCACGCACCAGCGGGAGATGGAACAGGCCAAGTCCGACTTCACGGCCCAGATCGTCCACGACCTGCGCGGCCCGCTCTCCGGCATCCAGGGCACGCTCGAGTTCGTGCTCTCCCAGGAAGGGACGAAGCTCGATTCGCTCTACACCGACCTGCTGCAGGAAGCGCAGCGGGAGTCGGAGCGGATGATGGGGCTGATCAACGAGCTGCTCGACTTCTCGAAGATCCAGTCCGGCAACTTCATCGTGGAGAAGGAGCCGGTCCGCGTGGCCGGCGTGCTGAAACGCGCCGTGCGCTCGCTGCAGTCGGTGGCCGCGCGCGACGAGATCTTCCTGCTCTCGGCGCACGGCCGCGACGTCCCGTCGATCATCGGCAGCGTGGAGAAGCTGACGCAGGCCATCATCAACCTGATCTCCAACTCCCTGAAGTTCACCCCCAAGAAGGGGCTGGTCTCAGTCGGCGCCCAGATCGTCCGCAACGGAGAAGCGCCGGAGTCGATCGTCATCACCGTGACGGACAGCGGCATGGGCATCCCGGCCGGCGAGCTGCAACGGATCTTCGAAAAGTACAAGCAGAGCGGCAACAAGTCCCTCCGCGGCGGCGGCGGCACCGGCCTGGGCCTCTACATCGTCAAACAGATCGTCGAAGCCCACGGCGGAGAAGTGAGCGTAGCCTCGGTGGAGGGAGTAGGCACGTCGATGGTGCTGCGGCTCCCAGTGAAACGCGCCGCCTGAGATCTCGGAGTGCGGTGGCGATCAGCCAGGGTCTCCGGGATCAGCAGTTCGCCCATTCGTCACGATCTCGAAACGACCTCTGCACGCCGGAGGCGTGTCGTAAATTAGCCGGTGGCAAGCGCCGCAGGCGCGCCGCCACCGGTCCGATGGCAAGAGAAGATTTGCACCCCGGCAGGGGTGCGGGAGGATCGATGCCATCGACGATCGGCGAGGACGCGACCCCTGCCGGGGTCGAGGCGGAGGACGGATCTTGTCCGGTGGCTGCGTGCCTTCGGCACTTGCCACCGGCTAATTTACGTCACGCCTCCGGCGTGCAACCCTGAACACGCCGGTCCCCCGTGGAGCGCCGGCGTCTCCGCCGGCGCTCCACCTACGCGTTACCGCGCATCCACCTCGAGGGTCTTGAAACTCGAGAGCCGTGACACCGGGTCCAGCACGCCTACGGCGATGCTGACCCTGCCCTTCGGCACCCGCACCTGCGACGTGTGCGTCCACGTCTTCTCGCGCGCGGTCTCGATGTCCGCCGCCGGGATCACCACGACCTGCTCCTGCGAGACGCCGGACGAAAAGTCGCCGCGGTCGCTCTGGGCCGCGTAGTGCACGGTGAAGCTGCCGCGGTAGTTCTGGCCGTCGGGTAGCAGCGTGAGGCTGGAGATGGGGATGTGCACTTCGACCGGCACCAGGTACGTGCCACGCGTGCCCCTGGCGTCGCCGGCGTTGGCTTCGATCGACAGTTCGTCCACCTCCTTCGGGTACATGAGGCTGGCGACGACGAGGTCGTTCATCTCCTGGACCGGCGTCTTGCGGATGACGTCCTGACGGGTGCGGACGCGCAGTTCCGGACGGCCATTGATGCGCACCTGGATGTGGCGGGTGCGGTTGGCGACGGCGCTCGTCGGGCGGTAGCCGATGGAGTAGTAGGCCTCGTGATCGCGCTCGATGCGGTCGAACAATTTGTCGGCGTTGGCGTGGCCGCGGTCCCAGGCGCCGCCGGTGCGCTCGGTCAGGATCTCGAAGGTCTCCTGCGTGTCGGCCACGGTGCGCTGAAAGTAGCGGTTGGAGCGGTCCTGCCGCGGCGTGGAGCGCGAGCGCGACTCGGCGCCGAGACCCGGCGCGGAGAGGGCCAGGTTGTACTCCGGCTGGAACGCGTAGATCGTGATGCCGTTGGAGCTCGCTTCTTCAGCGATCTCGCGGACGACCGGCCGCAGGTCGACCACGCCGCAGTCCATCTCGAGACCGCTGCAGTCGCTCGCGCCGAAGTTGCTGACCAGCGGGTAGAGGTCGCGCCCGGTGATCGCCGGCAGCGACTCCGTCATCATGATGACGCTCTTCTTGCCCGGCACCTCCGCCAGGGCGTTGACGATGGAGCTGAGGTGCGCGAGCGTCTTCTGCACGCGCCGGGCGACGTCGGCCGCGTACATGCTGGTCATGGCACTGCGCAGTTCGGTGCCGTCGATGTCCAGATCGCTGCGGCTGCGGATCATCTCCTGATCGACGGCGCGGTCGACGTGGGTGCGGCTCTCGACCGAGATGATCTCGTCGATCGCGGCCAGCACCGTGGCCTGGTTCGCCGTGAAGCGGAGACGGATCTGGTTCCGGTTCCGCGCCTCCGGCCGGACGATCATCGCCTCATCGCCGTTGCGCATCATCGTGGTGATGAAGGAGGCGAGCTCCTCGCGCAGTTTTTCGCGCGTCCGGGGATGCAGTGAGAGGTCGTCGATGATGAAGACGAACTTCCGGCTTTGCGTCACATTGTCCGCTGCCGGCGACGAGGTGTCGCTGGACGCGGACAATGCGGCGCCTTCCGCACGGAACTCCGAGAAGTTCGAAATGGGCTGCCTGGCCTTGTCTTCCAGCACCTCGAAGTCGGCCTGCCTGAGCCCCGCGACCGGGTTCCCGCGCCTGTCGGTGACGACCACGTCGATGTTGTGGATCTCGACGTCGAACGACTCAACATACGGTGCGGCAGCACTTTGCGCAGGAACGGTCTGCGGCTGCTGAGCGGCGGTTGCACAAATGGCGGTGGTTACGACAGCGAGGATGAAACCGAGAACCTGAACGACCTTCTGTCTCATGAGCTGCTCTCCCTCTGGTGTACCGGCGAGAGAGATCGTGAGCATTGGACGTGCCGTTGGTGGGGGGAGGCGGGTTTTGGTTGTTGGTTGTTGGTTTTTGGTTTTTGGTTGCTGCGCTTCGCGATGCTCGCCGCGAAGCGCAGCACCAACAACCAAAAACCGGCAACCAGTGCGTGCCGTCCTGACGCAGCTCGAAGTCCTTCCGCGTCAGGCGAGGATGGTGCTCACTTCCGCGCCACCTCGAGCGTCTTGAACCCTGAGAGACGGGACACCGAGTCGAGGACGCCGATCGTGACCTTCACCCGCGGCTCGCTGGTGTAGACCTGAGCGGTGTAGCGCCAGAACTTCTCGCGCGCTTTTTCCATGTCCGCCGCGGCGATCGAGACGACCTGCTCCTTCGCTTCACCGCTCAGGAAGTCGGTCGACGCGCCGGAGGCGGCGTAGTGGATGGTGAAGCGGGCGCGGTAGACGTCCCCTTCGGGCAGGAACGTCAGCTTCGACAGCGGGACCAGGACGTTCACGGTCGTCGTGTACTTTTTCCGGATCAGGTCGGGCGTCGGCCCCTGTGCGTCGACGGCGATCCCGAGCTCGTTGGTCTGATGCGGATACAGCAGGCCGGCGACGGCGCGGTCGGTCATCTCGTTGCGCGGCGACTTGCGGACCACTTCGTCGCGGGTGCGGACGTGCAGCTCCGGATGGTTCTTCAGGCGCACCTGGAGGTGGCGCGGCCGGTCGACGTCGTCAGAGGCGCGGAACGCGACCGAGTAATACGAGAGGACGTCGCTGGCTATCTGGCGCATGGCATCGTCGATCTGGCCGTCGCCGCGGAACCATTTGCCGCCCGTCTTCTCCGTCAGCAGCGAGACGGTCTGCTCGGTACTGGAGATGACGTCGTTCATGAACCGCGTATCGCTTGGATCGATCTTGCCGGGTCCGCGGCTCTCGCGGGTCGGGTCGGCGTACTGTTCGCGGCGGTCGGTGCCGCCCGGGACGGCGTAGACCGCACCGTACTCCGGCTGGATCGTGTAGATCGTCACGCCGGCGCTGCTGGCCGTCCGCGCCACGTCCTCGACCAGCGCTTTGATGTTCGTCCAGTCGTTCGGGATCATGTAGTCGGTCGGTGCGTCGTTCGGCTCGAGCGCCGCCCACGAGCCGCTCGCCTCCGCCGGCTTCGGCGGCTCGCTGAAGAGCGAGAACGCTTCCCGCCCCGGCTCGGTCGGCATCGATTCGGTCACGACGACGACGACTTTGCGCCCCGGCAACTCGGACAGCGCCGTGACGACGGAGCGGAGATTGCCGAGACGCTGCTCCACGCGGCGCCGCACCATGTCGGCGTAACGGCGAGCCGCCTCTTTCTTCTCCATCTGGCTGCCGGCCTGGCTGACGTCCAGCACCAATTGGCGAATCTCCCGCTGCGCCGCTTTCATGTGGCTGCGGTTCGCGTCCTTCATCGCCTCGTCCACCTTGATCCGGACGAGCACCGGATCTCTGGTGAACTTCAGCGTCAGCGCATCAGTCTCGGCGGGACGAACGATCATGGCCTCGTCGCCCGGCTTCATGGCCCGGTCGAGCATCTTCGTCACGTTCGTGGCCAGCCGGTTCCGCGAGTACGGATGGGCGGTGAACTCGTCGATGAAGAGGACGAACTTCTTCCCTGTCCCCATTTCCTGTGCCTCGGCGGCGGCGGCAGCGACGGCCGCGGGCGACGGAGCGGGCGCGCCGGCAGGCGGCGCCTTCGCTTCCGCGTACTCGGCGAAGTTCGTGATCTCCTGCACCACGCCGTCCTGCAGGACTTCGAAGTCGTCCTTCGTCAGCCCCGGCACCGGGTTCCCTTTACGGTCCGTGACGATCACGTCGAGGTTGTGCAGCCGCACCTCGAACGTCTCGATGTAAGGAGCCACCGCCTCCTGCCGTTCCTGCGCGATGAGGGCGGCGGCGACGACGGCAATTGCGAGCACTGCGAGCAAACGTTTCTTCATTGAGCGGCAATCTCCAGTGTTTGAAACCCTGATTGTCTCGACGTCAGATCCATGACGCCAATGGCGATGCGGTATTTCCCGGGAACTTTTCTCATTTCGCAAGAACCTCCAGGCTTTGAAAGCCCGAGAGCCGGGTCGTACGGTCGAAGACGCCAACCGCGATCCTGTATTTCCCGGGTGTGAAGCGGAGGTTCGTCGTGTAACGCCAGGTCTTGCCCGGCACCTTCGCCAGGTCCGCGATGGGGATCTCGATCACCTGCTGCCGTTCCTGCGCGGAGGTGAAGTCGGACTTTTCTCCCACCGCCGCGTAATGCACGGTGAAGACGGCGCGCGCTTTCTCGCCGTCCGGGATGAACGTCAGTTTCTCCATCGGAATGCGGATGTCGATGGGAAAGAGAATCGTCCCGAGCGGCTCCTTCGCCATCGTGCCGACGCTCGCGGTGATGCCGAGCTCATTGCTCGTGCGGGGATACAGCAGGCCGGCCACGACCAGGTCCTGCATCTCGTTCACGTTCGATTTGTTGACGACCTCGCTCCGCGTCCGGACGCGCAGCTCGGGGTGGTTTTTCACCCGCACTTCCACTTTGCGGACGCGGTCGTCGTCCGCACCCGCGCGATAGCCGAGCGAGTAGTAGGCGCCGAGGTCTTTCGAGACCTGCTGGAAAACGTCGTCCACGTTGCCGTCGCCGCGGAACCAGCGGCCGCCGGTGCGCTCCGCCAGGGAGCTCATCGTCGTCTCGTTCATGTCGAGCATGGCCTGGAACGAGGAGACCGGCCCGGCCGCGTTGTCGCCGATGAGGTTCTCGAGCTGCACGTCAGGCTGGAGCGCGTAGATCGTCACGCCGTTCGTGGCCGCGGTGCGGCCCAGATCGGCGATGAAGGGACGCAGATCGTAGACTTCACGCGTCCCGGCGATGGAGTCGGTCGTACCGTCCGACAGCTCCCCGAACTCGCTGGTCGGCATCTCCTGCGCGTCGAACATCTCCTGACGCCGGTCCGCCCAGGCGTCGAGGCCGGGCATGGCCGGCAGGGAGGTCGTCGCCAGTACCAGGACCTTCTTGCCTTCCACGGGACCGAGTGCCGAGATCAGCGAACGCAACTCGCCGAGCCGCTGGAGCGCCCGCCGCCGCGTCATGTCCGCATACATCTGCCTGATGTTTCGCTGCTCCTGCGCCTGGGTGCGAGTGCCCGCCGGCCCGAGCGCGGCATTCCTGCGCTGGCTGTTCAGATAGAACAGCTCCTTCATCTGCTGGGTCGTACGGCTGGTGCTCGCCGCCATCACTTTCCCGATCGCGGCCCCGAGGGCAGCGCGATCGGTGGTGAAGTCCTGGACGATCTTCTGCTCCATCGCCGGCGCCACGACCATCGCCTGGTCGCCCGCCTTCATCGTGCTGGTGGCGAACGCCATCGCCTGTTTTGCCAGCTTGGCGCGCGAGGCCGGATGCAGCGCCATCTCGTCCATGAAGAAGATGAACCGCCGCGGCGGTGCGGGCGGCGTTTCGGCCGCTCCGGCGACGACAGCCGTGGACGTCGTCTGCGATGCATCCACCGCCGAGAAGTTGGTGATCGTCTGCTCGACTCCGTTTTCAAGGAGGACGAAGTCCCCCTGCCCGAGCCCGGTGACGGGATTGCCATCGCGCCCGGTGACAACGACGTCGAGGTTGTGGATCTTGACCTCGTAAGTCTCGATGTACGGGACAGCCGGCTGCGCGAGCAACCGTGACGCTGAAAGGATCAGGGCGAAGCCCAGCACAGCACTCTTCATCAGAGACCTCGGTGGTACAGACAAAAAGTTGAAAAGCTGTGGATCCCGGCGAAGGGCAAAACGAGTCTACCTCGCCCCGGCACCGCCCATCGGTCCGTCCGGAAGTGTTTAAGGATTGGTAACAGGCGTCATGTGACGCTCGCGGTGCGTTGACTGGGACTCGGGGAGTGTCGTTCCTTACGCGAGGAGAGCCACGCGATAGGTCGAATGGCAGGCGTGCAGAGGCTCCGTCACCCGAGCAGCGCGTCAACACCGTACGCCACATCCTGCTCGGTCACGTCCGTGACCACCACACACTCCCCGACCCGGCGCGGGAACACCATGACGCGCTGCGTGCCGGTGTTCTTCTTGTCGTGCTCCGTCGCCGCGAGGACGTCCGCGCGGTCGAGCGGCGGGATCGGTGACGGCTCGTACGCCAGGATGGCGCGCTCGATGCGCGATGCCTCCTCGCTCGGAAGCAGTCCGCGGCGAACGGCGATGGCGTTGGCGGCGATCATCCCCCAGGCCACCGCTTCGCCGTGAGTCATGCCTTCGTAGTGCAGCGCCGCTTCGATGCCGTGGGCGATGGTGTGGCCGTAGTTGAGGAGGCGGCGGAGATCGGCTTCCCGCTCGTCGGCGGAGACGATGTCCGCCTTCACGCGGATGGCCATGCGCACGAGCTCGTCGATGACGGCGGGCTGACGCGACAGAACCGCATCGCGCCGCGTCTCGAACAGCTCGAAGAGCAGCGGGTCGGCGATCACGCCTCCCTTCAGCGCTTCATAGATGCCGCTGAGCAGCTCGCGCGCGGGCAGCGTGTCCAGCACCGCGGTATCGCTGATGACGGCGCGCGGCGGAAAGAAGCTGCCGATGAGGTTCTTCCCCTTCTCATGATTCACGGCCAGCTTGCCGCCGAGGGAGCTGTCGACCTGCGCGAGCAGCGTCGTCGGCACATGCACCAGATCGATGCCCCGCAGGAAGATCGACGCCGCGAAACCGGCCGTATCGCCGATCATCCCGCCGCCCACGACCACCGCCGTCGAATCGCGCTTTGCCCCGCGGTCCAGAAGCTGCGTCACGACGTCATTCGCGGTCGCCAGCGTCTTGTGCGCCTCCCCTTCCTCGATCGTGAGGATCTCCGCGCCGCCGAACGACTCCGCCACCCGCACCCCGAACCGCTCCCGCAACGCCGTCGACGTAACGACGAACACCTTCCCCTTGGCCCGCACCACCTCCCCCACACGGTCGATCGCCCCCCGCTCGACGTAGACCGGATAGGCGGTGGATTGCTGGATGGTGAGGAAAGGCGTCATGGGAGCGTTGTCCGTTGTCAGTTTTCCGTTTGAGCAGAGGCAGTTTTCGGTTGTTGGTTTTTGGTTGTTGGTGCTTCGCTATGCAGGGAGCGGGGCGTGGCGGAGCACCAAAACCAAAAACCAACAACCGAACACCAAAACTAAACCGCCCCGCTAACACTGCTCAGGATGGCGTCTGCCGTAAGGCGATCCCCAACTCCACCAACTGCCTCTCATCCACCGTGGACGGCGCCGCGCTCATGAGGTCCTGGGCGCGGGCGGTCTTGGGGAAGGCGATGACGTCGCGGAGGGAGTCGGCGCGGGCCATGAGCATGGCCATGCGGTCGACGCCGAGGGCGATGCCGCCATGCGGGGGGGCCCCGTAGCGGAAGGCGTCGATGAGGAAGCCGAACTGGGCCTGGGCCTGCTCGGCGCCGATACCCAGGGCGGCGAACATCTTCTGCTGCACCTCCGGCTGGTTGATGCGGATCGAGCCGCCGCCGAGCTCAGTCCCGTTGAGCACGACGTCGTACGCGCGGGCCAGCGTGGCGCCGGGGTCGGTCTGCATCAGCTCCACGTGACCCGGCGCGGGAGACGTGAATGGATGGTGACGCGCGAAGAAGCGGCCGCTCTCCTCGTCCCACTCGAAGAGCGGAAAGTCCGTGACCCAGAGGAACTCCCACCGCTCGCCGGGGATGAGGTTCTGCTCTTTGGCCAGCTTCAGACGCAGCGTGCCGAGGACGTCCCAGGCCACCTGCTGCTTGCCGGCGACGATCAGCGCGAGGTCGTTTTCGTTGGCCTTCAGCGCCTCGCGGAGCGCGTCGTAGTTGGCGTCCGTCAGGTACTTCTTGATCGACGAGCCGCGCTGCGCGTCGAACTTGAGCCAGACGAGGCCGGTCGCCCCGAGCTTCTTCGCCTCTTCAGTCACCTCGTCGATGCGCTTGCGCGAGAGCGCCGCGCCGCCCGGCAGGACGATGGCCCGCACCGTCGCGGCAGCGCGGAACGGCTCGAACTCGATCGTCTTCGCCAGTTCGGTGATGTTCTGCAGCTCCATCCCGAAGCGCATGTCCGGGCGGTCGATCCCGAAGCGATCCATCGCCTCCTGCCACGTCATGCGGGGGAACGGCGTCTTCACCGGGATGTTGGCCACCGGGAAGATCTCGGAGAACATCCCTTCGATCAATGAATAGATGAACTCCTCGTCGATGAACGAGGCCTCGACGTCGATCTGCGTGAACTCCGGCTGCCGGTCGCGGCGCAGGTCCTCGTCGCGGAAGCAGCGGGCGATCTGGAAGTAGCGCTCCAGCCCCGCGACCATGCAGAGCTGCTTGAAGATCTGCGGCGACTGCGGCAACGCGAAGAACTGCCCTTTGTGCACTCGGCTCGGCACGAGGTAATCGCGCGCCCCTTCGGGCGTCGACTTCGTGAGGATCGGCGTCTCGATCTCGAGGAAGCCGTTCCGGTTCATGTAGTCGCGGATGCCGAACGTGAGTTGATGCCGGAGCATGAGGTTGCGCGTGAGCGCCGGCCGGCGCAGGTCGAGGTAGCGGTACTCGAGGCGCAGCTCCTCCGCGGCGTCAGTGTCGTCGTCGATCGGGAACGGCGTCGTCTCGGCGCGGTTGAGAATCGTGATGGCGCTCGCGACGAGCTCCACCTCACCGGTCGGCAGCTTGGCGTTCTTCTGCGCCTCGGCACGCTCGACGACCGTCCCCTCGATGGTGACGACGAACTCGGAACGCAGTTCCTTGGCGAGGGCGACGAGCTCCGCGCTCGCCCCCTTGCCGCGATCGACGACCACCTGGCTGATGCCGGTGCGATCGCGCAGATCGACGAAGATCAGCTCACCGAAGTCGCGCTGTTTCTGCACCCAGCCGCTGAGGGTGATGGTTTGTCCGACGTGTTCTTTGCGAAGCGTTCCGGCGTAAAGACGTGTCATGCGGTTCCCAGGTACTTCTCTTTATATTCGACGTAGTGTTGCCACGACTCTTCGAGCCGCGTGAGCTCTTCGGCCGTGAGGTCGCGCTTCACGCGCGCCGGCACGCCGACGACCAGCGTCCGCGGCGGCACGCGCATCCCTTCGGGCACGAGCGCTCCGGCCCCGACGAGCGCCTGCTCGCCGACCACGGCTCCGTCGAGGACGCGTGAGCCCATCCCGATGAGCGCCCCCCTCCCGATCGTGCAGCCATGGACGATGACGCCATGCCCGATCGTGACTTCCTCGGCGATGACGGTCGGGCAGTTGTCGTGGTTCACGTGCACGACGCAGTTGTCCTGGATGTTCGTACGCGCCCCGACGCGGATGTAATTGACGTCTCCGCGCAGGACGGTCCCGTACCAGATCGAAGCGTCGTCGCCGAGCTCGACGTCTCCGATGAGCGTGGCGTTTTCAGCCACGAACACACGCTCGCCGAGCCGCGGATGCTTGTTGTCGAAAGGGCGGATGAGCATCAGGGGGCGCAATTTAGCACGGCGTAGTTGGCGGTTGGCAGTTGGCGGCTGGCGGTGGATGAGGGTGAGCGTCGTTTTGTGGAGCGCGGCCGAGCCGAGCGCAGCACCAACAACTAAAAACCAAAAACCAACGACATCTCGCACGGCTCCCCTGCCAACCGCCACCCGCCAACCGCCAACTGCCAACTCTCTGTTAACGCCCTCCCGCCGCGCCGCTCCCTCGCGTTACCATCCGGCGCATGCTCCGGTCCCGTCGGTTGTTGCTCGCGCCGTTCCTGCTCCTGTCCCTGGTCGCTGCCCGGCATCGGGCGGTCCCGTCGCACTTTGCCGGACCGGACATCCCGCGCGACATCTTCAGTCATGCCGAGCCGGACAAGATCGTCACGCGCCACGTCACGCTCGACCTCACGGTCGACTTCGACGCGAAGATCGTCCACGGTACGGCCAGGCTGGACGTCGTCAACCTGAAAGGCGTCACGCAACTCGTCCTCGACACGCGCGGGCTCGACATCGCCTCGGTCACGCTGGATGACGGCACCGCCGCTACTTTCTCGCTCGGACCGACCGGCATCCCCGGCCAGGCGCTGACGATCGACGTGAAGCCGGACACGAAGTCCGTGACCATCGCGTACGCCTCGCGCCCCACGGCGGACGGGCTGTTCTGGAACAGCGCGGAGCAGAGCTACGGCCGCGTCGCTCCTTACCTCTATTCGCAGAACGAGCCTGACTTTGCGCGGAGCTGGATCCCGCTGCAGGACACGCCCACGGTACGCGTCACGTATGACGCCACGATCCGCGTGCCGGCCGGCATGCTCGCGCTGATGAGCGCGGAGAATCCGACGGCGACGAACGACACCGGCGTCTACACCTTCCGCATGCCGGAGAGGATCCCGTCGTACCTGATCGCCCTCGCCGTCGGCCGGCTGGAATTCCGGCCCCTCGACGAGCGCACGGGCGTCTACGCGGAGCCGGAGCTGATCGAGGACGCAGTCTGGGACCTGCAGTACCTGCCGGAGATGGTCGACGTCGCCGAGGATCTGGTGCTGCCCTATCCGTTCGGGAGATACGACCTGCTGCTGATGCCGCCCACCTACATCGCCGGCGGCATGGAGCACCCGCGCCTGAACTTCGTGGACCCGTTCAGCATCACGGCGCAGAACCATCCGGAGCATCCGCTGCCGTCCACGCTCGTCGCACACGAGCTGGCCCACTCCTGGGCCGGTGACAGAACGACGCTGGGCACGTGGCACGACGTCTGGCTCAACGAAGGGATCACGTCGTACCTGACGCTGCGGATCATCGAGGAGATGAGCGGCCGCGAGCGGGCGGAGTACAACTGGTACCGCGACCGCCGCGCCTACCAGAGCTATGCCGACCGCGCCACGGCTGACTTCACGAAGCTGCACCGCCCGTTCCGTCCGACCGAGACGCCGAGCGTCAACTTCGGCAGCACCTCCTATACGAAGGGCGCCCTCTTCATCGAGATGCTCGAACAACGCCTCGGCCGCGCCACGTTCGACGCCTTCCTCCGGGACTGGTTCACCCGCAACGCCTGGCGCGCCGTCGACGACCGCGCCTTCCTCGCCCTGCTGCGAGCCTGGGCGCCGGACGACGTCGAGCCGTCGCTGGAGCTCGACAAGTGGGTCTACGAGCCGGGCCTGCCGTCGAGCGTCACCGCGCCCGTGACCTCGCGGCTCAACGACAAAGTATCGGCCCAGGTGATCCGCTTCCGCGCCGGCACGCCGATGGCGCAGCTCGACACCGCCGGCTGGACGGACGTCGAGATCGACCTCTTTCTCTCGCTCACCAACCGCGCGCTCAATGGCCGGATGGCGGAAGTCGACGCCCACTGGCACCTCTCGGAGCGCACCGGCCCGAACATCAACTGGCTCATCTTCGTCATCGAGACGAATTACACGCCCGGCGAAGCAGGCCTCGAGCGCGTCCTCATGCGCGGCGGCAACAACAACACGATCCTCACGCTCTACGAGGAGATGGCCACGGCCTCTCCGGCCTGGCTGCAGAAGGCAAAGGCGTTCTTCGAGCGGGCCCAGAATCGCTACGAGCCGTTCGTGCGGTCCTCGGTGGCCGCAACGCTGGCGCGCTTCAGCAAAGCCGCCGCGTAGGACTGATCTCGGCCGTCAGCCCGCTTCGCGGGCGCCACCGTCGTAGCCCCGGGCGCGAGCCCCAAGGGCGTTAACTTCAGATGTGGGACAGACACTATTGTCTGTCCGGTGCACCCGAACGGCCGCTTGTCTGGAGGACCTCGGGGGTGGGCCGGACAGACAGGAGTGTCTGTCCCACATGAGGCAAACCTCTAAGTCAACGCTTCGCGGGCTGAAGACGGTGACAGCGGTCGCTCCTGCCAACCGCCAACCGCCAACCACCAACCGCTTCATGACAAACGTCAGTCCCGCGCCGGGCCGGGCAGCCGTAAACTGGCTGGCATGTCCGCACTGCCTGGCTTTCGCATCCGCGCGACGGAGGTCTCGCGCGTCGAGGCCTTCAGCGACGTCGTCTTCGGCTTCGCGCTGACGCTCATCGTCATTTCGCTGGAGGTACCGCGGACGTTCGCGGAGCTGACGGCGGCCATGCGCGGGTTCTGGGCCTTCACGATCTGCTTCGCCATCCTCTGCTGGATCTGGTACGCGCACTACACGTTCTTCCGCCGCTTCGGCCTGCACGACACCTACACGCTCGTGCTGAACAGCTTCCTGCTGTTCCTCGTCCTCTTCTATATCTATCCGCTGAAGTTCCTGTTCGCCCTGCTCACCGGCGGCCTGGAAGAGGGAGCGGTCTCGCGCGCCGATACCATCACCCTGCTCGTCATCTACGGGGTCGGTTTCGCCGGCCTCTTCCTCGTCTTCTTCCTTCTCTATCTGCACGCCTTGCGGAAACATGAGGAGCTCGAGCTGACGCCGCGGGAGATGGCCTTCACCCGCAAGTACATGACGATGTACCTGGCGTACGTCTTCATCGGCGTGGTGTCGACGGTCCTGGCGCTGACGCTCCCCGGCAAGTGGGTGGCGCTCTCCGGCTGGTCGTACTTTCTGATCGGCCCCTGTTCGGCGCTGATCTGGGCGATCCGGCCGGTGATGCCGGAAACGATCTCCGACTGACGATTTCCTGGAATCGGAAATCCGAACGCCCGTCTACCCCTCGTCTCCACTGACGGGCGGATGCTCCACCACTTCGCGATTCCTCGTATACGTCAAGAACGAATACGGGAACTCGTTCTTATCGTCATTCTCGAAATGCTCGGTATCGACGAGTGACCAGGTCACTTCGTCGAACTCGGGGAAAACGGCATCTCCTTCGACCTCGGCGTGGACGCGCGTCAGGTAGAGCCGGTCGGCCAGGTGCAGCGCCTGGGCGTAGATCTCGGAGCCGCCGCCGATGAAGGTGTGGTCGTCTTCATGAGCGATCCGCAGCGCCTCCTCGAGCGAATGGGCGACGGCGATCCCTTCGGCGGAGTAGTGCGGATCGCGGGTGATGACGACCATCTTCCGCCCGGGAAGCACGCGGCCGATGGATTCGAAGGTCTTGCGGCCGACGATCAGATGGTGCCCCATCGTCAGCGCCTTGAAGCGCTTCAGGTCGGCCGAGAGCCGCCAGGGGATCTGGTTGTTGCGTCCGATGACGCCGTTGCTGGCGAGGGCGGCAATGATGGAGATGGTCATACGGCGATCGGTGCCTTGATGCTCGGATGGGGGTCGTAGTTCTCGAGCGTGAAGTCGCTGAATTTGAAGTCGAAGATGGACCGCACCTCGGGATTGAGACGCATGGCCGGCAGCGGACGGGGCTCCCGCCCGAGCTGCTCGCGCGCCTGCTCGAGGTGATTGAGGTAGAGGTGCACGTCGCCGAAGGTGAGGACGAAGTCACCGAGCCCAAGGTCGCACACCTGCGCGACCATCATGGTCAACAGCGCGTACGAGGCGATGTTGAACGGCACGCCGAGAAACAGGTCGGCGCTGCGCTGGTAGAGCTGACAGGACAGCCGGCCGTTGGCCACGTAGAACTGGAACAACGCGTGGCAGGGCGCGAGCGCCATCTTGTCGAGCTCCCCGACGTTCCAGGCGCTGACGACGTGCCGCCGCGAGTCAGGGTTCCGCTTGATCTGCTCGATGACCTGCGTGATCTGGTCGATGTGCCGGCCGTCCGCCGCCGGCCAGGAGCGCCACTGGTAGCCGTAGATCGGCCCGAGCTCGCCGTTTTCATCGGCCCACTCGTCCCAGATGGTGACTTTGTTCTCGTGCAACCAGCGGACATTCGTCTCCCCCGCCAGGAACCAGAGCAGCTCGTAGATGATGGAGCGCAGGTGCAGTTTTTTGGTCGTGAGCAGCGGAAAGCCAGCCTGCAGGTCGAACCGCAGTTGATGCCCGAAGACGCTGAGCGTCCCGGTCCCGGTCCGATCGGACTTCTCAGCCCCGCTGTCCAGAATGTGCCGAACCAACGAAAGATATTGCTGCATGGCTGGCGATTATCGCACTCGCCGGGGAGATGACCGAGAGGCCTCCGTCGTCTTCCCTGTCGACCTCGAAAACTCGTTTACACTCCGCGGTTGATGCAGTATCGCGATGGCGTCCTTTACATCGGTAATACTTCCACCCTCGATCTGGCGCAGCGTTTCGGCACGCCGGTTTACATCTACGACGCGGACATCCTGCGGCGGCAGACGTCGCGGATAACGCGCGCTTTTTCCGGCCTGCCCTTCCGGCCGTTTTACGCCATGAAAGCGAACGGCAACCTCTCCATCCTGAGGGTTGTGCGGGAAGCGGGATTCGGGTGCGATGCCGTCTCCCCCGGCGAGATCTTTCTGGCCATGAAGGCAGGGTTCGCGGCTGACGACATCTGGTTCACCTGCTCCAACGTCAGCGACGACGACCTGCGAGCCATACCGGACGAACGGATCGTCATCAACGTCAACTCCATGTCCGAGATCGACCGCGTGCTCGCCCTCGACCTCCGCAATCCCATCGCCTTACGTGTAAACCCCGACGTCGGTGCCGGGCATCACCACGACGTCATCACCGCCGGAGAGAGCGTGAAGTTCGGCATCGACCTCGGCGAGATCGAGAGCGCGCGCATGGTCGTGGAGGACTCGGGACGCAAAGTCGTCGGCCTGCACGCGCACATCGGCTCCGGCGTCGACACTGTCACGCCGTTGCTTGCGTCGGCGCAGCAACTCCTCGACCTCAGCGACGAGTTCAGCAACCTGCGCTGGATCAACTTCGGCGGCGGCATCTCCACACCGTACCGGCCGGGCGATCGTGACTTCCCCATCGAAGAGTACGGCGAATACCTCACCCGCCTCGCCCGCACGAAGCTCGAGCAGCGTGGGCTCACGGCGATTCTCGAGCCGGGGCGCTACGTCGTCGCCGAGTCCGGCATCCTGCTCGCGCGCGTGACCTCGAAGCGCATCAGCGCGGGCATCGAATGGCTCGGCGTCGACACCGGCTTCAATCACCTCGTGCGCCCGTCGAAGTACGGCGCGTACCACCACATCCTCAACGCCTCGCGCGGCAGCGACGCCTCGCTCCGGCAGTCGTATGAGGCGAACGTGTTGCGCGAGGAGCTCGTCGTCGCCGGCAACCTGTGCGAGTCGAGCGACATCTTCACGCGCAACAGCAGTGGCCGGGTGGAGACGCGCGCCATTGATCCGGCACACAACGGCGATCTGATCGCCTTCTGCGACACCGGCGCGTACGGCTTCTCCATGGCCTCCGTGTACAACGAGCGCCGCCTGCCGGCCGAGGTGCTGGTGGATGGGGACGACGTGCGGCTCGTGCGAGAGCGCCAGACCTTCGACGACCTGCTGCGGGGGATGCCATGAAACGCCTCGCCCTCGCCGCTGTCGCCACGCTCCTCCTGGCCGCCTGCACCACGACGAAACCCACGGTGAAGAACGACATGCTCGACCTCAAGATCGTCAACGGCCGGATCCTCGACGGCACCGGCGCCCCCTGGTTCCGCGGCGACGTCGGCATCCGCGGCAACACCATCGTCGCCATCGGCAACCTGCGCGAGACGGACGCGAAAACGGTCATCGACGCGAAAGACCGGATCGTCGCTCCCGGTTTCATCGACCTCCTCGGCCAGTCGCAGATGTCCGTGCTCGTCGACCCGAACGTCGAGGCCAAAGTGCGGCAGGGCGTGACCACCGAGGTGACGGGCGAAGGGCATTCGCCCGGACCGGTGACCGGCCCGCCGACGAAAGAGCGTCCGTGGCAGACCCTCGGCGATTACCTCGACCTGCTGGACCGCCGCGGCACCGCCATCAACTTCGCACTGTTCGTCGGCTCGTCGAATCCGCGGGCGATCGTCATCGGAGACGGCGACCGCCAGCCGAGCGGCGACGAGATGCGTCAGATGGAAGCGATCGTCGATCAGGCCATGCGGGACGGCGCGATCGGCCTTTCCAGCTCCCTCATCTACGTCCCGGCGATGTACTCCACGACCGAGGAGCTGGTGAACCTGGCCAGGGTCGCGGCGAAGCATGGCGGCGTCTACTTCACCCACATGCGCGATGAAGGCGACCGCATCGACATGGGGCTCGACGAAGCGTTCCGCATCGGCCGCGAGGCGAACATCCCGGTCAACATCTGGCACCTCAAGCTCGGCGGCCGGCCGAACTGGGGACGCATGCCGCACGTCATCGAGCGCATCGAAGAAGCGCGCCGCAACGGCATCGACGTCGCGGCGAACGTCTATCCCTATCCCGCCTCCGGCACCTCGCTCAGCACCCTCGCCCCCGACTGGGCGATGAACGGCGGCTACGACGATTTCCGCGAACGGCTGAAGAAGCCGGAAGACCGCGCGCGCATCATCGACGCGCTCCGAGCCCAGGTGGCACGTCGCGGCGAGAAAGGCATTTTCGTCGCGCGCATCGGCAATCCGGCGCAGGCGCAGTACGCGAAGAAGTTCATCGAGGAGATCGCCCGCGACATGAACGTGGCGCCCGAGCAGGCGCTGGTGAAGCTGTTCGAGGAGAACGAGAGCTCGCCGTTCGTCATCTATTTCTCGATGCACGAGGACGACGTGCAGTACGCGCTGAAGCAGCCGTTCGTCTCCGTCGGGGCCGACTCCGGCGCGCCCACGCCGTCGACGATCGCGTCGAACAGCTACGTCCACCCCCGCGCCTACGGCACCTTCGCCCGCGTCCTCGGCCACTACGTCCGCGACGTGAAGCTCTTCACTCTCGAGGAAGCGGTGCGCAAACTGACCTCCCAGGCCGCCCTCCGCGCCGGCTTCACCGATCGCGGCGTGATCCGCGAAGGGATGAAAGCGGACGTAGTGGTGTTCGATCCCGCGAACGTGCGCGATCTGTCGAGGTTCGAGGACCCGCACCATTACTCCGAAGGTGTGAGCGATGTGGTGGTGAACGGCGTGCCCGTGCTCCGCGATGGGAAGATGACCGGCGCGCTGCCGGGGAAGACGATCCGGGGGCGGGGGTACCGAGCGTCAGGAGAACGATAGGACCCATAGGACCTATGGGACAGATAGGACCTATAGGAGAGCTGCCGCGGCGCGGAGCCATGTGTCCTATGGGTCCTATTGGTCGCATCGTTCTCCGGTGACTCCACCGTAATCTCCATTGAACATTCCGCTCCGCTCCGTCACCATGCCCCGCATCCAAAAGTTCCCAGCACGAAAGAGAGCGAATGACCGAATCGTCTGTAAAGCTGGTCCGCACCGTCGGTTTCTGGGGTCTCGTGGCGATGTGCATCAATGCCGTCGTCGGCTCCGGCGTCTTCCTCCTCCCCTACGAGTCGTTCAAGCTCCTCGGGGCGTTCTCGCTCTGGGCGCCGCTGATCTTCGCGGTGCCGGTGTTCATCCTCGTGCTCTGCTTCGCCGAGGCGTCGAGTCACTTCAGTGAGCCGGGCGGCGCGTATCTCTACGCGAAGACGGCCTTCGGCGACTTCGTCGGCTTCGAGACCGGCTGGATGAACTGGATCGCGCGCGTGACGTCGCTGGCGTCGCTGTCGAACGGCTTCGTGCGCGCGCTGGCGTTCTTCTTCCCCGAGGTGGAGAAGGGCGTCGCACGGGCGATGGTCATCACGCTGACGATCCTGCTCCTGGCGATCATCCACTTCCTCGGCGTGAAGTACGGCGCCGCCTCCATCTACATCTTCACCTTCGGCAAGCTCGTACCGCTCGTCGGCTTCATCATCCTGGCACTCGTCATGTGGAAGCACAATCCGCTGCCGCAGTCGTTCACGCTGCCGGGCCCCGGCACCGACTGGAGCAGCGCGGCGCTTTTCATGCTCTTCGCGTACGCCGGTTTCGAGAACCTCGGTGTCCCGGCGGGCGAGTTCCGCAACCCGCGCCGCGACCTGCCGCTGGCGCTGCTCGCCGGCATCGCCGCCATCGGTGCGATCTACGTCCTGGCGCAGCTCGGCGCCATGGCCTCGCTGCGCGACCTCTCGACGAGCGAACGTCCGATCGCCTCCGCCGCCAGTGCCCTCATCGGCCCGCTCGGCGGGATGATCGTCACGATCGGTGCACTGCTGTCGATGGCGGGGACGAACTCCGGCACGATGCTCGAAGGCTCGCGCATGCTCTACGCCCTCTCGCTCGACCGCCGCATGGGACCGATCTCGTACGTGCACCCGACGTTCCGCACGCCGAGCGTGGCCATCGTCATCCACATGCTCGTCGCGCTGGCGCTCGCGCTGGGCGGCTCCTTCGCGCAGCTCGCGATGCTCTCGGCCGTCGCGCGCCTGACGACGTATCTGTTCACCTGCGCCGCCGTGCCGTTGCTCCGGAAACGGAGCGAAGGCGGCTTCCGCGTGCCGCTGTTCGTGCCCATTCTCGGGACGATCATCTCGCTGCTGCTGTTCCTGACGCTGAACCGGTTCAACTTCCTGGCGGCAGCGATTGCGCTGGTGGTGGGAGCGCTGGTGTACACGGTCTCCCGGCGGCCGGTTGCCGCTTAGATCTCGGAGTGCGGCGGCGAACGCCGCCGCTCTGCTACACGTGTAAAAGAGCGGTGGCGTTCGCCACCGCACTCCGAGATTAGAACAACCAGAGGCAGACCATCACCGTGACCACCGCCGCCACCAGATCGCCCACCAGGGCTGCCGGCACGGCGTGGCGCGTGCGCTTCACGCCGATGGCGCCGAAATACACCGCGATCACGTAGAACGTGGTCTCCGAGCTGCCGTACATCGTGGCGGCCATCCGGCCGAGCAGTGAATCGGGTCCGTGGGTGGTGATCAGGTCCGTCGTCAAACCGAGCGAGCCGCTGCCGGACAGCGTGCGCATCACCGCCAGCGGGAACAGCTCCGCCGGAAAGCCGACCGCGTTCAACATCGGCCGCAACGCGTTTGTCAGCATGTCCATCGCCCCCGAGCCGCGGAACATGCCGATGGCCACGAGGATCCCGACCAGGAACGGGATGATGCGGATGGCGACGTCGAAGCCTTCCTTCGCGCCGTCGACGAAGACGTCGAACACCTTCACCTTGCGCACGATCCCGGCGAGCGGGATGGCCACGAGCAGCACCGGCATGGCCCAGAGCGAGATCGCGCCGAGGATCTCGCGGATCATGACTGCACCTCGACGTCAGCCGGCTGCACCAGCTTGGGCCGCGGATAGAAGCGCTCCAGCACGCGCGCCACGAGCA
Source organism: Thermoanaerobaculia bacterium (assembly GCA_036399695.1). GTDB lineage: Bacteria > Acidobacteriota > Thermoanaerobaculia > Gp7-AA8 > Gp7-AA8 > DASVEE01. Next base: position 11,402 of record DASWMP010000187.1, on the reverse strand, counting down.
CCGCGACCACGGTGCCGATGAACGTGGCCACGAGCGTCGGGGCGATGATGGCTGTCGGGTCGTTCGACTTCGCGGCGACGAGGATGCCGATCATCGTGGCGGGGATGAGCTGCACCCCGGCCGTGTTGAGCGTCATGAACGTGACCTGCGAGTTGGTGGCCGTCTCCTTCTCGTCGTTCAGCGTCTGCAGCTCTTCCATCGCTTTGATGCCGAGCGGCGTGGCAGCGTTGTTGAGGCCGAGCATGTTCGCCGCGACGGACAGCACCATCGAGCCGACCGCCGGGTGATCGGGCGGCACCTCGGGGAAGAGCCATCGCGCCAGCGGACGCATGATCCGCCCGAGGAGGGCGACCAGGCCCGCGGCCTCGGCAATCTTCATCATCCCGAGCCAGAGCGTCATCATCCCGACGAGACCGATCGCGATCTCGACCGCGGTCTTCGCCATGTCGACCGCCCCCTTCGTGACGCCGTCGATCGTGCCGTTGAACGCCGCCACCACGAGTGCAATCGCCATCAGCGCAAACCAGATGTAGTTCAGCATGGCGCGGGATTGTACGACCGTGTTAGAACCAACGGATGCTCCGTCGCTCGATCCTGGCGATGGCGATGGCGATCGTGGCGTGCTCGAAACCGGAGACGCCCGCGCCAGCCACCGCCCCTCCCCCGTCGATTCTCCTCGTCACGCTCGATACGACGCGCTTCGATTCCGTCGGACCGGAAGCAAAAGGCGTCTCCACGCCATCGTTCAACGCGCTGGCGGCGCGCTCCCGGCGGTTCATGCAGGCCTATGCCGCGGCGCCGCAGACGCTGCCCTCGCACACGTCGATGCTCACCGGGATGTATCCGGCCGGCCATGGGATCCACGAGAATGCACGGCAGCTCGCGCCCACCCATCCGCTGATCTCCGAGCGGCTCCGCGAGCGTGGCTACCACACGGCGGCCTTCGTCTCAGCCTTCCCGCTGGCCAAGCGCTTCGGCCTCGCCCGAGGGTTCGAGGTGTACGACGACGCCGATCCGAAGAACGAACGCGCCGCGCGGGAGACGACCGACCGCGCGCTGGCGTGGCTCGGAGCGCAATCGGCGGAGCCGCTGTTCCTCTGGGTGCATTACTTCGAGCCGCACTACCCATACGAGCCGTCGTACCTCGGCGAGATCGCCACGATGGACGCGCAACTCGGCCGGCTGCTCACGGCGTTCGCCCAACGGCCGAACGGCGCCGTGATCGTGGCCGCCGATCATGGTGAGGGCCTCGGCGAACATGGCGAGGCGCAGCACGGGAACCTGCTCTATCAGGGCGTGATGCATGTGCCGTTGCTGATCGCAGGACCGGGTGCGCCGGCCGGTGTGGTCGACACGCCCGTCAGCACGCGCCGCATCTTTCACACGATCCTCGACTGGGCCGGTGCCGGCGCGGAGCACAGCCTGCGCGGCGCGGGCACGGAGGTCGTCGCCGGCGAGGCGATGGTTCCGTTCCTCCAGTTCGGCTGGCAGCCGCAGGTGATGGCCGTGGACGGCCGCCAGAAGACGATTCACGCCGGGCAGCTCGAGGTCTACGACGTCGTCGCCGATCCGGCGGAGACGCGCGACCTCGGCGCCTCAGCAACGCTTTCACGCGAGGTGCGCAAGACGCTGCAGGAGTATCCGCTCCCCTCGATGCTGCCGCCGACGTCCGAGACGCTCACCGCCGAGGAGCAGCGCCAGCTCGCCAGCCTCGGGTACATCACGTCCGCGACGAAGCCGGTCGTGCGCAAGGATGCACCGCGTCCGCGCGACATGGTCCATCTGTTCGACGACCTCGATCGTGCGTCGGTGCTTTTCACGCGCGAGCAGTACGCGGCCGTGATCCCGATCTTCGAGAAGATCCTCGCCTCCGATCCGCGGAACCTGATGGCGGCGCTGCGTCTCGCCGCCGCGCATTCAGCGCTCGGTCACGATGACGCGGCCCTCGCGGCCTTTCGCCGTGCCGAGGCCATCGCACCGCAGTCGGAGGACGTGCGCGTCTATCTGGCGCTGCATTACGCGAAGACGCGCGAGTGGGAGCGCGCCGTCCCGATGCTCGAACAGATCGTGGCCGCTTCCCCCGAGCGCCTGCCGCCCCTGGAAGCGCTGGCGACGGTACGCGAGCGTCAGGGACGCCTGCCCGAGGCGCTCGCGCTCCGGCAGCGCATCGCCGGCCTGAAGACGCTCTCGCAGGCGGAGCTGGTCCACCTCGGCCGCCTGGCGATGGAGAACGGTCAGACGGCAGCCGCGATCGACGCGCTCGAGAGGGCGAAAGCCGGGACGGATCTGGAACTGGGCGTTCTGTATCTCGCGTCGAATCGCCTGCCCGAAGCGCGCGATGCGCTCGACCGCGTCCCGCCGACGCATCCCGAGTACCCGCTCGCGCTGTTCAAACGCGCCCAGGTGAGCGTGCTGCTCAACGAGCCCGATCGCGCCGAGCGCATCGCCAAGGCCCGCGCCGGCGCCAACGCAACCACCCGCGCACTCATCGACCGAGAGCGCCTGTTCCGATAAGCGAGTTTAGGAGTGGATAAAAGAAAGGGCCGGCTCTTGCGAGCCGGCCCTGCTGCATCGTTGAATCGAAAAACTTAGAACTGGAACCGCATGGCCAACTGGAACCGGCGCGGATCGTAGAAGCTGCGCGGGGTGCCGAAGGCGGCGGTGTTCACCTTGTTCTGAATGTTGTAGCCCGTCTGCTTGTCGAAGACGTTGAACATGTCCGCCGCGAGCTGGAAGTTGTAGCCGCGGATCGGGATGTTCTGGGTGTAGTTGAAGTCCAACTGGTAGTGCGCGTCGGTACGGCGCGAGCCAGCCGGCTCGGCGTAGCGGGCCGTGTCGTCCAGCGACGTCGTCAGGTTGCGGTACACCTCGACGTTCCACGCTTCCCACGGCTGGCCCGACTGGTAGACGCTGAAGGCGCCGACCGAGGCGTTCCACGGCAGGCTGTAGAAGCCGTAGACCTTCAGCATGTGGCGGCGGTCGCCGCGGAGATCGCCGTAACGGTTGTTCCAGATCTGGCGGCCGGCGCCGTCACCGATGAACGACGAGCCGACGAAGCTGCTCGCGTCGTTGACCGTCGTGGTGTTGTCCTGGTCGAAGTTGCCGTAGTAGTGGCTCCAGGTGTACGAGCCACGCACGAACATATTGCCGCTGCGCCAGTCGGATTCCGCCGTCACCTCGTAGTACTTCGTGAAGGCGCCGTCGAGCTCCGCGATGACGTACGTGGCGTTCGGTCCGCCGATCTGCGCGATCTGGTCGGCGAGATTCGGGATGTACAGGTCGCGCGGCACTCCCTCGGGCGGCGCGAACGCAACGCGGGCGTTGTTGTTCGTGTCTTCCCAGAAGTTCGCCGAGTAGCGGTGACGGGCGTAGGCGCGCGCCGTCCAGCGGTTGTTGATCTGCTGCGAGGTACCGAGCAGGTACTCGTCCGTGTAGCGCGGCTTGATGCCTTCCTCGAACAGCTTGCCCGACGAGCCGACGAGCGGCGTCACGCCCATCAGCACGCCGTTCTGATCGAAGTTCGCCGTGATCTCACGCGAAAGGTTGCGGTCCCACGACGCGGCGCGCGGCAGCGACGTGACGGCCGGGTTGTACTTCGCGTAGCTGACGTAGACCGTGTCCACGCCGTTGTAGGCCCAGGTGGTACCGAGGCGCGGCTGAATCTGATCCTGCCAGTCCACCTCGTGCATCACGTACTTGTTGCCCGGGGCGCGGACGTAGCCCGACAGCGTCGACGGGTCTTCGCGCAGGCCCTGACCGTACAGCGTGTCCTGGCTCAGCATCACGCCGACGTTGAACGAGAAATCGTTCCACTTGATCGTGTCGTTGATCTCGAGGTTCCTCGACTCGAACTCGCCGCGGATGGCCGGCACCGACTCCGACAGCGACTGCTGCTCGAAGATGGCCTGGTAGAACACCGGCTGGCCGTTGAAGTTCACGCGGCCGCCCGGCACTTCGATGCGGCCCCACCCGTTGGACGTACGAACGAGCTCCTCGGCGTCGCGGTACCACTGCAGGCCGATGTGGATGTCGTTCGAGACCGTGCTGCCGATCGTGAGGTCGTAGCCGAGCTGCGCACTGTCGCGATAGAAGTCGTCCGCGCTGAACGTCGAATCGACGCCCACGCGGCCGCCGCCGACGCGCGTGCCGTTCTCGACGTAACCGTAGCGCTGGATGATCGGCGCGATGAACTCGTTGAAGGCCGTCTGTCCGGCGAGCGGACGGGGGACCACGAAGAGACCCATCTGGTCGAGATTGTTGATGTCGAGCCGAGCGCCCGGCGTGACCGAGAGACCGACGTCGACGACGTTGTCCGGACGGCTCAGCGTCTCGTTGATGAAGTTCGTGAACTTGGCGCTGGCGACGCTCCGGTTGTTGATGACCCAGGAGCCTTCCAGGATGCCCATGCGGAAGCGCGATTCCTCGCCCTGCGACGCCGTACCGGCGCGCGTCGCGTCGGTCACGCCCGTTCCCTCGACCTCGCGGTCGGAGTGACGGTAGCTGCCGTTGAGGAGGATGTTGCTGGTCGGGGTGTAGGTGAGCTTGCCGAAGACCTCGTCGCGCGTGTTGCCGTACTCCGGCACGTCGCCGTAGAGGTTCGAACGGTTCTCACGGGAGATGGTCGGACGATAGTAGGAGCCGTAGAAGAAGAGACGGTCGCGAAGGAGCGGACCGCCGAGGTTCAGCGTCCCCCACGTCTTGTCTTCCTCGAACTGGCTGCCGCCATTGCGCTCGTCGGCGGAGAACGAGTGATTCTGGACCTGGTACGTCACCTGCCCCATGAACTCGCTCGTGCCCGACTTCGAGACCGTATCGATCGTGAAGCCGCCGGCGCGGTTGAAGTCCACGGCCTTGGCGCCGCCGCGCACGATCGAGACCTGCTCGATGTCGTGCGACGAAGGCTCGGCCGAGAGGTTGCCGTACAGCGGGAGCGACACGTTGACGCCGTCGAACTGGTAGACGTTGTCCTGACCGCTGCCGCCCGCTGACGGGCCGCGGATCGCGTCTTCGCTGTACTGCACCGCCGGAACGAGCTTGAGCAGGTCGCGATACTCCTGCCTCATCGGAAGCTGCTCGAGCACCTCATCGGACAGCGAGCTTTCGATCGCCGTCGTGTTGGGGTTGACCATCGTCTGCTCGGCCGTGACCGTGACGGTCTCGGAGACGCCGGACATGCCGAGCGTCACGTTCGCCGTCGCTTCCTGGCTGAGCACGACCTGCACGGTACGCGTGCGGGTCTCGAGGCCGGCCAGGCTGAAGGTCAGCGTGTACGAACCCGGTTGCAGAGCCGGCAGGCGGAACTCGCCGCCTTCCGTGGTGATCGTGGTGCGCGGCTGAGGCAATGCCGTGGATGTCGCTTCGACCGTCACGCCAGGGAGGCCCTGACCATCGACGGATGTGACCTTCCCGCTGATCGACCCTGTCTGCTGCGCGAATGCAAAAGGTGCCACTAGAGCAAAGACGGATAGAAGGAGAAAGGCCCGTAAAATGCGTCTATCCACCATCAAACCTCCTCGATTTCTGCGAATTGAATTCACCGTATGGTAGTGAAACTTTCGCGTCGTGGCGGAGATTTTTAAGGCCCGTTTCGGATTGCCGATTTGTGCTTTCCGAAGTGTGCAGAACGGCAGGCCGGATCGTGTGCCGGAAGGGTGGCAACTCAAATGTAGGACAGGCACTCCTGCCTGTCCGCTCGACCCGCGCGAGGACAGACAAGAGTGTCTGTCCTACATCCGAGATCGTCAGGTCACTGGCCGCCGAGCGGCCATTCGAGCTCGCCCAGGAACCGCTCGTCCTCGCGCCAGCGCTCGTGGACCGAGACGTGGAGGTCGAGGAAGACCTTCGTCCCGAGCGCGGCTTCGAGGTCCTGGCGCGCTTCGGTGCCGATGCGCTTGATCATCGCCCCCTGTTTGCCGACGACGATGCCCTTCTGCGAATCGCGCTCGACGAAGATCGTCGCCCAGATGCTCAGCATCCCCGTGTCTTCGTCTTCCTCGAAGCGGTCGACGTTGACGGCCGTCGTGTAGGGCAATTCCTCCGAGGTGTGCAGCAGCACCTTCTCGCGCACGAGCTCCGCGGCGAAGAAGCGCTCCGGCTGGGTCGTGTAATCCTCGGTCGGATAGAGCGCCTCTCCCGGCTCGACGCTGGAGAAGAAGAGCGTCAGCAACTGGTCGATGCCGTCGCCGGCCGTCGCCGAGATCGGGACGATGTCGTCGAACAGCTCCATGTCGTTGTACTGCTGCATCAGCGGCAGGAGCTTGTTCTTCTTCAGCCGGTCGATCTTGTTCAGGATGGCGACGTACTTGACCTCGTGCTGCTCTTTTGCCTGCTGGAGCATCTCGATCACGAACTGATCGCCTTTGCCGAACGGCTCGGAAGCGTCGACGATCAGCGCCACCACGTCCGCCTCGCTGAGCGACGAGCGCACGTGATCCATCATCCGCACGTTCAGCTTGTGCAGCGGCCGGTGGATGCCGGGCGTGTCGAGCAGCGCGAGCTGGCCGCGCGGATCGTTGAGGATGCCGACGATCCGGTTGCGCGTCGTCTGCGGCTTCGGCGAGACGATCGACACCTTCTGCCCGAGGATCCGGTTCAGTAGCGTCGACTTGCCGGCGTTGGGCCGCCCTACGAAAGCCACGGTGCCGAAGCGGGAGCGCTTCTCGTTGGCGGAGGGGTCGTTGGTTTCAGTGGGCATGTCGTCTACCGGATCGTTGTCCGTTTTCCGTTGCCCGTTTTCCGTCTCTGCACCACGGGGAACGGACAACGGACAACGGGCAACGCTTCATCAGTCCTCATCCTCCTGATCCTCGGGACGCCAATTCGGGTCCTGGGCCACTTTCACGCGGTAAATGCGGCGGCGGTCGGCGCGGTCGACTTCGAAGCGGAAGCCGTTCTTCGTCACGATGGTGCCGACGGCGGGGACCCGTCCGAGGGTCGTGAAGATCATGCCGGCGACGGTTTCGTAGTCGTCGCCGGAGAGCGTGGCGTCGAGCGTCTCCTCGAGCGCTTCCACGCGCAGGAGGCCGCTGACGAGGTACTCCCCGTTGCCGAGGTCGACCATCGTCGCTTCGTCGGACTCGTGCTCGTCGCTGATCTCGCCGACGATCTCCTCGAGGATGTCCTCGATGGTGATGATGCCGGCCGTGCCGCCATATTCGTCGACGACGACGGCGACCTGGAGGTGCTCGCTCTGGAACTCGCGCAGCAGCTCGGAGACCCGTTTCGTCTCCGAGACGAAGTATGGCGGCCGGGCGAGCTCCGGGACCGGCACGACGCGGTCCGTGCGCAGGACGGCGTCGAACAGATCCTTGATGTGCACGATCCCGGTGATCTGGTCGATGCTTTCGGTGTAGATGGGGATGCGCGAGTACTTCGACTCGCTGAACTCGCGTGCCAGATCGTCGAGCGGACGCTTGGCGTCGAAGGCGTGGACGTCGATGCGGGGCGTCATCAGCTCGTGCGCCAGCCGGTCGCCGAAGTCGACGATCTGCTGCAGCAGCTTCCCTTCCGACCCCTCGAGGATGCCTTCTTCCTCGCCGACGTCGATGTACGCCTGCACCTCTTCGGCCGTCGCCTCCTCGTCGTCATCGTCCTCGTTGTCGCGGTCGAGACGCTCGTGCAGACGGCGCAGCGGATAGAGCACCGGCCAGAAAAGGTAGTAGAAGAAATGCGAGACCGGGATCAGCGCCCGCAGCGTGAGCTCGCTGAGCTCCTCCGGCACGAGAGCCAGGAGGAACTTCCAGATCATGATGATGGCGGCCCAGATGATCGTGGCCCGCAGGACGGCCTGACCCACGGTGAGCGCCGGCATGGCCATGACGGTGGCGCCGCCGGCGACGACGAGGGCGATCTGGAGCAGCGCGCCGCTGACGAGCTGAAAGTTCTGCGCGTCGTAGCTAGACCAGCGCGGACTCCCCTCCTGCCCTTCCAGACGGCGCAGACGCACCGGGCTGAGCTGGAGCACAAAAGAGCGCAGCGCGTCGAAGATCAGGTACAGCAAGCCACAGATGATGGCGATCACCACCCAGTGGACGTGCAGCGTCGGGACAGTACTTCCCATGCAGGTCGGGCGGATTCTAGCTCAGCATGAGGGCGACGACGGCCGCCACCACCGAAACTTTCATCAGACTCTCGGCCCGATGATGCAGAACGTTGAACTGCTGGCGTTGCGGATCGCTCTCGGGCATCTCGGGGGTCAGATGCACGCGGCGCGCCTCCAGCGCCCGCTCCAGGAAGCCGATTTCATACAGGATGGCGAACGCCATGATGCCGAGAGCCACCCAGCGGATGGCGATCCAGACCGTGGAACGGCCGTCTTCCCAGACGAAGTGCTTGACCGCCGCCGCGGCAATGGCGATCACGACCGTAACGAGGCGCATGCGGCCGAACTTCCGGAGCGTCGGGCCGAAGATGCTGCCGGCCTGCAACCGGGGGAGCGCCCGGAAGAGCGCCGGGGCCGTCAACGCGCCGAGGACCACCGCGCCACCGATCCAGATAGCGAGGGAAACGTTGTAGGCGAAATTGTTGAGGAGGTACGCCCAGTTCGGCATGATGGGATCTTAAGTCATGCACTCGCTCGGCATCCTCCTGATCGTCCTCGTCCTCAAGTCCGGTGAACGGATCGAGACCGACGAGGCGCCGCGCACCGAAAGCGGCGTGGTCGTCTTCAAGGTGGACGGCCAGCTCTTCTCGATGCCGGTCGCGGAAGTGGACGAGGAAGCAACACGCCTCGCCGCCGAGGAAAAGCCGGCGGAGACGGAGACGACGAAGAAGCTGAAGGTGACGCCGGAGGAGCGCGACCGCCTCCTGCGCGAGCTGTCGAAGAACCACTCCGGCACCCCGGCCGCGCCGCTGAAGCCTTCGTCCACTGTCGACGTCGTCGAGAAGAAGCCGGAGAACGACGACGAAGCCTACTGGCGCCGCCGCGCCAAAGACCACGACGAGGCGGTCCTCCGCGCCAAAGAAGAGCTGCAGTTCCTCCACGCCCGCCTCGAAAAGCTCCGCGCCGAGATCAACACCTTCCTCATCCTCGGTTTCAGGCCGCACCAGTTCACCTGGCAAACCTCGAGACTCGTCCGCACGGAAGAACAAATCCCCCGCGCCGAGCTGGAGCTCACCCGCGCCGAACGCGCCCGCACCGACTTTCGCGAGGAAGCACGCCGCGCGGGGGTGATGCCGGGATGGTTGCGGTGAGGCGGTTTCTGGTTGTTGGTTTTTGGTTGTTGGTGCGAAACCAAAAACCAACAACCGAAAACCAAAAACCGCGCCCGTAGGGCGCTACGCGCTACGGCTGCGGCCCGAACGACTCGCTGATCATCTCCCGCCAGTCGATGCCGATGGCTTCGAGCGCGCCGCGGGTGCGCTCGAGGAAGGGGTCGAAGCCGACGGCCATGACGATCGTGTCGCCGAGGCGTTTTCGGTTGCGCTCGATCAGGGTGTCGATCGGGCCACTCTCGTGGACGATGCGGCCGGCGCGGGCCAGCGGGTCGAAGTCGCCCGAGTAGAGGATGTAGCGGCTGTCCGGCTCGTAGAGCACCGTGATGTCGCGCGCATCGTTGTTCGCCAGCAGATCGAGGACGATGCTGCGTACCGGGGCGATGCCGGTGTCTCCGGCCAGGAAGACGAGGGCCCGGCCGTCGTCACTCGGGGCAACGAAGTCGCCGTACGGACCGTCCACGCGTACCGTATCGCCGGCTTCCAGCTTCTGCAGCGCCGCGGCGCCTTTGCCGACTCCCACCCTCACGCAAAGCTGCAAAGCCTCCGGCCGTTGCGGTGCCGACGAGATGGTATAGGCGCGCGAAACGCCCTCGGGAAAGTGAAAGTTCACCCATTGCCCCGAACGGAAGGGGAACTCCGTTTCACCAAACGAGATGGTGATCTGACGGATACCGGGCGCGAGCTCTTCGATCTCAGTGACGGTCGCGGTCGTGCGCATTTGCGCAGTCTACTTCAGCCCCACATCCCCGACTTAGCGAGCTTCGAGATCTTCTTCAGGATGCGGTCCTTTTTCAGGCCGCGGAGATGATCGACGAAGAGCGTCCCGTTGAGATGGTCGATCTCGTGGCACATCGCGCGGGCCATGAGGCCTTCGCCCCACATCTCCCGCTCGCGCCCCTTGCGGTCGAGATAGCGCAGCTTCACCCGCTCCGGACGGGTGACGACTTCGACGAAGTCGGGGATCGAGAGGCAGCCTTCCTCTTCGGTGACTTCCCCTTCGGACTCGATGATCTCCGGGTTGATGAAGACGTGGCACTCGCCGGCGCGGCGTCCGACGGAGAGGTCGATGAGCATGAGGCGCTTCGAGACGCCGACCTGGTTGGCCGCGAGGCCGACGCCGGGAGCGGCGTACATCGTGTCGATCATGTCGTCGATGAGCTTCTGGAGCTCGTCGTCGATCGTCTCGACCGGCGTTGCGGGGAGGCGCAGGACCTCTTCACCGTATTTACAAATGGGCAGAACCGCCACGTCTAGGTCCCTCTCTTGCGGAGCGTCTCGATCATCGCCTCGACCGTGTGATTCGCGCGCTTCTTGTAGAAGTCGTCGAGCACCTTGCGGATCCCGGGGTGTTTCGCGAGGGCGCCGTCGAGCTTTGCCCTGTCGAGCCGCAGCAGATCGGTGCGCTGCGAGGCCGTGATCGTCGCCGTGCGAGGCTTACCGGTCAGAACGCTCACTTCCCCGAAAAAATCCCCTTCGCCGAGCTTGGCGAGGTACACCGTGGCGCCGTTGGCGCTGGTGCTGCGCGTGAAGATCTTCACCTCGCCGGAGACGATCAGGTACATCGAATCGCCCGGGTCCCCTTCGGTGATGATGACGCTCCCCTCGTCGTGCGTCTCGAGGTCCATCTCACGGATGAAGGCTTCGCGCTCTTCGTCGGTCAGCACTTCGAAGAGAGGGCTCTTCGGCACCGGACGCTCGAACAGCGGCTCCGACTTGCCGGCCGTGGGCGGTGGCGCGGGGTTCTTGGCCGCGAGCTGATCGCGGATCTTCTCCGCCTTCTTGCGGACGGCGATGGCCTGTACGGTCAGCCCGTTGTCGTCGTAGTACTGCGCCGTCGCCTCGTACTGCTCGACGGCGTCGTCGTACATCGCCGCCCCGGCGAGGGCATCGGCGTACTGCAGACGGATGCGCGGGTTCGACGGGTACTTTTCGTGTTCGCGCTTGAGGAGCGGCACCGCACGCCCATACTCGCGCTTCGCCAGCAGCGTGGCGGCGCTTTCAGTTTCTTCAGCCATCGGTGGGTATTGTAGCCGCGAGGCGGGATCTTGGAGTGCGGTGGCGAACGGAGGGTGTCTCAAAACGGAGCGCACACACTCTGATGGCCTAAATTAGAAACCGGCGCCTGCGGGCGCAGACAGACAAGAGTGTCTGTCCCACATTGAATGCCAGCGTGCCCGCGGGTGCCC
>DASWMP010000186.1:0-19460 GCA_036399695.1 Thermoanaerobaculia bacterium | reverse complement strand
TCAGATGCCGCTTTCCTACCGCGGAAGCGTCGGGCTTCCGCCCCTCTTTGTACACCACGCAGGCCGCAGCTCGACGCTGCGGCTATGGGAGAGCGGCAGATGACGAAGCGTCGCTGCCGCACTCCAAACTCCGCGTCACTGTCTGCCGGACATCACTACCCCTCCGGTACTTCCGCCACCGGCGGCAGCTCCGGCATCTCCGTCGTGGCCTCCACGTAGTCCGCCTCCTCCATCCGGATCTGCTGCGCGAGGCGGCGCTGGGCGTCGTGAGCTCGGGCGACGATCATGGCGTAGGCGGCGCGGGCTTTGGCTTTGCGGAACGTCCAGCGGATCGCTGTCCGCGAGCGGCGGCCGTGCACCGTCACGACGTCCACTTTCAGCAGCACGCGCGTGAGGACGGCCGCGAGGAACGGGAAGCCGAGGATGAAGAAGACGAGTGCCGCTTCCCAGCCTGAACCGGGAGCGAACAGCATCAGCACCATCATGCCGAAAAAGAACAGCAGCGCGATGCCGTTCACGACGACGAACGGCCAGCCGATCTCTTTGTGGTGGGTGACGAACTGCACGTCCTCCCACAACACGCGTTGCTGGGCGACGTCGTACATGTCGCTGGAGACGGTCTCCAGCCCCTCGGGCGTCTCGTAGACCTTCCGTCGCTGGGCGGCGCCGTTGTTGCGGCCGAGGAGCTTGCGTGCCGGTGGCGTGTTCACGCTTTCACCAGCGCCCAGATGAAGAAGCCGATGATGCCGAGGCCGGCGAGGACCTCCAGGATTGCCACGCAGACGATGATCACCAGCCCCGTCTTCGATCCCCCGCGCTCGCGGATCTGCGCGAAGCCTCTGGAGGCGAAGAAGAGAGCGGCGGCACCGCCGGCCCAGGCAAACACGAACGTCAGCATGAGCGGCAGGCCGATGATCACCGAGAGCCGCGCCATCGTCACGTAATCGCGATACCGCGTCGCGCCGGCGTCCGGCGCTCCCTGCGTGCGCAGCCGGTCAAAGCATGCCGGACAGTACGAGCCGTTGCCGGTGTTCATGTCGCAGAGCGAGCAGATGAACAGCCCGCAGCGGTTGCAGCTCGTCACGGCGGCGTTGCGCGCGTGGTTCGCGCAGGCGCTGGCTCCCTGCGGGCCGGCAGCCGCGACCTCGACGACGCGCACCTTCCGCTGCGGCGGGTCAAAGACCGTCGCGTCGAACGGCTTCGAGCAGAAGGGGCAGGTGATGCGTCCGGTTTGCACCCAGTCCGGGGTCAGCGTTTCACTGCAATGCGGGCATTGAGGCCCGGAATAGGCGAGGGCGGACATCGTCAGGTCAGTACGTCTGCACCACGCGCGTTGTTGCGACCATGTCGTGGATCGTCGTCTTTTCCGTATTGAAGAAGGCGACGATGTAGTCGATCAGGCCGAGACAACTGAGGAAACCGAAGACCATGCGCATGCCCGAGCGCCCCCAGGCCTGACCGGCGGAGATCGGTGCGCCGTCCGCATTGACCACGCGGATGTTCATGATCTTCTTCCCGAGCGTCTGGCCGTTTTTGTGCTGCATCATCAGCGCTTCGTAGAGCGGGAAGACGAACGCGATCGGCAGCGCGATCAGATTGATGAGCGGATTCGGTTCGCCGCCGTTCTTGAAGTCGATGCTCGCGAAGATGAAAACCATCATCAGGGCGCCGAACGGAATGCCGATGATGAGCGCGTCGAGCAGGTACGCGCCGAGACGCTGCCCAATGCTCGCGTAGTTGAGCACCGAGCGGTCGACGCCGGAGCGGAAGTCGAGCATTTGCTCGTTCTTGCACGTCGCGCAGTACGGACGCCCCTGGATGTCCACCAGACAGTCGCCACAAAAACCCGCGCCACAACGCGCACAACGCCGCACGCCCTCGGCCACGTCGAGATGATTACGACAGATCAAGATGCACCTCGCTGAATTGGACTCGGCCAATGGTAGCAGACGAGAGGGCGTTGCCCATTGCCGGTTGTCCGTTGCCCGTTGTCCGTTGTCCGTCGCCGGTTTGTCGTCGTCAGTTTCTGGCGTCGCAGATCGAGCAGCGCAGCACGGACAACGAGAAACGGACAACGAGAAACGGACAACGCCACCCACGCCGTCCTCACCGTGCCGGCTGTTGCGCCCTCGCTCCGTGCGGATCGAAGATGACGGCCGTAAGGTCCCGGACGAAGTTCTCACCGCTGATCTGCTCCTCCTCGATGCCCAGCTTCTTCCGGTAGGAGGCGGCGATCTCTTCCATCAGGTCGTACCGCGCCGCGGCCGACATCTTGTCCGCGCGCAGCGTCAACGCGAGCAGGAACTCCCGCTCCTCCAGGCTGATGCGGTGCTTGATGAGCCGCAGCACGCGCGGGGTGCGCAGGCTGTTGTGGCGCCGCTCGGCGATCTGCCCGCGCCAGGTCAGCGGCACCGCTTCGCGGATCACCAGCGTGTCGGCCAGATAGTCGCCCAGGCGCCGGCGGGTAGGGGAGAGCATCGTCACGAGGGCCCCGATGCCGTAGAACGCGGGGGCGAAGTCGACGACCCGCACGATGTTCCGCACGAGCGACTGGTAGAGCGACACGGGCAGGCCGCGGGAGTCGATGACGCGCAGCGACAGCGCCCGCTTGCCCGGCGTCCGGCCGCGCGTCGTTTCAAAGTACACGTGCCAGCCCCACGTCAGCAGGAACGTCACGGTGATGTAGATCGCGACGGCGATGCCCCGCGGCAGCAGCGCCATCGACACGACGCCGATCGCCGCCCCGACTCCCATCGTGATCAGCGAGTCGATCATGATGGCCAGGAACCGGCTGCCCGCCCCCGCCGGCTCGAGGCGGATGTGGACGTGCTCGGGGGTCGTGATGTCGAGCGGCTGCACGTCAGGCATCCTCTCTCACGGCGCGGATGAACAGATAAATCATCAGGCCGGTGAAGAGCAGGGCGGCCATCGAGATCTTGATGGAGTAGGGAATGGACTTCGAGGAGAACTGCGAGAAGCCCCCCTCGATGATGCCGGCGAAGACGAGGATCAGCATCGTGCCGATGAGCATGCGCCAGACGTTCGGCAGGACGCGCCGCAGAGCCGAGCCGCGCGTGAGCACGCCCGGCATCAGGATGGCCCGTCCGGCCACGATCCCGGCCGCACCCCCGAAGATGATGGCCGGCAACTCGAGCGCGCCGTGCGGGCCGACCCAGGCCACGAAGAAGACGGCCACGCCGTCGATGACGTACATCGTCGCCACCGCCCCGAGGATCACGCCGTTGTAGAAGAGGATGGCCAGGCCGCCGACGATCGTCAGCGCCCCCAGCGTGAAGGCGAGGAACGACACCTTGATGTTGTGCGTGTAGAGCGACGCCCCGAAGACCAGCGCGGCCTCGACGTTCTCGATCCGCTCCTTGCCCCCTTCGATCTTCTCCACCCGCTCGCGCGGACTCTCGGAAAAGAACATCGGCGGGATCAGGCGCCGCGCATTCGAGACGTCCACGATGACGGCCAGCGCGCCGAACAGCGCCCCCAGCAGAAACGCCGTCGCCGCGAGCATCACGGACGTCCGCTCTTTCCGGAACGCCGACGGAATCTCCCGCGTCACGAGGTTCGCGAACGCCGGCCCGATGGGCGTGTTGTGGGCCGCCGCGTAGATGAACCGGTACGCCCGCCCGGTGAGCTGGTTGAGATAGCCCAGCACCTCCGGATTGGCCGTATACGACCGCGCCCGATTCAGGTCCGAGCAGGTGCGGCGATACAGCTCCACCAGCTCGTGCGTCTCCTCCCGCCCGAGCTTCGTCACCTCCGCCCGCCCGACGAGCGCCTCGAGCTCTTTCCACACCGGAGTGCGCGTGTTGATGAAGGTTTCGACGTTCATTTGGTGGTGGTTGTCGGTTTTCGGTTTTGGTTTTTGGTTTGGTGGGCGGGGCCTCTACCAACAACCAAAAACCAACAACCAAAAACTTACAATAGCTGCCTCCTCTTCACATCAATATACGCATTCACCCCATCCACTCCCGCGTCCTCGGCGGTGGAATCGACCACCAGGGCGCCGCGGGCGCGGAGCTCGCGCATCAGCTCGACGCGGCCGAGCCAGAGGTCGCGGGCGACGAGAGTGCGGGACAGCTCGGTGCGGTCGGAGGGGAGGAGTTGCGCGGCGGCGCGGAGGTCGCGGTCGCTCAGGGTGATGAACAGCGGCAGGTGCTGGCCGGTGAGCATGTCCACGGCGCGCAGCAGGTCGTGGCGTTCCTCCCGTTCCGGCAGGACCGTCATGATCAGGATGAGCGTGCGGTGGTGGAGGCGGCGGCGCAGGCTGGCGGCCATCGCCAGGTAGTCGGTGTGGCGGTACTCCGCTTCGAGGCCGCTCACGTAGGACGTCACGGCGCGCAGGTGCGCGGCGCCACGGCCGGCGATGATGCCCTTGTCGACCTCCGTGTCGAACGAGACGAGACCGACTTTGTCCTCCATCCGGTTGCAGATGTAGCTGAGCAGCACCGCCGCGTTGATGGCGTGGTCGAGCCGCGTGATCTGCTCCACGCGCGCGGCCATACGGTGCCCCTGATCGAGCACGATCATGACGTCCTGACTGCGCTCGGTGCGGAACTCGCGGACGATCAGCCGCCCGTGACGCGCCGACGCTTTCCAGGCGATGTCGCGGTAGTCGTCGTCGCGTACGTAATCGCGCAGCCGGTCGAACTCCCGTCCCTTGCCGATGCGCGGCGAGTTGCGCGCGCCGAGGGAGCGGAGGGCGAAGGCGTTGAGCTGCTTGTGCAGGCGTTTGACGGCGCGCAGGTTCGGGATGACGTACAGCATTCCTGCGCCGCCCGCGGCCGTGATGCGCTCGACGAGCCCCCAGCGCGTGGCGCCGACCCAGACAGGCTCGATCGCTTCCGTGCCCCGCGCGATCGCCCGCACCGGCATCGTCAGCGGCAGCACTTCCCCCGGACGGATCACCGCCTGCAGCATCACCGACTGCGGCGACACCAGCTTCGGCCACCGCTGCCGCACGACGAGCCGCAGCTTCGCCGTCGAGCTGGTCGTGATCCGCACCTCCGTCGATTCCCGTTCGTCCAGCGGTAACGCCAGCTTCGCCTGCCGCTCCGCCGTGAACCGCACCCGCCGCAGCAGCAACGCCTCCACGAGCGCCGCCACCAACACCACCGCGAGCGCCCCCCCGACCGCATACAGCAGCGGGTAATAAAGCGGCACCAGCAACGCCGAGACGGCGATGACGGCCACGAGGCGGATCAGGAGGGGAGCGGGGCGCATGTGGTTTTTAGCGGTCAGTTCTCGGTTTTTGTTGTGATTTTTGTTGGAGGTTGTTGGTTGTTGGTTTTTGGTTGTCTGTGGCGGCAGCTCTCTGGGTTTCATCGGTCCCATAGGTCCCATCTGTCCTATAGGTCCCGTGGCGCCTCTCGTCAGTGCAGGCGCCACGCCCCCCGGTCATGGTGCACCGCACCGAAACCCCACCACCGGCCCCTGACCACGTGACGCGCGCAGCGCGCATCACCGCGGCACCTCCACCTGATCAAAGATGCGCGTCAGCAGATCCTCCAGCGCCAGCCCTTCCATCTCCGCCTCGGGGCTGAGGGTCACGCGGTGGGCGAGGACGGGGAGGACGAGCGCCTTCACGTCGTCGGGGGTGATGAAGTCGCGGCCTTCCAGGGCGGCGGCGGCGCGGCTCGACTCCAGCAGTGCGAGCGAGGCGCGCGGGCCGGCGCCGATCTGGACCGCTTCGTCGCGGCGCGTGCGGGAGACGATCTCCTGGATGTACCGGATGATGTGCGGCTCCACGCGCACCTGCGCCGCCACCGTGCGCCGCGCCTGCTGCAGCTCCTCCGCCGTGACGACCGGCTGCAGCGACGCCACCATCTCGTCGTGCAGACGCTTGCCCGACGCATACGCTTCGAGCATGCGCGCCTCGTCTTCCGCCTCCGGGTAATCGATGTTGATCTTGAACATGAAGCGGTCGCGCTGCGCTTCGGGCAGTGGATACGTGCCCTCGAACTCCACCGGGTTCTGCGTCGCGAAGACCGTGAACACCGGCGAGACGCGGTAGCGCGCGCCGTCGATCGTGGCCGCCCCTTCCTGCATCGACTCCAGCAGCGCCGCCTGCGTGCGCGGCGGCGTGCGGTTGACCTCGTCCGCCAGCAGGATGTCGGTGAAGACCGGGCCGGCGCGGAACGCGAACTCCTGCGTCTTCTGATTGAAAATATTCGCGCCGAGGAGATCCGACGGCATCAGGTCCGGCGTGAACTGGATGCGGCGGAAACGGCAGCCGAGCAGGCGCGCCAGCGCCAGCGACAGCAGCGTCTTGCCCGTGCCCGGCACCCCTTCGAGCAGCATGTGCCCGCCCGCGACGAGCGACGTGATGGCGAGCATCTTCACCCGCGGCTGTCCGATGATCACCCGATCGAGCTGCTCGCGCAGCGCCCCGAATCGTGTGGAGATGTCAGCGATGGTCTGCATCGTTACCTTCCTTCAGTACCGCTACACGCGGGACGACAGTTTGCTGAATGCGTCATTGATGGTCTGCATCGACGGCGGCCCGCCGCCCGTGAGCTCCGCGACCTTGCGGTGCAGCGCGTCGCCGCGCAAACCCGACTGAGCCGCAACCGTGCGCGTGAGCGCGTCGCGGTACTGCGCCAGCGCTTCCGCTTCCGTGGTCGATTTCTGATACAGCGCGCCGAGCGAGCGGACGAGATCCACCGCGTCGCTGCGCGTGTCGCGATACTCCTCGTCCGGCGGCCCGACGCGCTTGCCGTTGCGCCAGAAAAGCAGCGCCGTGGCCAGCGTCCCGAGCAGCAGGAACGGCCCGAGCCCCCAGTCCTTCATCATCGCCAGCGTGCCGTCGCCGCTGGCCAGGCCGTGCACGTACTCGTCGAACCAGACCGGCCGGTTCTTCGGAGCGAGGCCGAGCAGCAGCGCGACGCGCGAGCCCGACAGGTGCTGGTTCTGCAGCAGCTCCGGTGTGGCGATCATGATCAGGTCGCCGCGGCCCATCGTCTCCCGCGCCATCACCACGTGACCGCCGGCGGTGAAGAGCGCGTGCATCCGCGGCGAGAGCGACTTCAGCGTGTAGCCGCGCGGGCTCGGCAGCACGAGCGAATCGACGCCCGCGAACATCGGGAAGACCTTCTGCGCCGTGCGGTGCGTGAGGTTGCGCGTCTCCATCGGACCCGCTTCGCCCGCCACCGCGAGGACCAGCCGTCCACCGCCGCGGATGAACTCCTCTTCCTCGTCGCTCAGCAGCGGATTGACCTGAGGCTCTTTCTTCTTCGCCGGCTTCTTCCCCTTCTTCGCGTCCTGCTTCTCCTTCTCCTCCTCGATCCGCTCTTCGAGCTCCTCGAGGAAAGGAGAGACGTAGATGCCGGCGCGGAAGAGCACCGCGTTCTTCGGCAGCACGCCCGGGCGGACGATCGTCGTCAGGAGGGCCGTCTTTCGTCCCGTGCGCTGCAGGTACTTGTAGGCGTGCGACAGCCCGGCGTCGCCGGTGTTCGCCGTCGAGTAATCGCCGAACGCCTGGCGCGAGATGCGCCGGTCCGAGGCGATCCAGACCACCGTGGCGATGAAATAGAGGGCGATCGCGGCGACGAAGACGAAGCGTTTCATGCGGCGCTCCTCTCACGGCGGATCGCCTCGAGGATCTGCCGTGCGCGCGCGCTGCAATCCTCGAGCGCCTCGCTGCTGCTCTCCGTGTGGCCGTACCACTCCACCTCGAAGCGGCGCGTCAGCTCGATGAGCTCCGGGCGCCACGATACCTGCGGTCCGAGGAGCGAGATGTACTCCCAGTTCGTCCGGCCCTTGCGGAAATGGAGGATGCCGGAGGCGTAGCAGGTGACGAGCACCGCGTGGTACCAGGCCCGGATCGCTTCCCGGATGCGCCCTGCCGCCGCGAGCTGCGCCGCGTATTTCTCCCATTCGCCCGCGCCGCGCGAGAGCGGGTCTTCGTCCTTGCGCGAACCGAGCAGCTCCGTCGACTCGATCGGCTCCGGCGCGGCCGCGCGGCTGCGCCGGAGGACCCGCACCGCCAGGATGAGCAGCACGATCGCGATCAGCCCGACCGTCACGATCACGATCCAGCTCACGCGTCCGCTGCCGCCGGGCGTCGTCATCTCGTCCGGGATGAACTGCACGAGCCACTGCCAGAACTTGAGGAGGACGTCGCCGATCCACGCGATGGTGTCCTCGATCATCCTCATGAGGCGCTGGTTCACCGTCAGGTTCTCGTCGATCGGCAGCGCGTCGCCGCCTGCCTTCAGCTCGGCTACCGCCTCTTCCTTCACGATGGCGGCGAGGATCTTCGGGTCGACGGTCGTGCTGCCGGCCGGTGCGACGCGGCGGAGCTCGACGATCGTCGCGGCGAGGCGGCTCTGCAGGTGCGCGTCGCGCTGCTTCGAGACGGAGATCGCCTGCAGCAGCGAGTCGTCGGCGTTGAAGCGCTGCGTCCCGATCTCGATCCGCGCCCGCAGCAGCAGCGCCGATTCCGTGCGCGCCACGTCGAGCTGATTCGCCCGCATCAGCGCATGCAGCCGCTCGAGCCGCGCGACGTAGTCGTGGATCGGCAGCGCGCTCGCGGACGTGGCCACGAAGAAGAGCAGTGCCGCGAGCAGCCGCCGCATCATGCGCTTCCTCCGACTTCGCGGAACCAGCCGCGCAGATCGTCGCCGCTCTCTTCCGCTCCCGCTTTGCGCACCAGCATCACGTTCGCCGCGATCCAGAAGGGCTCGATCACGAGGAGCGCGCCGGCGAACCAAAGGAGCAGGAAGCGGCGATTGCGCGCGCTGAGCAGCACTTCCCACGCCGGCAGCTCCACGCCGCCGATCGCGCTGACGAGCCACATGCCCAGGCTGAAGGCCATGGCCACGTTGACCAGCGCCACCAGGAACGCGGCAGCGAAGACGAACATCAGCGCCACGACGATGCGCAGCCGTCCCGAGTATTTGCGGATGTGGCCCAGCGGCCCGGCGATGCCGGCGCGCTCGTTCAGCTCCATCGTGCCGATGGCCAGGCCGCCGAACGCGAGGGCCACCGGGATGCCGAAGCAGGTGATGGACGTCGTCCAGCGGATCAGCTCCGCCAGCGCGCCGGTGAACATGTACGAGCCGAGCGCGGGCCCCGGGACGCGCAGCGCTTCCCGTCCCGGTGTCACGCCGCGCGAAGCCGCCAGCCGGCAGGCACGCGCGTACACCGCGCGTCCCCACAGCGCCACGACGAACGCCGCGATCGTCAGGTTGGCCGTGTCGTGCAGCAGGTTGCCGTATCGGGGTGCGTTCGTACCCACCTCCATCAGGCGGTCGAAGAACAGCACCTGCATGAACCGCCACGGCATCGACGTGAGCAGGAGCACGCCGATCCACGGTGCCGCCGTCAGATTCACGACCTCGGCCGACTCGTCCAGCACCGCCGTCGTCGAGAGCGGCGCCCGGATCACAGCAATCCTGCGAGCAGCGCGCTGGACCAGACCATCATTTGCGCGCTGGCATAGAGGATGAGGAGCGTTCCAACGATGACCGCCAGCCACCCTGGCACCGGCGAGCGCCGTACCGTGGTGCTCCGCTGCACGCCGAGACAGGCCGCGCAATGCCAGATGCCGTCCCACTGCGTGGCACATTCCTGACACAGCCGCTTCGAGCACGACATGCACGCCGCAAAGGCCGGCCGCGCCGGATGGTTCACGCAGATCAGGGGAGCGGGGGGCATGGACGGGAGGAGTTTAGCAATGTTGGGTGCGGAAGATGGAGAGGAAGACGGGCGGAAGGCAGAGAAAACCCGAATGCAGAGGCCAGAACGCAGAACGCAGAACTGTGAACGAGAAGCCGCCCCGGGCCTTTCTCAGTTCTGCGTTCTGCGTTCTGCGTTCTGACTTCTGCTTTTCTCTGCCTCTCTTGCCACGCCGCTCGCCTACCTGCTACCGTATCAGCCATCGTGAATCACCACTTCTCGCCCCGCTATCGCTATTACGGCTATTACAGCTAGCGAAGGGCGTGTGTGTCGGCGCCCCGCTCGTAAGGGGCGCTGAGGCGGTCGAATCCGATCCTCCCAAAACCTCTTGCACGCGCGGCAGGAGGTTTTTGCTTTATGGCTCGGAGGCCACCATGAACACCACGGACGCGGCAGCGGAGCTGGTCCGGCTGCGCGAGGCGATCGATCGCGTCGACGAGGTCCTCGTCAAGCTGCTCAACCAGCGCGCCAAATACGCGGTCGAGATCGGCGAGATCAAAGGCGTGCTGTCCCTCCCGATCTATTCACCCGAACGGGAAAAGGACGTGTTGCGTCACGCCAAGCAGGTCTCGCAGGGGCCGCTCGACCAGCCGGCGGTGCGCCGCCTTTTCGAACGAATCATCGACGAATCGAGACGTGTCGAGCGTGAATCGGCGACGCGCGAAGGGAGAACCAATGATCATCGTGATGCAGAAGCACGCCCCTGAGAACGACATCGAGCACGTCGTCGCCGAACTGAGCTCGCGCGGCTTTGACGTCCACCGCTCCACCGGCGCGGACCAGACGGTGCTGGGCGTCGTCGGGAACGTGGAGACGATCGACAAACGGGAGTTCGAGCTCTTCGACAGCGTGCAGGAAGTGGTGCGCGTCAGCGAGCCGTACAAGCTCTCCAGCCGCACGTTCAAGCAGGAGAAGACGGTCGTCAAAGCCCGCGGCGTCGCCATCGGTGGCAACGAGGTGGTCGTCATGGCCGGCCCCTGCACGATCGAGAGCGAGCAGCAGTTGTTCGAGACCGCGCGGCGTGTGGCCCGCTCCGGCGCGCGCATCCTCCGCGGCGGCGCCTACAAGCCGCGCAGCTCTCCGTACGCGTTCCAGGGCATGGGCGTCGAAGGCCTGAAGCTGCTGCGTGCCGCCGGCGACGAATTCAACATGGCCACGATCTCTGAGGTGATGGAGATCAGCCAGATCGACGGCATGCTCGAGTACGTCGACATCCTGCAGGTCGGCGCCCGCAACATGCAGAACTTCAATCTCCTCACCGCGCTCGGCCAGATCCGCAAGCCCATCCTCCTCAAGCGCGGCATGTCCGCCACCATCCAGGAGTGGCTCCTCGCCGCCGAATACATCATGAGCGGCGGCAATTACGAGGTGATCCTCTGCGAGCGCGGCATCCGCACGTTCGAGACCTTCACGAGAAATACGCTGGACATCTCCGCGATCCCGGTCATCGACAAACTCTCCCACCTCCCGATCATCGCCGACCCGTCGCATGCCGTAGGCCGTCGCGACAAAGTGATGCCCCTGGCCAGAGCGATCGTCGCCGCCGGCGGCGACGGCGTGCTGATTGAGGTGCACCACGATCCGGAAAAAGCGGTGTGTGACGGCCCTCAGTCTCTTTACCCCGACCAGTTCGCAAGACTGATGGATGAACTGCGCATCATCGTGCCGGCGGTGGGGAGAACGTTGTAGGCGCGCAATGGGACCAATGGGACAGATGGGACCTATGGGAGGCACGCGTCTCCCATAGGTCCCATCGTCAGCCTGAACCGGCCGCACCCCCACCCGGAAATCGGAAATCGGAAATCGCTCTGCTACGATCCCCCCGTGCGCCGCCTCCTCCCGATCCTCATACTCCTGACCGCCTTCAGTTGCGCCGCTCCCACTCCCGCTCCGGAGCCCGCGCCCGAACCGTCCCCCGTCACCGCCCCGGCTCCGGCCGCCAACCTCACCACCGTCGAAGTCACGGCCTCAGCCCTGAACGTCCGCCGCGAACGCTCCACCACCGCCGACGTCGTCCAGCAACTGCGCCGCGGCGCGCGCCTCACCGTCATCGAGGCCGACGAAGCCTGGACCCACGTCCGCCTGCCCAACGGCGAAGAAGGCTGGGTCGCCTCCCGCTTCGTCGCCGCACCCGGCGCGTCGACGTCCTCGTCGTCACGGTCCAGCGGCAGCACCAGCAGCACGCGGCGGCGCAGCGGCGGCTGCCCTCCCGACTCCGACTTTGCCTTCCGCGAGACCCCGACTATCAGCCTCTCCGAGACCCCGAAAAAAGGCACCATCGTCGTCGACGCCACCGTCAACACCCAGGGCGTCGTCACCTCCACGAAAGTCGTCTCCAACACCACTGGCGACGAATCCCTCGCCTTCCTCGTCGTCCGCGAGATCCGCAGCGCCAAATTCTCCCCCCCGATCCGCAACTGCGTCCCCCGCACCTTCATCTACACCTACCGCCGCACGTTCTAGTCGCGCCGGGCACCGCCTGACCCCGTCGTGGCTCCTCGCCGTCATCGCGGCCGGCGCCGGACCGCTGCACCGTCGTCCTGGATCCGGCGGCGGATGAGGTGTACGCGCAAGCGTCTGGAGCGCCGGCATCCTGCCGGCTGGTCCGCCGGCTTCCAGCCGGCGCCTTTACAGCGCAAGACGGGCCGGCAGGATGCCGCTGCGAGCAGCGATTGATCAGCGTGCTGCTCTCACGGCTGAAATGTCACCAGGCGTGTCGATGCAGCGCCTGCATGAGGACCGGGAGTCGTCGTCAGGTGCTCATAGGTCAATGACCGCGGGCTTGCGTGAGCTCCGCCTGTTCACGGAGTGTTGTCGAAGGAATCAATGAAAAGACGTATTGCAACGGCTCGGTGTAATGAACGCCCAGACCAGCTACAGCAACTATCTGTACGTTGCTCGAATGGACGACGCCACCGGATACAGCATCGCCACTGCCCTCAGCAGCCCCCGCGCCCGCCTGTCCGATTGCGCTCTGTGCTGACGTTCTCGTGTCAGACCTATGTCACAGATGGATTCAGTTCTTGGCAAACGCCCTTTCCCGGTTCACTGCAGAAGAGAGTTCGCTTCAAGGCGGAGTATTTCGGCACCGCCGTCAAGACCGGGTTCGTATGGAAGCAGGAGCTCACGGCGGTCGCGCCCGCCAACAATCCCCTCGGCAATCGAAACAACGTATTCATGGATGATCCGAACGGCCTGCTGCGCATCACGCAGCCGGCGACGACTTCCACGTCGGCCGTTCCGCTGTCCGTCTCTTCCGGACTCTCCTCGACGAATGCCGTCATGACGTCGGCATTCCGCGCCCTCCGGCGAAAGCGAAATCCTCGTCCTGCTCAGCCTGCAGTGAATGGTGGGGTGAGGAGAAACCATGTCCATCAAACTTAGCGGCCTTGCGCTCGCCATTGTCCTCATATGCTCAGGTGGTGCGCTGGCGCAAACTGCGCCACCGGCATTGACCGTACGGTTCACTGCCACGTCCGTGTCCGTCGAGGGGCTCACGCCGGGCGGAAACGTGGTGGTCTTCGGCGTTGCCCGCGTTGCCAAAAAGTACTACTCGGAAGTGGTGCCGCGTGTGGGCGTGGTACCGGACAGCGACGGCGACGGCATCGTGACCCTGGATTATCCCGAGGGCGTACCTCCGCGCGCGATCTGGACTTTTGTCGACCTCGTGACCGGCAGACGTGCGGTCCTCCCGAGCGCCGGCTATGAGAACGTTGCGATGCCGTTTTTACCCGATGGCTTCAAGAAGGCGAACAACGGCCAGTTGAAGAAGCTCGAGCTCGAAATGGCCGACATCCACCTGCTTCTGGTCCGGCCCGGTGAGGGGGCCTGGAGTATCGCTTTCTCGGCCAATAGTGGCCTGGATGAGAATCAGGGCACCGGCGAAAAAGCACGTCTCGATATCTCCCGGCTGCTACCGGTCGCCGGCACGCCAGCAGCGCCGGAGCACTTCAGGAAAGGGGACGTGGTGGTGGCCATTGATTCCCGCTGGATGAAGTACTTCGCGGTCGAGGTGGGCGAATGAAGGCGGCGCTGCTTGGTATTGTCCTGATGCTTGCTTTGTCGTGCACCGTACTCGCGGACCAGTATCCAACGCTGGCGAAGGGTTTCGAGCCGGAGAAGCTCTACCAGTTCGGTGATGCCGATAGCGTCAACGTATTCAACGGCAACGTCATCGTGCAGATCCCCATCGGGGCGCCTGTCACGCTGAATGGTGGTCTCAGCTACGGTCTGACACTGCACTACAACAGCAAGGCGTGGGATCTGGAGCCCGCGGGACCGAACACCCATGCCTTTGCGGGCAGGCGCGTCAACGCCGGGATGGGCTGGGTTCTGTCGATGGGCCGGTTCTTCGTGCCGGCGGACGTGACATCGGACACGGTACACGCTACATACGAGTCACCTGATGGTGCCGATCACGCTTTCAATTGCGCCATGTCGTCCACCGAAACATCCTGTGGCATCGGATGCTCGACGACCTATACGTGTGACGGCTCGCGCCTCCGCCTGCGGTCGACCGCGACGTGGAACGAAGTCGACTCGCCTGACGGTGTGACGCGTCGATTCGAGCCCGATCCCCTCTCCGGCGACGATAAATGGCGCCTGACGCAGATTCGTGCTGCCGGAACCCCGGACGCCGTTACGGTTGTTTACCTGACGGGCAGCGGCATTGGAACGACTCCCTGCCCGGCGTTAACGACGGACCTCGCCTGGGAGATCAAGGATAGCTACGATCGGAAGCGATACGTTTGCTTCGACAACCGCATGCATGATGGGGTCTCCAGGCCACTCGTGGAGCGGGTGATCGTTCCCGCCTTTGGCGGCACGACCGCAACGTACCGGATGACCTACACGCAGAAGCAAGTCAAGAAGCCCCTCCAGGATACTGACCCAAGCCTTTCGTGGGCCCAGGTTCATGACGTTCAGTTGCTGACGGAGGTTCAGTTGCCGGATGGCTCCGGCGCCGGCTGCACGCTCAACGACTGCTCGAAATGGGCGATGGACTACTGCGCCGTCACACCTGAATGTGACCAGAATGGTGCAGGCTTACTGACTGCCCTCTACTACCCGACGACTGGGGGAGTCCGCTACGCGTACGGCGAGTTCAACATCCCCGCACTGGAGATCTGTTCGCGTAGGCCCGGGTCGTACAACGGGTTCGGTTTTGGTTTCGGGTCCGCATTCACGAAGGTTGCGTCCCGTACCTTCTTCGGTGGCAGCGGAGGCGACGCCGTCTGGACATATGACGCGGAACTGCTTGGCGACCACCAGTCGACGGAACGATGCCATGACGAGACGGTCGGTCTCGACGTCACGGTGCAACTTTGGGACGAAATGACCGCCACCGTGACGGACCCGCTGGGTCATCGGGTGGTGAATCATTTCAGCGTCTATCCGGGACAGGATTTCGGCAAGCCCGATCCCGACACATCTCCACGTGGGTTCAAACGCAACCACTTCGGACTACCGTATGGCGTCTACGACCCAGCCCAGGATCGCTATCTGTCGCAGGAAGTGCAGGCGAAGGTCGGCACCAGCTATGTGACGAAGAAGGAGATCTACGTCCGTCATGAACAGGACGGCGAAGCTCCGCACACTCCGAGCCGCATGGTGTCTTCGCGCACGTGGTTCCGGGACGACTCGCTTACGAACGGGCCCTGCTCCGTCACCGCGAAAACGTGTCGCTCCGTCGGTGCCGAGTCCGACGTGGAGTCATACGATGGGTACGGTCACTATCGCTCGGTCACAACCAGTGGCGATCTGTCGGGACTCGAGCAGTCTCGGACCGTATTCACCCGGTACAACCCGCTGGCCAACAGGTACGGCAAGACGACTGCCGGCGATTTGCTCATTCAGCCGGATGACCCGTGGATCCTCGACATGTACGACCAGGCGTGGACCAGCGACGCCCTTTCCCTGCTGAAGTCCCTGTTTCTCTTCGATCCGGCGACGGGGTTCATGCGTGCGCGTCGCGTGGTTGGGGACCCGCTTCATCCCGAGTCCGACCTGCTGGTCATCTATACGCCGGACGGCAAGGGGAATGTGGCGTCAGAACGATATTACGGTGGAGATCTTCATCCGCTCACGGCCTCGGCTGCAAGCGCCAGTCTCAGCGCAATCGCAGCATCGGCGACGCCGCCAGGCATCGCGGATTACGGGATGGACCACACCTACAACAACATGGGCGTGAGGACGACGTCAAAGTACGTCGGTACGACGTTTCTTACGTACGATGTTACCGTCCATGCGCCTACTGGCCTGATCGAGAAGAGCCGCGATTCCGCTCTTGACGAGACGATATTTACATACGACAAGCTGGGGCGCGTGATCTCTCATGTCACCGACGGGTTCGCACCGACGACGTACGCTTACTCCCATGGCGCCGTACAAGCGACCGTTCTCGTGCAGCAACAACACACGACGGCATTTTCGACCACTGAACTGTTGCAACGGAGGTTCGACTTCGACGGCCTCGGCCGGCTCATCACCGAAGCTGTGCTCACGCGCGGCAGTGTCTGGAGCGAGAGGCTGAAGACATACGACAAGCTGGGGCGCGTCGCTACCGTGCTTGAACCGGGTACCCAGCAGCCGACGACGTTTGCATATGACTACGCCGGCCGCTCTACGTCGATCACGCAGCCGGACGGCACCGTGTCGACCGCAGCGTATGTCGGCTCGCGCCTGACCGCGCGGACACACCCGTTCGGACCGACGATCGCAAACGTGACTCTCAACGCCACCGTCACCGAAGAATACGACTCGTTCGGGCGGCTCGTCGCCATCACGGAGGGATCGGGAGTGGGCGGCACTGACGTCACGACGACGTACGAGTACGATTTGCAGGATCATCTGACGGCGGTCCGCACGCCCGTCGCGCCGTATGTGACCCAATATCGCGCGTTCAAATACGATAGTCGCGGGCTTCTCGTGGAGGAAGAGCACCCCGAGAGCGGCAAGACGTTTTATGTGCTGTTCGACGCCAAAGGCAAGGCGCGTCACAGGATCGGAAGCCACTCCATCCTGAACCTTCGCTACACCTATGACGCCGCCGAGCGGTTGATCCGTGTCGATGCGCCGTGGCCTGTCTCCAGCTCGACATTCCGCCCGCTAAAGGAGTTCACCTTCGGCACCGCCAACGAGACCGGCAACCGTGTCCTCGGAAAATTGAAGAGTGCCGCCCGCTACAACTACTCCCCCGGAGACTACGCGGCCTCGGCATACGATCCGAACTACGCCGGCGAGACCGGTACGCTGCGTGTCACCGAGAATTACCTGTATCGCTCCTCTCCCCAGGAAGTAACACGCGAGACGAAGATCGAGTCGAAGCCCGCAGGCAGTTGGATCCCGGTACGGACGATCGCCACCACGTCCAAGTACGATGACATTGGTCTGCTGAAGGAGACGGTCTATCCGAGCTGCAACCAATGTGGCTTCTCCAGCGGCTCGCTGGTGGCAGGCTACAACATGGGCCGGGTCGTCACGCTCGACGTCGTCCCCCAGAGCGGGTCGACCGCGCCCGTCAAGCGTGTGCTGAATGACGCGACCTTTTGGCTCAATGGCATGATGAAAGATGTAGCGCATGCCAACGGCATCGTCGATTCTCAGGACGTTGGCGCGATGCCGCGCCCGGTATCGATCACCTTCGGCCAGTCTTCGCCCTGTGATCCGCCGACCGTCACGCAGCAGCCCCAGTCGCAGACGATCAGTCCCGGCGGCTCCGTTCAGCTATCCATCGCTGCCACCGGTACCGCACCGTTGCAATACGAGTGGCGTTCGGTCGACAACCTCTCACAACTGCTCGGCACCGGAGCGACGTATCTCGCCAGCCCCACCCAGACGACGACTTACGTCGTCTACGTGAAGAACGATTGCACGACCTCCTGGAGTGAGTACGTCACCGTGACGGTCGGTTCCTGTGCTCCTCCGGAAGTCATGACGCAGTCCTCTGAGGAGACCATCGCTCCGGGTGAATCGACCGTGCTGTCGGTCCACGCCGCCGGTACCGGTCCTCACACGTTCTATTGGTACCGCGGCGCCGTGGGCGATACGTCCGTCCCTGTGGGCAGCAACTCCGGGACGTTCGCCGTCAGTGGCTTGACGCAGACGACCTATTACTGGGTACGAGTGACGAATGGCTGTACGACGAACAACAGCGTCGACAGTGCGCCGATCAAAGTCGCGGTTCGGCTTCCCGCCATGCTCGTATCCCAGCAACTCTCCGCCACGAGGACGGCGGTAAGCTCGATCACCGTCTCCTGGCAGGCCATCGCCGGCGCCCATCACTACGAGCTCGAGCGGCAGACCGGCAGCGCTGGCTTTCAGCGCATTCCCGGCAATCTGACGACCACCAGCTACGTCGATACAGCCCCTGCCGGCGTTGTCTATGTGTACCGCGTCCGTGGCGTTGATGCCGATGGCTCCGCTGCGACGGCATCGCCATACAGCAACGTCGATGCTGCCACGACGCTGAGTTTCTCGACAGTACAGGCAGGCCAGTTCGTCAGCCTGTCGCATTTTACGGAGTTGCTGACTGCCGTGAATGCCGCGCGCGCCACCAACGGCTGGCCGGCCGTCACCTGGAGCCAGGTCCTGCCCTCGAATGTCCCGGCTCCCAGCACTGGCGTGGTGATCGCGGCCGCCCACATGGAAGCGCTCCGGCGCAGCCTGTTCGACGCGCTGTCGGCCCTCGGCGTGCCGACCACGCCGTACACCAGCTCTCCTCTCGACCCTGGACGTTACCTCGTCAAAGCGCAGCACATCGTCGA
The DNA here is from genome assembly GCA_036399695.1 of Thermoanaerobaculia bacterium. GTDB lineage: Bacteria > Acidobacteriota > Thermoanaerobaculia > Gp7-AA8 > Gp7-AA8 > DASVEE01. The sequence goes on along the minus strand of DASWMP010000186.1, from coordinate 1,005 downwards.
GCTCCAGCAGCGGGTGCAGTAGGATGAGGAAAACGAACATGATGCTCACGCTCAGGCGCATTGCATTCATCTGCTGGCTCGCCGTCGTCGGCGTTGTCGTGCCCGTGTGCGCGGACGAGCCGGGGCCCCCCGCTGCGTCAGCCAATCCGAATGCTACCTACGTCGTGGTGCTCCGGGAGTCGTGGCAGATGCCGCCCCGAACGGACGGGGAGGGTCGCCGGCCGGTCGAAGAGCCCGACTTCGCCGGACAAGGTGGTGAGCTCAAAGCCAAGTGGCGCACGCGTCGCGTGGTGACGCTGCCGCCGCCGGCCGTCGAGGCGCTGCAGAAGCATCCGTCGGTGCTCTACCTCCAGCGAGTCAATACCGGTGATCCCGGCGATCACCCCGAGAACCTGCTGAGCAGCGTCCCGGCGCCTCGATTCGTGGCCGCGACCGAATCCGTTCCGGCGCCAATCACATCAGGCACATATCAGTACGACGGCGCCGGAAACATCATCGCCATCGGCAACGACGTCTTCACCTACGACAAGGTCGGACGCCTGATGTCGGCCGTCACCAGAGGTGTGCCGTCGAGCTACAAGTACGACGTCGCCGGGAACCAGATCGAGAGCACGATCGGCACGGGAGCCACGCCGAAGCCGCGCCCGGTGAACGTCGCCTCCAACCGTCTGGCGAACGTGCCGTATGACCGCTCCGGTAACCAGACCCGGAGCGAAGAAGGCACGCTGACGTACCAGTACGACCCCCTGAACATGATGGTGGGGCGCACGGGCGGGAGCACGTTCGACCAGCGCTATATCTACACGGCTGACGACGAGCGGCTGGGCATCAACGACCTGGCCGAATGGGACTGGACGATCCGAGGCATCGACGGGAAGGTGCTGAGCGAGTTCGACAGCATGAGCTACAGCCCGATGCCGACGATCAACGACGTCTGGCACTGGGATCAGGACTATTACCACCGTGAAGGACAACTCACCGCGTCCAAGCGTGTCGACTCGAGCG